>CAYMUX010000086.1:0-14394 GCA_964393845.1 uncultured Nitrospiraceae bacterium
CTCCAAATTGCCTAACGGCACGTTGTAAGTATTTCCTATATCGGGATTTGGGTTTGGATTACCCACTTGAAATGAGAAAGAACCCATATTATAATTAAACACAGGATAGAAAATTTATTGAAAGTTATGACAAAAAGGCGCCTTAAAATATTTGGCTTAATGTTGCTTGCTCTAATCTCGCTGCTGATGCTTCCGCGGTCATCTCCGGCAGAAGACGACTTCAGCCGGTGGCTGGCCGGACTGAGGGCCGAAGCCCTGGCCAAAGGCATATCCAGGAAAACCCTTGACGCAGCCCTTACCGGGCTGGAGCCGATTCAGCAAGTAATAACCCTTGACCGCAATCAGCCCGAGTTCAAGAAGGACTATTGGAGTTACATTAAATTGACAATCACTGAAAAGCGGATAAAAAAGGGGCGCGAGCTGCTGATTAAACACAGGGCGCTGCTTGAAGATATTAAGAAAAAATATGGAGTACAGCCGCATTTTCTGGTTGCAATATGGGGCTTGGAGACAAACTTCGGTGCATACATCGGTAATTTCCCGGTAATCGGGGCTGTGGCGACTCTTGCCCACGATACGAGAAGGAGCGGATTTTTCCGGGCCGAGCTTCTGAAAGCCCTGAAAATTCTCGATGAAGAGCACATAAATGTTTCAGACATGCAGGGTTCATGGGCAGGCGCCATGGGCCAGCTCCAGTTTATGCCGTCTACTTTTATCAGCTTTGCCGTTGACTGGGACAAGGACGGCCGCAAGGACATCTGGCACAGCCTGCCTGACGTTTACGCCTCTGCAGCTAATTTTTTATCCAGTAACGGCTGGGACACTGATAAAACATGGGGCGGGATGGTACGAGTGCCTCAGGGTTTTGACCAGAACCTCACCGGGTTAAAAAATGAAAAGTCCCTGGCTAAATGGCAGAAAATCGGGATACGCGATATCAACGGCGGCAACCTGCCGGATCTCAAGATTAATGCTTCCCTGATCCAACCTTCAGGCAGCAATAACCCTTCATTCCTGGTTTACCGGAATTTCCGGGCAATCATGCAATGGAATCCCTCTTTTCTTTATGCGCTGGCCGTCTGCAATCTGGCAGATCAGCTGGCGCAATAAAAACCGCTTGAACCGTTTCAACAGTGAAAACAAGAAAGAGTAAAAAGCGCGGAAGTCAGTTTTTACATTCTTGTAATAAATCACCCTTATATGCAAGTATACTAGCGTGATCGCAATCTCCCTTCAGTCAGGAAGTAACGGCAACTGCACATATGTAGAAACCGGTAGCGTGAAACTGCTTTTTGACGCCGGTATTTCGGGCATCCAGGCAGGAGAGAGGCTGTCAGCCTTTGGCCGCGATATAAGGGATGTCGATGCCCTGATAATATCCCATGACCATTCCGATCATGTTCGTCATGCAGGAGTGTATCAAAGAAAATACGGCCTTCCTATTCATATTACACGCAGAACGCTTGATATATCCGAAAAGAAATACGGACTCGGCAGGCTAAGTAATGTAAATTACTTCATGGCAGGGGGAATAATTAATTTTGATAACGTGACCGTGCAGACAATCCCCTGCCCCCATGACGGCGTGGACGGCGCAGTATTTGTC
Source organism: uncultured Nitrospiraceae bacterium (assembly GCA_964393845.1). GTDB lineage: Bacteria > Nitrospirota > Thermodesulfovibrionia > UBA6902 > UBA6902 > UBA6902. Next base: position 1,607 of record CAYMUX010000086.1, read on the forward strand.
ATTTCGTCCAACGAGAAACGTCTGGGAATAATGACCGATCTCGGACATGTCTTTAAGGACCTCTATACATTTATCCCCTCCCTTGACGGCGTATTTATTGAGAGTAATTATGACTCTGAAATGCTGGCAAACGGGCCCTACCCAGCCTTTCTTAAACAGCGTATCCGCGGACCCAAAGGTCATTTGTCCAACAGGGAAGCAGCAGAGCTTTTGCTGACCGGCCGGCGACTGAAATGGGCGTGCCTCTCGCATCTTTCAAATAACAATAACGATCCGGAGACAGCGCTTCAGACACATAAGGAAATCGTAGGGGATAAGCTCGCCCTGTTTACTGCAAGCCGGCACACCTCAACAGGCATATTTAGATTATGAGCTGGAAAATAAAAGAGGATGCTGACTTGAGGGGACATGGTAAATTTAAGGTTTTGGGCTCTTAGCTTAGGCGGGAAAAACCCTTAAATTTTTGTCAGCATCCTCTTGTTTGTATTTATTCTAGTTTTATAGTAACGGCAATAAATAACTTAAGTTAAAATATGATATTTCCTTTATATTACAGCTAATTAAATGCTTAAGATGTATTTTAATTTAATGCCGTTACTATAGAATATTACAAATCAGCACAACATTCTATGATTTAGATCATATGCAAGAATTTTTTTATTTATATGAAATATATAGAAATCAGTCCAAACAGTTCAAGTTGGTAAGACTGTCCAAACTAATAAACTCTAAATAGTCTGCAAATACTCATCAACCTCTGACCGGATCTGTCCGGCCACATCTTTCATCACATCAACCATCAGCTTCATATCTTCCCACTTAATGTTAAAGACGTATGAATAAATAAAATAGTTCCGGAAGGATAAATATTTAGAGAGCATCTGGAAAAGCTCAGGAGGGAGTATCCCGATCTCGCCCGCTTTTCTCAGCACCTTCTCATGCCAGCCCGGAGAATCCCCTATTTCCAGTTTGTCATACATGAGCATCTGCTTCAATACGTTTTCAATACCGCCGTATGCATTCATTATAAAAGTGGCCATTGCAGCTTCTTCAGCGAGAGTATATTCGGTTTTTTCAGGTTTATAAAAGGCATAAAGTTCTTTCACTATTCTATCGATATTCTGTAATTCTCCGCTGCAATACTGTTTCAACTCATCTAATGTCATAAGCTAAACCTCCTGTGTGAAATCTCATCATAAAATAAGTTAAAGCCGACCTGATCTTATAATCGATAAAAGGAGCCGCAAGCCAAGTAAAAGCGCGACCAGAAATCCTATCGCGCCCACCGCAGGCAGCCCGAATATTTTACCGCCGATATTTGATTGTATAAGCATGGACGAGCCTATTATTATGGCTGCAACAATAATGCTGAATGCAAGACGGTTGCTTGAACGGTCAATATCAAGAATCAATTTTTCCATCCCTACCGGGTTTATTTTAAAGCTCAGCTCATCCCGCAGGGATTTTTTCAGCAGCCTGTTCAATTGCTTCGGCGTATCGAACAGAACATCACTAATATCCGAAAGGTTGTCCTTTGCTTTATCAAATACCCTTTGAGGGCTCATGCGTTTTTTTACCAGTTTTGCCGCGTAAGGTTCGACAGCATTTACTGCATTGAAATCCGGATCAAGCTGTCTTCCGATGTTATCGAGTAGCAATATGGTTTTATTCATCAGCAGCAGATCCGAAGGGACATTGAGTCCGTGTTTTATAACAAGATGTGTAAGCGCTTCAAGATATTCCGGGAAATTTATCTCGGATATTGTCGCATCATAAAGGGGTTCCAGAAGATATACCAGGTCAGACTTAAATTCCTTCTTAAATGATTCAGTATCAACTTCATCTGTTATCAGTCCAATGTCTATATAAATATCAATAAGCCGGTCATAATTTTTATTTAAAACTGCCAGGAAAGCGCCGGCAATATTTTCCATCATATCCGATGTCAACCAGCCGACTATTCCAAAGTCCATTATTCCTATTCTGCCGTCAGGCATAACAAAGATATTGCCCGGATGCGGGTCTGCATGAAAGAAACCGTCTTCAAAAATCATCTTAAAATAAGTATTAACTCCTCTTTTGGCCAGCTCAATCCTGTCTATCCCGAGAGAATCTATTTTATTAACATCATCTATTCTCACACCTTCGATTCTTTCCATCACAAGGACTTTCCCGGACAGCAAGTCAGGATAGATAGCGGGAATGCAGACATCATCCCTTCCCGCAAAGTTTCTTTTGAACCGCTGCGCATTCTTTGCCTCTGCAACAAAATCCAGCTCCTTTTTTACAGTCCTGGAAAATTCATTGACGATCCCCTGCGGATCAAAGTATTTGCTTTCAGGGATATACTTCAGCATGAGCCTTGCAATTGCATTCAAAATAGCGATATCAGTCTCGATGACTTCACGGATATTAGGTCTCTGAACTTTTACAACGACCTTCTCCCCTGTTTTGAGTGTAGCGTTATGGACCTGGGCGATAGAAGCAGCGGCAACCGGATCATCTTCAAAATCAGTAAAGATGTCCTTTAACGAGACTTTAAACTCGGCTTCAATCATCTGTCTGGCTTTATCCGAAGAAAAAGGCGGGACCTTGTCCTGAAGCTTCTTGAATTCATCAGCATACGCGCCTGTGATCAGGTCGGGCCTCGAGGAGAGGATCTGGGCAAGTTTGATAAAAGACGGGCCTAATTCACTAAAGGCCATCCTCAGCCTCTGGGGGATTGTAATCCTTTCGACTTCCTGCCACCGGGAAAAATATTTTATTTTTTTTCTTAGAGGGATGAACCTTTGAAGATTCAGCAGTTCGATAAATTGACCAAACCCATGTTTAAGAAAAACATTGACGATTTGCCTGATGCGGGTAATATTCTTATATGTGTACCAGAATCTTAAGAGACTAGAGATGGTCATTCGTTTTATTATTTAAACTTATACTATTCTCTCTGTTGTCATTATTCCTTTGATTCAGAAGCCTCTTCAAGCTTTTTAATTCTTGCAGAAAGGACAATCAATTTTTTCTGCAGCTTTTCGACCTCGTCCCTTGTAGGAATATTTATTGTTTCAAGGGTCTTGTTGATAAGCTCTGATACGGTTTTGCTTAATTCATCTCCTGATTTACTGACCTTTTCCGAACATTCTTTTACAATCTTCGCGCCCTGGCTTTCACTTAATTCTCCCTTTTTAACCAGATCATCAACCAGTTCTTTCATCTTTTCAGGGACGCCGATTCCCACCATTAATGCCTTATGCACGATCTCATTTATAGTCATGATATCCTCCTTTTTTTAGTTGTTAGTCTAAAAAATGAAAACAAACAACTAAAAACTATTTTATCTTTTCTTTAATTATATCAGACACTGAACCAAGCGCCTTATCTATTATTGCAGTGTCGTTAGTTCCGCCCTGTGCCATATCGGGTCTTCCACCCCCTTTGCCCCCGGTAACAGCCCTTAAAATTTCTCCTGCATTGAAACGTGAAACAAGGTCTTTTGTTACAGAGGAAACGTAATACGCCTGCCCATCAAGGGCCGAGCCAAGCACGATAATACCGGAGCCTATTTTGTCTTTTAATGAGTCAGCAAGGCTTCTTAATGATTTCATATCCAGTCCGTCAACCTTATGGGCAAGCACTTTTATACCGTCTATTTCTAAAGCGTTCTCAAGAATTTTATCTGCATTGCCTGTTACGGCTTTATACTTAATTTGCTCGAGTTCTTTTTCATGCTGCTTTAAATCATTAATTATTCTCTCCACCCGCTCCGAAACTTTCAGTTCATTGACCTTAAGCAGACCCGCTGCTTTCTGTAACTCAATTTCCCTCTTTTTATTGAACTCCAGTGAGGCAAATCCCGTCAACGCCTCAATACGTCTTATGCCTGACGCTGTACTGCTTTCGGAAATTATCCTGAAAGGCCCTATGTCTCCTGTTGCATGGCAGTGAGTGCCGCCGCACAATTCAGCTGAAAAATCTCCGGCCCTTACGACCCTTACCTCTTCTCCGTATTTCTCTCCAAAAAGCGCAGTCACTCCGCTGCTAACGGCCTCATCAAGGGAAGTCTCGGTTACATCAACGGGCAGGTTCCCGATTATTTTCTCATTGACAATATTCTCGACTTCGTTTAATTCCCTTTCATCCATTGCAAAGAAATGCGTGAAATCAAACCTGAGCCTGTCGGATGCCACAAGAGAACCCGCCTGCTTGATATGGTCCCCAAGAACACCTCTTAAAGCGGCATGTAACAGGTGCGTTGCCGTATGGTTGCGCATAATAGCTTTTCTTCTTCCCTCTTCTACAATTGCCTGAACAGCCATGCCTCTTCTGACTGTTCCTTTCTTTACAATGCCGGCATGGATAAGCATGCCATTAATTTTCTTAGAGCTTTGGACCTCAATCATCAAGTTGTCTGATTTAATAATTCCCGTATCTCCAACCTGCCCCCCGGACTCGCCATAAAAGGGACTCTGATCAAGTATTATTTCCACTTCTTCACCCTCATTAACTTCTTCCACAAGCGAATTGTATTCAATGAGCGCGTTGACTACACTGCTTGTTTGCAGGGTTTCATATCCTGAAAATTCCGTAAACGGAAACATCTCTTTAATCTTCTTGTACACAGCAGGAACTTCACCCTCTGCTCCAACCCATGACGCCCTTGCCCTTGTCTTCTGAAGTTCCATTTCGTCATTAAAGCCTTTATGATCTATCTTAAGGCTATTGTCCCCTGCAATGTCCTGGGCCAGGTCAAGGGGAAAGCCAAAAGTGTCATACAACTTGAAGAGCTCAGAGCCGGGGATTGTACTTTTCTTCGAGGATTTAACATCAGCTATTAGTTTGTCTAAAATGGTCATGCCGGAAGTGAGGGTATGGGCAAACCTCTCTTCCTCAAACTTAAGCACCTTTCTGCTATTGCGTGTATCTTCAACCAGTTCAGGATAAGGCCCGGACATCATGTTATACACTGCATCAAGCACCTTAAAAAGGAACGGTTCCTTAATACCAAGCATAAAACCGTGTCTGGCGGCCCTCCTTATAATCCTTCTCAGTACATATCCCCTGCCTTCATTTGACGGCGTCAGTCCTTCTGAAAGGACAAAAGCCGCTGATCTGATATGGTCCGCAATTACACGCATTGATACATTGGTTGAAGAGTCAACTCCGTATTTTTTACCTGAAATGTCTTCAATATATTTAAAGACAGGCATGAAAAGATCGGTATCATAATTATTCACCTTCCCCTGAAGCACTGCCGAGAGTCTTTCAAGCCCCATGCCTGTATCTATGCTCGGCTGGGGCAAAGGAGTCAGTTCCCCTGATGAATTCCTGTTATACTGCATGAATACGAGGTTCCATATCTCCAGATATCTGTCGCAGTCACATCCGACCCGGCAGCCGGGCTTTCCGCAGCTTAATTCGGGGCCCTGGTCTATCAGAATCTCGGAGCATGGCCCGCACGGCCCGGTATCTCCCATCTGCCAGAAATTGTCTTTCTCGCCAAGCCTGAAAATTCTTTCCGCCGGAACACCCACATCCTTTTCCCATATTTCCGCAGCTTGATCATCTTTTTCATATACGGTGACCCGGAGCTTGTCCGCCGGAAGATTGACCCGTTCCGTCAGGAATTCCCAGGCCCATTCCGCTGCTTCTTTTTTGAAATAGTCGCCAAAGGAAAAATTGCCCAGCATCTCAAAAAAAGTATGGTGTCTTGCGGTCCTGCCCACGTTCTCAAGGTCATTGTGCTTACCGCCTGCCCTGAGACACTTCTGCACAGTCACTGCCCTCCGGTATGGTCTCTCCTCATCCCCCAGGAATACGGACTTGAACTGTACCATCCCGGCATTGGTAAAGAGAAGTGTGGGGTCGTCTTTTGGCAGGAGGGGAGAGCTCGGCAGGACCTCGTGCTCTTTTTCCTTAAAAAAATCGATAAATAATTGTCTTATTTTTTTACTTTCCATAATTTAATTTTTGCCAGTCATTCAGAATCTAAAACTTCGCTATATGATACCGTATTATATTAACTTTATGTATATATTATTATTGAAACCTATGGCATAGTAAAGCAGTTTTGTAGTATCGTAAAAAATCCCATGAATGCAGACAACCACGAATTCATCACGGTAACAATCGACAAAAGCCATATCATCACTATCGGTGAAAGGCTTTACACGGAAAGCATCGAGTTTGTGCGTGAGATTGTAAACAACGCCTATGACGCGGATGCAACTCTGGTTGAGATTGTTATCGGAGAAGATATTATTGAAATCAGAGACAATGGAAGCGGGATGGACAGGGAAGGTCTCAGGCAGTACTTCAATATAGGCTCCCAGCAGAAGCTCTCTTCGCCGAAATCTCCGGTCCACGGAAGGGACAGGATCGGGCAGTTCGGGATAGGGAAATTTGCAACTCTCTCCGCAGCCAAAAGATTCGAGGTAATCACAAAGAACGGTGATTTTGTCGGAAGGGTTATATTCGACAAAGAAGAATGGGAAAAGGCAGAGAATGTGTGGCAGCTTCCGTTTGAGATTCTTCCGCCTGACTTCAGAAAGACAGACGGCACAACGGTCATACTTGCAGGGCTGAACAAGAAGTTCGATCCAAAGGACATCGAAGCAAAGATAATCGAAGGCACACCGCTCAAGTCACCTCATTTCAGGGTGAGACTCAATGGACACACTATCACACCGCGAAGTCTTTCAGGTCACAGGATACCTTTCCTTGAAGGAACGTCCTTCGGGCCGGTTACAGGCGAGATAATAATACTTCCGGAAACTGCCTCGTCAATCAAGGAGCTTGGAATTGAGATAAAGGTAAAACAGGTAACGGTGAGGCGTGAATTTTTCGGCATGGAGACATGGGGCAAGGCAATGGCGCGAATAGCAGGAGAGGTGAATGCGGATTTTCTGCCGATTACAAGTGACAGGACCGGCTTCATAAAAGACTCTCCTGAATATGCGGCGCTTCATAATGTCATGGAAAGAATCATGGGAGATGTAAAAAACATCCTCCAGAAGCTGTCAGGCAAGAAAGAAGGAAGAAAAGTCAGCCGTGCATTAAAAGAGACCCTGCAAAAAATATATAAGGCATTGGCTGCAAATCCTGATTTATCTCCATTCGGGGCCTTCCCTGTCGGAGAGGAAACAAAGGGGATCGGCGGCGCGGCTTCAAAAGAAACCGTTCAAGCAGCTCAAGCGGTTCAAACGGTTCAAGCAGATCAATCCGTAAAAGCAGCAGAACCAAAAAAGAAGAAAAAGAAAAAACCAAAAGTGAAACAACTGACGCCCAATGCCATAATCAAGAGAATGAAATTCGGCGACATAGGCGTCTCAATATGCGTGGACGGTTTCGGAGAAGACGGGGCAGAGGTGTTTTCAGAGGAGACAACGATTTACGTAAACAGAGACCATCCTCTCTACAAAAGAGAATCAGCAAAAATAGATACTCACATCCTCAACCTCGCACGGCTCATTACTCAGGAAATCTCCCTTATGAAAGATCCCAAGAATCCGAGACAGGCATTTGAGAGACAGAGCAAATTGATGAGGGATGCGTTTATTGATAAGAGCGATTGATGATTTTTCCCCTTTCAGGCCGTTTTGTTTATATTGTATAATGATGCATCTTAAGGAGGAATACGAATGGTAAGGCTTCATATTCCAGAAGAAAAAATAGCAGGTTTCTGCCGGCGCTGGAAGATTACCGAATTCGCACTTTTCGGCTCGGTCTTGCGCGATGACTTCACCTCGAATAGTGATATTGATGTTCTGGTGACCTTTGCTCCGGATGCACGATGGAATCTCATGGACCATGTAGATATGCAAGATGAACTGAAAATTATTTTCGGACGCAATATTGATCTCGTAAGCAAACGCGGGATCGAACGTAGCCGTAATCACATCCGCCGCAAGGCGATACTCGATTCTGCAGAGGTAGTCTATGCCGCAGCGTGATCTTAGTTATCTCACCGATATTATTCAGGCAGCAAGACAGATTCAAGAGTTCATTCAGGGCGTTAATAAAAAGCAGTTTGAAAGCAGTTCCCTGATTCAGTCCGCTGTTATCCGTCAGATTGAGATCATGGGGGAGGCGGCGAAGCGCCTATCAGAAAAAGTCAGACTTGAACATCCTGAAATACCCTGGAAAAAGATAGCGGGAATGCGCGACATTCTCATCCATGCATATGATCATGTTGACATTGATGAAGTATGGAATGCTGTGGACACCTCAATACCTACCCTTTTAATACAGATAGAAACTGTTATTCCGCACCTTGAAAAGTCTGGCGAATAAAATTCTATACCGTAAAGAACCATGATACTCATTTACCCTCCCGTCGCAAAACCCTCTGAGCCTCCCGCAGGCATAGCAAGACTTGCAGGCGCGCTTAACAGACATGGAATAAGCCACAGCATTCTGGATGCAAATCTGGAAGGGCTTCTTTATCTAATTGACCGCTCTAAACCGCTGGCCGGGACATCATCCGACAGGTGGACCAGCCGCGCCTTTCGTAATGCGTCAGGTAATTACACCTCTCTGAGAAACCGGCAAACATATCATAATATCGACCGTTACAAAAGAGCCGTGAGCGACCTGAACCATGCGATTGAGAAATCCTTTGACAACAGGGTAATTATGGGGCTTGCAAACTACAAAGACAGTGAGCTTTCTCCATTGAGAAGCGCTGACCTTATCAGGGCCGCTGAAAGACCTGAGAAGAATCCTTTTTACCCTTATTTCTCAAAACGTCTTATGGAGCTTGTTGAAAAGGACGGATATTCTATTGCCGGGTTTTCCCTGAATTATTTAAGCCAGGCGTTGTGTACGTTTGCAATGGTCGGCTTTATAAAGCAGAGCTTTCCTGGGATGAAGATAGTTCTCGGCGGGGGACTTGTTACTTCATGGATGAATAATCCCGACTGGCGGAACCCTTTTGCCGGACTTGTTGATCATCTCATCGCCGGTCCTGGTGAGCAACAAATTCTCTCGATAATGGGAATTGATGAGACCAAAGAAAAACATTTTACGCCGATTTATGATTCATTACCGCTGAGTGATTACCTGTCTCCGGGGCTAATCCTGCCGTACAGCGCTTCAAGCGGATGCTACTGGAACAGGTGTTCTTTCTGCCCTGAAAGGGCGGAAGACAATCCATACATCCCGCTGCCGGTTGACAGGGTAATGGATGATCTTAACGCACTCATAATGAAGACAAGGCCTGCCCTTGTTCACCTGCTGGACAACTCCATCAGTAAAGCGCTTTTGAAAAGACTTGCCGATGATCAGTTGGGTGTTCCCTGGTATGGCTTCGCCCGGATCAGCAGCCTTTTGACAGATATCGATTTTTGCATGGCACTGAAAAACTCAGGCTGTGTAATGCTGAAGCTTGGACTGGAATCAGGAGATCAGGAAGTTCTTGATCGAATGCAAAAAGGAATTAATCTTGAAACAACATCCAGGGTCTTAAAGACATTAAAAGAGGCGGGAATAGCCACATACGTCTATCTTCTATTCGGCACGCCACCGGAGACGTTAACCGAGGCCCGGAATACCCTTGAGTTTGTTGTCAGGCATAAAGATGAAATCGGGTTCCTCAATATCGCGCTCTTTAACATGCCTGTCTGCGGACCGGAGATTTCTGAATTTGAAACCAGCATTTTTTATGAAGGTGATCTGTCCTTATATACTGATTTCAGGCATCCTGAAGGCTGGGACAGAAAGAATGTCAGGCTATTTCTGGATAATGAATTCAAAAAACATCCGGCTGTCTCGGCAATATTAAGAAGAGACCCTCCCATATTTACATCCAACCATGCCCCTCTCTTTGCGATCCGGCATAGATAATCATTGCAGGACATTACAGACAACAGTGAATAATCTGTGATGACTTTACATTCGATGATTACGGGTTAAAAGAGGTACTCCCCTTTGATTGAAGAAATGTTTCTTTTGCTGACAAAGACATGTTTTTTTATCTATAACATTCCAGATGGCATAGTTAAAACTGGTTATATTCTATTACATCTCATATTAATATTAGGTTATAGTTTATGAGATTACCATTTTATCTGATAAATAGTATTGAGCAATTGCTTGAGGATGTTGTATAGAGAATCAATTACAGAGCTTTAATTATTAACTGAAAGCAACTATCCTTTTTTGGGGTCCTTCAATAGATTGTCAATGTGGCCACTATACCGAATCTTTCAGAGTGAAAGGGAGATGGACATAAGACGCACAATAAGCAGGTCTGGTACTCGACTTCTTCAGAATTAATATTTGCATGAATGCATGCCTGACACCATCCCTGTCACAAGTCACGTTTTCTTAATCGTAAAAGGATAAAGGTGAAGACGCGGCCCTCATTGTTTGTTGGTTTAGTAAAATGTGTAGGTCTGACCCCACGGAGTCCGCTTTTTATAATTGCCACCGTGATAGATTGAAATTCCGAGTCACTGACGAGAGACACATGATAGGTAAACAGTCCCAGTTTGTAATTGCCACTATATAAGATTGAAATCCTACTCACTGAATCCGACAGAAGAAGAAACATAGAAGTCTCTGCTCTTAATAGCCACCATGTCAGATTGAAATCAAGCTGAGTGAATCAGGCCTGAACGATAAGAGCAATCTCAGTTCATAATAGCCACCGTGCAAGATTGAAATCTTATTGGAGCGAATCCGCGCCGTAGATGACTTTTCTAAATTTCAGTTCTTAAGTGCCGCTACTTGAGATTGAATGATAGTAGACAAAGATATTTAATGGTTTCCCTCGCCAAGGTTGTCGGCAGGACATGTCAATGAGCTGTAGATGGCCTTATCACAGTGGCGTATCCGCCGACCATTTTCCTTCCCCTTGCGGGGCGAGTTTTCCTGCTCAGAGACTCCAAGAGGGCAGAACTGGTAACCATTCAAGATACCCTGCCGTAGGTCTTCACCTGTTCCCGACAACTTAGTGTCTATTCCAACACTTTGGCTGTTTTCAATCTTCAGATTCTGTTTTCAAAGAGCAATAACAACTATTTCGTAAAAACAATCCCCTTTTCTGGGGAGAAAATCTGACGGATATACACGGGGTTTTTCCTCTTATATCCCTTTTCATCTGCCAGACCTTTTATATCAATTAATCCGTCCATTGTCAAACACCTGAATACCTTGCCTGTTACGGGCGGCGATGTATCGTCTTTTCTACACCTACATATTTGCCGCCGAGATCTATGCCGAGTTTATATTGCATCGTGTAGGTTCCTTGTCAATATTGCACGAAACACTATTTGACCCCATTTTCAACATTGCTTTTTTGGTTCAACTGTACACCTCACTTTAGGGACAATACGTCATCATATAGTTTCCTCAAGTGCTCATCGTGTAGATTGGACGAAACGGCACAGGGCCGCGTCTTGTTTCTTGCAGTCTGCATTTATTCACTCAACTCAATTTCCCCCGCAGAATCCCATTACGTTCAAGCTGTCTCCGGGTCTTTTCGATCTCAGCCTCCAGCAGATCAGCCCTGGGTAAAACAGTCAGGTATTCGCGCACCAGCATTTTGTTAGGTAGTCCTTCAGTGGCATATTTGGCGAGCGCTGCCCCCTTGCTTGCACAGAGGACCAAACCGACGGGAGGATTTTCGCCTGTCTTTGTCCAGTGTTCGCGGGCATAGTTCAGGTACAGATGCATCTGTCCGGCGTCAGCATGGGTGAATTTGCCGAGTTTAAGGTCTATCAACACCAGACAGTGCAGACAGCGATGGTAGAAGACCAGGTCCACGCGAAACCATTCATCATCGATCCGCAACCTACGCTGCCGCGCAACAAAACAGAAGTCTCCGCCGAGTTCCAGCAGAAACGCTTCAAGATGACGAATCAGAGCCTCTTCTAGCTCCGATTCGGAATACTCGTCTTTAAGGCCGAGGAATTCCAATACCAGAGGGTCTTTGAGTTCCTCTTCCGGGGTGACTGCATCCTCAGGTTTGGGCAAGGCGCCTTTGGTGAGCATAGCTGCCTTGTTGCGTGAGAGCGCAGTCCTTTCATAAAACTGCGAATTGATCTGCCGGTCCAGCTGCCGCACCGACCAGCCGCCACGCAGTGCTTCTGTTTCGTAGAAAACACTGGCTTCGGGATTTTTCACGGACAGAAGAAGAACGTAATGCGACCAGGGGAGAGGAAACCTGTTGGCGATATCTTTCAAGGTAAATTGCGCAGACATCGCCTGCGATTTTTCAGGCAGTGTCTGAAAAATTGGCTCGAAAGAAATGCTCGACAGTGTCGAGCATTTCTCGATTGCAGGTTTCTCCCTTAATTTGTCCGACGCTGTCGAGCAAATGACATCCGAAGGGAATGCAAGATAAAACTCACGGAATCTCTGTAAATTCTGTCGCGAGAAACCACGCCCAAACCTTGCAGTAAGATCATCTGAAAGTCGCAACAGAAGCTCCTCCCCATACCCTGCCCTGCTTCGGCCCTTTTGCTCATGCTCCACAATCCGCCGCCCAATCTCCCAGTAGGTTGCAGTCATAATAGAGTTGACCGCGCGTGCCGAGGCACGTCTGGCCTGCTCCAAAAGATCAACCATGCCCGACAAGATGCTGTCGTATACGGGCAAATGACCGGTGGATTTTACTGGAGGTCTCAGGATCTTCTTAATCTTAGGGCCCATGTCCCTCTCTAATCATATTAACGGCTTGCGCTATCACTGATTTTGTGGTACCCCTCAAAAAGGTTTAATAATGATAATACGATATGCCTGTTAAAGACAAGAACTATTTATTCCTGGCAGGCACGCAGCTACAACTGATC
>CAYMUX010000087.1:0-14041 GCA_964393845.1 uncultured Nitrospiraceae bacterium
CGGAGCGGTATAAAAACATATATGGGACATGTTGAAGGCAAGATAGGGACAGAGCCCAGAGGGGCAAAGGGGTTTGGATATGACCCGGTCTTTTACCCTGAAGGTCGTGACAGGACCTTCGCTGAAATGAGCAATAAGGAGAAAAGCTCCATGAGCCACAGGGGGAGGGCGCTGAGGGAGCTTCAGACCTATTTGAAGGAGCAGGGGCTTATATTGTAAATAATATTATGAATATGGCATCAATTCTATGCTCCGGATTTGTTATTATAGATGAGTTTCCTATTTTAAAAAATATCATATTATGGGGGTAGTAAATGGACATTGATATAAGCATTAACGGGAATTCCTGTTCAATTAATGTGGGGAATCCACACAGGTTTAATGTCACAGATGTGATGGAAGATATAGTCAGTTTCGGAAATAAGAACGGGGTAAACCTTTCTCCATATGAACTGGACATATTGATTCTGAAAATGATCCGGGGCGTTGCCGGATGTGAAGCCGGATGTCCTTCTGATGCGATGAGTGTTGTCAGGAAAGGATTTGGAAACTTTAAACTCTCATATGTAGAAGGAGGAATACTTACTGCTGTACAAAAACTTGAAAACGGTAATCCTCTTGAGGTAAAAATATTTCCTGATTTTGCTTAGTTTTTCTGATGAATTGAATTAATTATTCCAGTGAGTTTGCACTTCTATTTTTTAAGGGCATACTTCTCAAACAATCTCAACCCTTCCATGTGTTTTTCCGTAAAGTCATATGATATGATCTTCCAGTACTTAACAAGTTCCTTCTCGCTGATCCATTTTCTTTGAGGCGCTTCCCGTGCTATTAAGGACAACTTATTATTTGCATATTCTTTTGCATTGATTAAATCAGAAGACAGCTTGCTGATAAGTTCACCTTTTTCGGAAAGCGCCTTCTTTCTTACGACCCAGAGGGCATATACAAAGGGGAGCCCTGTATTCTTGTCCCATATTTCGCCAAGATCATAAACATACGGTCCGGAGTTCGGAGTTAAGAGTTTAGAGTTATGAGTTTCAAGACAGGATATATGTTTTTCTTTCTTAATTTCTAACTTCTGACTCTTTACTCTTGACTCTATCTTTTTAGCTTCCATCATTGCAGTGTCACCGATATGGAGGACTGCAGAAACGGATGATAGTATATTTTTAACACTGCGAAGGCCTGTCTGTTTAAACTTGCATTTTAATGAATAGAACTCTTTGAGAACCACCTTTAACAGGGCCGCAGAGGTTTCAGAATCTGAAGATACGGCTATTGTTTTCCCTCCAAGGGCCTCTATCGGGACAGAGGAAAACAACAGTATGCTTTTTATGGGGCCGCTGGAACTTACCGACAGCCAGGGCAGGATACGGTACTTGTTTTTATTTTTTAAAAATTCTATCGAAGAAGACGGACTGATGTCCAGCTCTCCGGACCGCAGCATCTTATTAAGCTTTGAAGGGACGCCTTTGATAAAGGTGTATTCCGAATGATTACACTGGTTATCAAGATAGTGGAATATGGGAAATAAGTTGGCATAAGGAATTCGCCCTATTTTCAGTTTTTTGCTTATCAAATTATCCCTTTATCACGCCCAATGGTCTGAGCCTTGCAACTTTTTTTGAGAGTCCTGCATTATGGACGACATCCACAACATTTGTGACATCTTTATAAGCCTCGGGCATTTCTTCGGCCAGGGTACCCCTTCCGGTAGCCCTCACAATTATGCCCCTGTCTTCCATTTCTCTCCAGATGGCGCGTCCTTTAGCTTTTTTCATGGCCTGGTGCCTGGACATTGCCCTGCCTGCTCCATGGCATGTCGAACCAAAGGACTCCCTCATCCCTTTATCCGTTCCAACAAGTACATATGATGCCCTTCCCATATCACCGGGTATTATAACAGGTTGCCCTATATGTTTATATACCTCCGGCAGCTCGGCATGTCCCGGGGCAAAGGCCCTTGTTGCACCTTTGCGGTGGACTATAAGTTTTCTTTGCTTCCCATCGACGATGTGTTCTTCGACTTTTGCCATGTTATGTGCAACATCGTATATCAGGCCCATCCCTATTGACTTAGGTCCGGCGCCAAGGACATTCATGAAGGACTCTTTTACCCAGTGCATAATCAACTGTCTGTTTGCCCATGCATAATTGGCGGCAGATTTCATGGCAGCCATATAATCTCCGGCCTCCGGGCTGTCAAAGGGCGCGCAGGCAAGTTCCCTGTCAGGCAGTTCGATGCCATATTTCCGCGCGGCCCTCTGCATCACCTCAAGTGAATCAGTACACACCTGATGCCCGAAGCCCCGGGACCCCGTATGAATCATTACGGTGATCTGGTCCCTGAACAAACCCATAATGCCGGCGGCTTCTTCGTCATATATTTCATCAACATACTGGATTTCCGCAAAATGGTTCCCCGAGCCCAGGGTGCCGAGCTGCGCGCTTCCCCGCTGATACGCCTTATCACTGATCAGATCAGGATCTGCTCCTTCGATGCAGCCCTGTGATTCCGTATGCTCCAGGTCGTCTTCGTCTCCGAACCCCTGCTCCACAACCCAGCGCGCGCCTTTGAGAAGGACCTTTTTATGCTCTTTTGAATTGAGCCGCAACTTCCCTTTAGAGCCCACGCCTGTCGGAATGTCTTTATAAAAGGCATCTACGATTTCCCTGATCCTGGGAGTAATTTCAGCTTTATAAAGGTTGCTTCTCAAGAGTCTGACGCCGCAGTTTATGTCATAACCGACGCCGCCCGGAGAGACAATGCCGTCTTTCAAGTCAAATGCAGCCACACCGCCTATTGTAAATCCATATCCCGTATGTATGTCCGGCATTGCAAGAGAAGAACCTACTATCCCCGGCAGGGTCGCAACATTTGCCACCTGTTCTATTGAATGTACTTCAAGTTGTTTTTCGAGGATTTCGTCAACATAGATAATACCCTTTGTCCGCATGCCTGCTTTGTATCCCATGGGGACTTCAACCCTGTTGCTGTCAATTCTTTTCAATCCTTCGATAGACATCGAGATGCCTCCTGATTACACAGATACAAAATATGATTACACCGATTGTACTACTAATAAACGTCTTATGGTCTGTGTAATCTGTTTTTTAATCGGTGTAATCAATAACTGTTAGTACCATTATATATCAAATATAACCGTAGCCTCCCATTGGGACTCAACTTCCTTAAGAGAGAGATTGTGATAGGTTGCGGCCTTGATGAGGAGTTTTCTTTCATTGATTTCGGGATCAAAGATTCCTCCTGAAACCTTGGCCTTAAAAGTATTATTCTGAAAACCGACCCGGAACACTTTGCCTGTAAAACCGTATGTATCAAAAAGAAAGACGAGTTCATTGAGCCACTGAACTAATGTGTCTTCATAGTTATCTGCTTTAAATGCAATTTCCTTTTGTTCTGTTTCTTTTATTTGAAAGGTGTCTGTAATTAAACTAAACATCCCTGTTGCAGCATTTTCAAATAGCCGCTCCAGGCTCTTGCCGCGAACTCTGAGACCGACATCTCCCGACATATCAATCTGTTCGATTTCTTTCATATTTAAAAAAATTTGATGCCCGGCCGTAATCCTGAATTGACTTATAATATAATTGGACCGGTTTTTAATTAGATGATTAGTCTACAGCAACAAGAGGGCAATATCAAACGGATTGTGAAACTTATCGAGAGCAATATTTATACCTTTGTGAAGCGCTTCCCGCTGCCGGTATTTTATATAACAAAGAGAGAATCGTTGCGCTTTTATTCTAAAATAAATTAAAATCATTCGTGCGGGATATCAGGAATAAAGCAGGCTTCTCTCTACTTGAGCTATTAATCGTTATAATGATAGTCAATATACTGGCTGCCGCCGCATTTACTATTTACGTAGGAGTAAGGGAGAAGGCAAGGCGGGGAGGAATGAGCAAAATTGCCGCCAGTTCACAGGCCGAGCTGCAGCACTGGCTGCAATCGTCGCTTTCGCAGAATAGTAACGTCAGAGAGATCGACACAAATTTTGACGGGAGGGTGGATGCTGCCGATGCCGCAAATGGGGCATTGTTGAATAATATAATTGTTCTGTATGTAACCGGCAGGAACACAATAATAGGAGAAAGATCTCCGTGGTTCAATGTTCCACTGTGGAATACAGCTGATCCGCCGATACCCGGCACTATCAGCCTGACACAACCCACTTCTAATCAACTTAAGGTCGTTGCTTTAGAGAAAAATGGAATAATTATGAATGAATATGTTGTTGCGGCAAATTAATATTAATGTATATTTATTTTTTAACTGATTTATATTTTGCTGATTAACTGAAACAATGAGGCCTGGAGGATAATTAAATGAATAATGTTGAGCAAGAAACAAACTTTGCCGCCATTGAAAAATATAAGTCATTGATATCGATTATCTCCAGGACAGAAGACCGCTTAAGATTATTAGACTTTGCCTATATATCCTTAAATGTAGTAGTCCTGCTGTTTTCGATAATGAATGTTTCGCATCTGGTCCAGAAAGTAAACTATTTCCTGACATATATGGATTATGCCCTGATTTATTTAATTCTGATAGTCGGTATGTCTATCAACATATACTGGGTTGCTTTTGTGATGAGGATACAGTTAAAGCTGAAACTCCGTTATTTTCAGGCGAGATCGATTGAACGCAGACTCGATTCTCAGAATGAGAAGATATTTTCCGATGAAGACATATTTTTTGATCCGGATATTCGGAGAATTGAAAGCAGTGATGGGAAAGAGGCCTGTAAATACCCGACTACGGGTTTAACAAGAATGGACGGATTGGTCGGATCATTAAAACCGAGGCACTTTTCCTGGCTGTTACCATGTATGTTCATTACAATTTACTGGCTGGTCTTTATCCTGCTTGTCACGACTATTTAATTTATCATAATTTACGATAAATAACGGGCACCGTAAAGCACACATTTAACTGTTCTCCTCAAGATATTTAACCTCTGCCCTTCCCTTCTCTTCATCCACAAAATAAAACAGGGTGCCGCCAACAATAAAGAAGAGCGATATAGAGGAAATACTTACCCTGGACGCAATATCGCTGCTGTACCCCATGGACCGTATGAGCAAACCGGCTCCGCCCATGACAACAGGACCGAGAACAGTGGCAAATTTCCCGATCATGTTATAGAAACCAAAGTACTCCGCTGATTTATTGGCAGGTATTATTTTCGCGTAGAAAGACCGGCTCAGCGCCTGAATGCCGCCCTGCACAAGGCCTACGATAATTGCCAGTATGTAAAACTCACTCTTGTCCTTCATGAATGCGCCCCAGACTGAAACAAATAAATATACTCCAATCGCAATGTATATGCCGCGTTTCGCTCCGATTTTCTGTCCTATATAACCAAAGGCAATTGCTGAAGGAAACCCGACGAACTGGGTAATGAGCAATGCCACGATGAGGTCGTTTGAATCAAATCCGATTGACATCCCGTAGTCAACGGCCATGACAATAATTGTATCCACTCCGTCAATATAGAGCCAATAAACTGCAAGGAAGAGAAAGACGGTTTTTAAATGGCGGATTTCCCTGAATGTACGTATAAATTGAGCGATTCCCGCCTTCACGGCTCCGGCCCCTGATTCGGGATTATCGGTTTCAGGCTCTTTGACAAACAGGAGTACTGGGATTGAAAAAACCGCCCACCATATTCCCACAGTAAGAAATGAAAATCTGACGGCCTCTCCGGCATCGGCAAATCCAAAAGTATCGGGGCTAAGGGTCATCCATACATTAATCCCGAAGAGAATTCCTCCGCCAAGATACCCGGTTGAAAACCCCAATGCTGAGACAAAATCCAGTCTTTTCTCTGATGCGACACTGACAATTAACGAATCATAAAAAATATTGCCCCCTAAAAATCCTATAGTGGCTAAAACGTAGAAAATGACGGCCGACGACCAGTCACCCTTGGAAACCATATATAAAGACGAGGTCATTACCATGCCCATGAATGAGAAGAACATAAGAAATTTCTTTTTTGAAGTCCCTCTGTCTGCGATTGCCCCCACTATCGGGGCCAATAAGGCAATAATTATTCCTGCAATGGAATTAGCAAGGCCCAGTCTTGCAGTACTGACATTAACATCAGCGCCGGCGCTCCAGAATTTTTTAAAAAATATAGGGAAGAAACCGGCCATGACCGTTGTGGCAAAAGCCGAGTTCGCCCAGTCGTACATAGCCCATCCGAAGATTGCCTTTTTATTGTCCTTCTGCATAATTAATTAATAGAATCAGAAAAATAAATTTAATTATTGTATTAGATTTAAAAAAGAATTACCTGGAAATATTTTTTAATCCATAGATGCCGGGTATTCTTCGTAAAAGATAGACAATATTCAGGCAGGCTTGCTAAAAACCCATTAATTCCATGAGACAGGTCATTGTCTCAGTAGAGCCGGATCTTTCACAATAGAAAAAGATACTTAAGATAATTGCTGCTATGGATAAAAAGAGGACCAGCACAGGTAATTTCAGACCTTTCTGTTCTTCTCCTGATTCATGAGATTCCTTCCTGATCGATTGGGATGTCGCTGATCGCCTGCTACCATGTTCTACATTACTCACATGCTCCTTGACTACGGGAGGTACAGTCTCTTTAGCAGGTATTTCGGGCTCTTTTATGGAATCATCTCCCCCGGTAAGCGGCGCCTGTTTATTTTTTTCCCTTTTTTTAAGTTCAACCTTATAAAAAAATATCTCTTTTTGTAATCCCATGCTCTGGGCAGCTTCATATACATCATCGACATCAACGATTGTTTTTCCTCTCTCAAAGGCCGCCCTGAGGGACCTGTCACACAATGAATTAATTACACGAGGAGTACTGCCTGGACCAAAGGCCAGACCTAATGCCTCCCAGCCTGTATCTGCAAATATGGAGGCCTGACCTCCGGCCACATGAATACGATGTAAGATATAATTATGTATCCCGTCGGCTTTCATCTTTCCTAATATTTCCAGGGTTGCTATTCGTTGCTTGAAGGCCTCCATGTCCGGCCTTTTGATTATCTCCATCAATTCCTCCTGCCCGAGCAGAAGGATTTGAATAAGTTTAACCGGGCCTTCCTCAAGATTATTCAATAAACGAATGCCGTTGATTGTATCATCCGACATCCGATGCGCTTCATCTATTATCACCAGACATCTACTGCCTTCAGAATTGATCTTCATCAGGACGTCCCTGATGTCCCTTATAACGAATGTCCTCTCGGTACTTGACGGCTTCAGGCCGAGTTCCTGCGCAATAAACAGAAAAAGGTCTGTGCTGTTTGCCGGCGGCTCAACCATCCATATGAGTTTTATCCCATTAGACAGATCAGATTTTATCATCTGACTGATTGTAGTCTTGCCTGAGCCTATATGCCCTGTAACTACCGACAAACCCCGTCCTGCCCTCAATGATTCTTCTACGCGGGAACGGACCCGCGCATGATCACCCTGATCAAAAAAGAATACCGGATCAGGCACATTTTCAAAGGGTAGTTTTATGAGGCCAAAATGTTTAGCATACATAGTATCTTAAAACTCCTTGCCTCCAGGGACAAGCTTTACCTCGACCCTGCGGTTCTTAACTCTATCTTCATCTGTTTCATTAGAGGCTATCGGATGGGTGTCACCATACCCGATTATAGAGATGCGCTCCAGTGATATTTTATGATTAACTAATATCTCGGCAACAGCCTTTGCCCTGAGATAAGACAGTTCCATATTGTCCCTGTATCGCCTTCCGGTAGATGCACTGATAGGAATGTTGTCGGTATGCCCCTCAATAATTACACGATGATCAGGGGACGCCAGAATATCCGGAATTATTTTTTCAACAGTGTTAATCATATCTTCGTTAATTACATCCTGCCCGGAACGAAACGCCCCGGCGCCTAACACAGTTAAAATCCTTGCCTTTTCTTTAGGTCCCCCTGTTTCAACTTTTATCCGGGATTGTTCATTTTTGTTTGAGAGTTCACCCTCTAACTTGGCGATAGTGCCCTGCAGTTCTTCAAGCAAAGCCTGATTGGCTGCCTGCTCTTTGGCAGCCTGTCCTGAAATATCTTTTACCTCAGGCGAGATGTCCTTTGACTTTGGTCCTTCCTGGTCGGTTTGATTGCGCGTATGCTTGACAGGAATTTCTAATGCCTTAAAGGTGATAAAACCTGATAAGGCAAAAAATAAAATTGAAAGGCCGATAATAAATTTATGCATAATAGCTTATTGTTTTTTTAACCACAAGTTTATCTTAAAGGAATTAATACAATATTTCAATAGATTAAGAAAGTTTAAGATATGGATATCCGGGAAAATCTCCGCTATTATCGATAAGAAGTAAAGGACTATCGAGGGACTATCGATTATTTATTTGTTAAGCTTTCTTCGAAGGTTTCGCAGACTGATTCCAAGGAGGGCTGCGGTTTTAGTCTTATTGCCATTGGTTTGTTTGAGGGTTTCACTAATGAGCATTTTTTCAACATCGCTGAGCTGCGTGCCCAGGGGGATAAAAACTCCGTCCTTACCGGATTCTTTATCAGTTTGCGGCGTGATCAAACTTGCCTCATCAATATAGGGCAAAATATGAAATGGGAAAATACGCCCGGTATTTTGAGGCAGCAGCGTCGCAATACGCGTCATGATATTTCTGAGTTCACGCACATTCCCTTTCCACGGGTAGCGTTCCAGAAGGTATATTGTTTCCTGAGAAAGGCTGGGATAAGGCTTGGGCCACCCCATCTCGGCAAAGGCCCTTTCAAGAAAGTGGACAGCCAGCAGAGAGATATCTTCGACGCGTTCTCTGAGCGGCGGCAGATTGAGACGAAGAACATTCAGACGATAGTAAAGGTCATCACGGAACAAACCATCCTCGACTGACTTGTGAAGGTCTACATTGGAAGCAGCGATTACACGCACATTGATGGGAATCGGGGTTTCTCCTCCGACACGGTATTCATTCCCTTGCTCCAGCACTCTGAGAAGACGGACCTGGAGATTAAGCGGCATGTCCCCTATTTCATCAAGGAACAGCGTGCCTTTGTCGGCCATTTCAAATTTACCCCTCCGGGTCCTGACAGCTCCGGTAAATGCTCCTTTTTCATGGCCGAAAAGCTCACCCTCGATTAGACTTTCAGGAACAGCCCCGCAGTTGACCGGCACAAAGGGGCCCGAAGAACGGCGGCTCAATACATGAATGGCGCGGGCTATTAATTCCTTGCCGGTGCCGGTTTCCCCTGTAATAAGCACCGTTTGTTCCGACGCTGATATTTGAGGGAGATGATCAAGTGTACGCCGCATAGCAGGCGAGCGGAATATAAAATATGGTTTGACCTTGGCCACTAAAGGGTCTATGACGGTTAATGATGTGCCTGCGGTTTCAGGTCTGCCGGTGCTTGTTTCGACCATTCCGGCAAAGCGAATTATATCGAGCGGCTTTTTGATATAGTCATCAATAACGAGCCTGACAGATTCCTGTGATGATTCAACCGAGGCATATTCCTGATCGGCCAGGACATAAAACAAAGCTTTCGGATTCCGCGTCTTGTATTCTTTAATCATTTCTATGAATTGCTCATCAACGAGATCAAGAACGGCAATGATGACTTCAATATGCGTTTGATGCAGCATACTGACGGCCTGCTGAAAGTTTTCAGCAGTGTATACATCAGCGCCGATACCGGTCAAGTCATTTTTGATTTGCTTTAAAGACAGAGGGTCGTCTTCAAATACAAGGACATCAAGACCTTTTAAATCGGGGGACTTATTCGTCATGCAAATCGTTCCTGTTGAGTTTTCATATTCAGATTATAATTTTAAGATATTAAAACAAAACATTCATCCATCATTCAAGCTGCTCTTTAAAATTACATTAGCATCAATTAAAAATAGGGACACATCCCATATCTCTGATTATGGTAAGCAGTTATTTAGCAAATATGGGATGTGTCCCTATTTTTTATCTCGTCTTCACTGCCGTACTGCTCTCAAAAAACTCTGACGTAAAGTGTTCGTCACCATCCGCCTTTTCTTTGATATTCACGCTTCTTGTCCTGGCTCCGATATCCGAGCCTCTTGTCTTTACCTGATAGACTCCGCCTTCTGCATCAAGATTTAAATCCCCAAGCTGTGACGTGCTTGCGTACACGGTAACATTCTCTTCACCGAACGGCGGCCTTACCTCAAGGTCAAACCTGTCATTGCCGGATGGGATTTCGTATACCATGCCGCCGTTGAAGTAGCTGTCTTTCCTGAATGGATTTGGGAGTAATTGAAGAAACTCACCTTTGGCATCCTTATACAAGACACGCGCGAAGAACGGCTTGTTGCCTTTTATGTAAATCCTTATCTTCTGTCCGCCCGCATACTCTTTCTTGTCCGTCCAGACCTTCACGCTGAGAGGCAAAGACGGGTCTTCAGCAGATTGCTCGTCTTTACCAATCTTCGCCATTGCCTTTTCATCAGGAATGACCTCCGCCTTTATTGCAACCTTAATACATTCACCCGAATGTTCATCCTTATACCAGCCGAGTTCCTTTGATTCCAGTATCTTCACGTTAGCCTGTGAATACGCCTCGACAATGTCCTTTTCAAGCGCCATGTTGTTTATCTTTGTCTCGCTTTTGATGTGGACCACAACCCGCTCAAGCGCCTTTCTCTGCGCATCCGCAAACGCCTCATTTTTTGTCTGCTTCCTCGACTTGTCTTCACCCATGCATGAGTAACCTTCTGCTTCGGTGATGGTGGATTGAGCGGCGTAGAGGCTGGGAATGCATAACAGCGTTAACAGTAATGATAAAATTATTTTTGCCATGGTTTTTCCTTTCTATCCTTTCCCACGCAGAATAAACGGCTCCTGGCAGAAGGAGTTCGCGTAAGAGTGTGGGTTAATTCCTGTCTCCCCCTTTGGAAAAGGGGGATGAAGGGGGATTTTATAATTATAATCTCTTCCATATTTCTTCCAGGACAGCTTCGAGATTCTTCAATACATCTCTATCTGAAAATATTATAACGGTTATCCCTGCTACTGTCATATAAGTATCTCTCATTATGATCGTTCTCCATGCCTTCAGCACTGTCATGTTGACCGCCGTCAATTTCTATGACCAGCTTTAATTCAGGGCAGTAGAAATCAGCAATATAATTGCCGGTAATCTTCTGCCGGTAAAATTGGATTCCTTTTAATCGCTTCCTTATGATTTTTGACCATAACAGTCTCTCTGCTTCAGTCATATTGCTTATAAGACTTCTCGATAATGGTTTTAATTTCTTATTGTAAGGAAGCATTGCCGCCCACGAGTCTTCAAATCCCCCCTGCCCCCTTTTCTAAAGGTGGGGACAACATTAATTATATCCTGAGCCATGCTGGAAGTTACTTGCACTCAATCCACCTCACCCATAATAATAAACGGCGCCCAATAGAAGGGATTGGTGTAGCCGCTTTTGCGCAGGTAGTCCTTTGCATCTTTCAGCGCAGTCATTTTGTCCTTGCCTGCCTTGAGGCCTTCAAAGAATTTGACCATTAGCATATAGGTAGATTCATCCGCAACACTCCACAGGCTCACCAAAACGCTGTCAGCGCCGGCATACATAAATGCACGGGAAAGGCCTGTCACCCCTTCGCCTGCTGACTGAATGCCAAGGCCGGTCTTGCATGCGGATAGCCCCACAAGGTCCGCGTTCAGGTTCATGCCGAATATTTCTCCTGCTGTCAGGAAGCCGTCTTCCTTATCATTGCCCAGAAGGTTCAATACCAATGCAGGCTGCTTTATATAGGGTATCTCATTCCCAAGTATCCCGTGTGTAGAGAACAGCACATATCGCATCGATGACAAATCCTCTGCCTTCACCTTTTCCTCAGAGGCGTCGGGGCCGACCAGGAGTTTATTTTGGCTGAACAGTCTGCCTACTTCCCTGACCTCTTTCCCAGTGTTAGGCAGTCTTGAAAATGTGTAACCGGATTCTTTTGTAGCCTTACTCCCTGTTATGTCTTCAGTTTGCCGTCCTACAATAGTGACTGAACGGAGAGATGCAGTGCGTACGTCCGCTTTGTCATAAACAGGGTCGCCTATGCCGACGAAGGCGGCGTCTTTAGCGCGGGTTATTTTCAGCCCCCGGCGCAGTGAGAGCACTGAGGCGGATTGATAGTAGCTTATGGGGTATTCATCAATAGCATAGACGATATCCTTTGTTGACGCATGGCCTGCCTTTACCTGATTGCCGTCCTGTTCAACAACACGAACAAAATCAACTCTGCGGTTAATACTCCTTCCAGCTTCATCCTTGTTGTCGGCAATCGGCTCTGTATCACCCTTGCCGGTAATGCTGAGACGGGATTCCGAAATCCCTCCACTTTTGACAAGATATTGATAAACAGCCTTTGCCCTTTTAATAGAGAGTTTCTGGTTGTACCTTGAATCGCCGATAGTGTCGGTATGCCCTTCTATCCGTATCACCGCGTTTTTCAGTTCCTTCGATTTGAAAGCGGAGATAAGCTCCTTTAACTGTTTGTCTGATTCCTCTTTTATCCTGTCAGAGTCGGTGTCAAAAAGAATATGTGTGCTCACACGCGGGGCCACTGTCACCCCCCATGACCTTGTGACAGGCGAGGCTGAAAGCCCTCTGATGATTGACTGACTATCAACCATATTGGCTGCCAAGCCAATGGCTTTGCCGTCTCTTAACCGGGCAAGCATAGTCTCTTCATCTTTAAGGACTTGAGCTGGCGCTGAAATAAGCAATGCCTCAAATGGGAGAAGACTCAGCGCTTCATCAGTAATAATGACGAGGTGTTCGCCTTTTTGTATGGCAGATAGCGCGGGTTGCAAGAGAAGCTCTGTCAGCTCTTTCGCAAGGACCAGGCTGAACTCTCTGGCGTCATTTCCCTCCTGAAACGGGGAGCGGAACCGGGCAGACATTGCCTCAAGCTCTGCACGGGTCTTTTCAACCCTGAAGCCTTTGACAACCTTGCCGTCTTTAATCACAAGCCCGATAGTGTAAGGGTCAGTGACTTCATATTCAATGATGGTCTCGCCTTTTTTGAGAGCAAGTTGATTTAACGTGACAGGTTTAGGATAGCGGACAGCCGCATATTGCGGGTATGCACTGCGCAGGCGGTCGATCAGTTTGTCCAGTTTCTGCTTTAAGGCAGGGTATTCCCCTTCCAGTTGTTTTAATAATTCAGGGTTGTTCTTTTCAAAGGCGGTCTGCTGCTGCCTTTTGTTCATTGTTATCTGGCTGGCAAGCCCTTCTTCCTCTTGCGCGAGCCCTTGCGGGATTTTATAGTTTGCCTTTGAGTGCCTGCCTGAGATCAATTCTAAAAATATACGGCCCCTCGTGTTCTCTGCCCAGAAGAAGGCCTCGTCCAGCCGATCCAGCATGAATGCGCATCTTACAGCGCCCTCATATGCCTCTATTCTCGGAAAATAATTTGCCTTGCCTTCAAAGAAATGCTCGCGCTCAGAAGGAGAAAGGCTGGTTCTCTGGTCTTCAAGGAAGTCAATGGCTTTGTTGTACCATTTGTAGGCTGTCTCATAATCCTTTAATCCTTCAAAGGACAGACCGAGGCCGATCCACTGCGGTATTATGAAACCGGCTTTTTTGGCTTTTTCATATTTTTCCCTATCCCGGTCAAACTGTATACCTGCCTTTTTAAAGTCCTTTTTCTTCAAATAATACCAGCCAAGACTTATAGAGAAATCTTGTTTGGTATAAATAGACAAGGCCTCTTCATCCCTGTTTAGTGCAAGATATGCGTCAGCCAGATTGCCTTCATCAATTGTGTATAGAACACCAATTTCTTTATTTACTGCAATGGCCTTTTCATAATAGTCTATCGCCTTCCGGTAATCGCCTAAATAGTAGTAAGCAGTACCCATACCGCTGAGTGTAGCCCCCTTGCCTATTTTATCCCCGATCTCTTCAGCAATCGCAATGGCCTTTTCATAATAGTCTATTGCCTTCCGGTAATCGCCTAAGTAGTTATAAACATTCCCCATACTGCCGATACTGTCC
>CAYMUX010000088.1:0-13973 GCA_964393845.1 uncultured Nitrospiraceae bacterium
AAAATAAAATTGTTGTTCTTGGCAAAGGAGCGGGAAAGTCCGTAAATGAAGTCCACGAGGCAGAGACAAAAGAGGGTCAGTTTTATAAGCCTACAAATGTTGTTGTCGACAGGCAGGTCAGGATTTACGTAGACGATTCCTTTAATTACAAGATACAGAAGTTTGATCCAGCCGGGAAATTCATAAAAGCGTTTGGATATCAGGGGGACATCATGGGGGCGTTTGCAAGACCAAAGGGGATTGATATAAGTAAAGACGGGCATCTCTACGCAGTTGATACCGCCTTTGAAAATGTTCAGATATTTGATGATGAGACAACTGATCTCCTGCTCTTTTTCGGCGGATTCGGGCCGGCGCCAGGGAGTATGTATCTGCCGAACGGCATATATATTGACTATATCAACACAGAGTATTTCAGCAAATAT
This sequence comes from uncultured Nitrospiraceae bacterium, assembly GCA_964393845.1. GTDB lineage: Bacteria > Nitrospirota > Thermodesulfovibrionia > UBA6902 > UBA6902 > UBA6902. The sequence continues at coordinate 426 of CAYMUX010000088.1, forward strand.
ATAGACAAGGACTTCAGCGTAAAATATCTCGTATATGTCGGCAATATGCTCGGTGATAATAAGCTGAACGTTTACGGCTTTGGAGACTGGATCGGTAATCCGCTGCCAGGAGCAGGGGACAAAAAAGGCAAGAAATAAGGTGAGAAGAATAAACTCAAACAAAACTTTGTCGGGCCTTGTATTACTGGCCATTGTCATTGTTTTTACAACAGGGTGTGACAGGTATGCAAGGCACAATTTACTGACCTTTTTTTTTACAGGGGTGCCGCCGCTTGATGAAGAAATAAAGGACGAGTCAGGTGAGATAAGGACAATAAAAAAAGCAGAGGTAAAGAAAAAAAGGGTTACCCCGGCGCTCCCCTTCTCACACGGCCCGTATGCTGCGGGACAGTGTGAACTATGCCATGATACTTCTACGACTGTCGGTTTCAGAAAATCCGGGAAAGAGGCGCCCAAAGGCATTCCGCAGCTTGCACAGACAACACCGGGGAGGCTCGTTTCGCCTCTTAAAGAACTTTGTATAGAATGTCACATAAATAAATCAAGAGAATCAGATCACGGGGAAGACCTCTGGTTCCACGGTCCTGTAGCCAACGGCGAATGTACGTTCTGCCACAGCCCGCACCAGTCACGATTTCAGTATGTCCTTCTGAAAGCTACTTCTATTGAGTTGTGCACTCAATGTCACACGAGTGAATATTTAATCGGAACAGAGGAGCACAAGAGCGGCAAGGAATGCATCTCGTGTCACAATGCGCATATGGGGAAGGACCGGTTCTTACTAAAAAAAGATTTCAATGAGATTTTCTGAGTCCAAGGGGGTATTTTTAACTGATTATGTCTTTAAGCAAGAAGGCGTCCGGAAGTGCACTAATCCAGCTCTGCCTCATTATATTCATATTTTTAATAGGGGAAACGGCTTATGCAAGACAGAATTTCATGGTTGAAAGGCCGAAGCTCGGGCTTGAATTTTCATATGAATTTGAAAAAGATGAAAGGTCCGGTCCCAATATCAACAGTGAGGATGAAAGCATGACCTTTTCCGAAAGGATCGATATTGCAACAGAGGGATGGGCCTACCATCCTGCCCTCGCTGTATTTACGCTGAGACTTTCCCCGGAATGGGAACAAATCTCCGAACAATCTGAGGGGTCCGACAAGACAGCTTCCAGTAAATTTCTTCAGGGCTATTTCACAGAGGTCACCTTGTTACAGTATAAGCCCTATACCTTAAGACTCTTTGCAAACAGGCAGATGTCGACACTGGAAAGCAGTTTTGCTCAAAGGTCAAAATCCGAGTCGGATATCTATGGTTCCACACTTATGCTTAAATACAGGATATTGCCGACATTTATAAATTACAGTCATATAGATAACAGGCAAACAGGTTTTTTCGATACTGATAACGTCAAAGATGAGCTGAGCCTGGATATGAGGCATGAAAAATATCTTGGTGATACAAATTTAAAAGCCGCTTACTCGGACAGCAGCCGGACAACCAGGGGCGTTATTGTAAACACCAGGTCTCAGAATGCCGCGATACAGAATTCTTACAGGCTTACAGAAGATAAGAAAATTACCCTCGGCTCGGCTTTAAGTTATAGGGATGTGAAGAGTGGTTTTGGCGAAAGAAGAGGGTATGGCGTATCTGAAAACCTTCTATGGAGCCACAGGAAAAACCTTTCCACCAACTATAATCTCAGATATGATAAAAGCGACGCCGAGACATTGAGCACAGAATCAAAGGCAGCCGGATTCAATCTGACCCATTTACTATATGAGAATCTGACAACTATGATGAACACCTCGATGTCCTCAAATCAATTCACCGGCGGTGAGCTGAATGTTTACAGCGGGGGGATTGATTTTAACTACATGCGAAATATCCCGCGGGGGAAAATAAATGTTACAGCAGGATTCGATTACAAGCAAACCGATCAAAACATTGCGCCGGATTATATACAGGTCATAGACGAGCCTGTTACCTTAACTGACGGGGCAATTGCGCTGCTTGCCAATGATGATGTTGACATCGGTTCTATTATCGTGACGGACAATAATGCTCCTCCCACCATTACTTATATGAAGGATATTGATTACAGGGTGACAATGATAGATGCCTTTGTAAGAATCAGCCGCATCACAGGCGGGGCAATAAACAATGGTGATACGGCGCTTGTCAGCTACAGATATATCAGCAACCCTGCATTTGATTTTTCTACTTATGGCCAATCTTATGGCGTCAATCTGGGTTTGTGGTCTGTATGGAGAATTTATTACAATTTTAATCGTTCCACACAAAGGTTTCTCTCAGGCATACCGCCCGACGAGCTTATTGACGACATCACACATACTGCCGGAACAGAGCTTGAGTGGAAGTGGAGCAGGACAACTCTGGAGTATAAGGACTCGCAGACAACAAATACGCCGACTGAAAGCTGGCGTATGGAAGAAGCTGTCACTTTGAGACCAAACGAAAAGATATACTTAAATCTCTCCGGCAGCTATGGCGCAACTAAATTTAAAGATACGGCCGAGCGTGAAATATTTAAAGGTCTCAGGGCCAACATACATATGGCTGTTTCAGGGAACAGCAGGGCAACGCTTGAAGGTTTCAGGAACATAATTTCCGGTTCATTGGAAAAGACTACGGACACGGGAGTCCTGTCAGCTTATGAGTGGTATTATGGAATATGGAGCGCAAGTTTAAGCTACAGGTTCTCTTATGCGGAGGATGATATATCTAAGGAGACGTTTAAAAATCAATACGTGCTTTTAAAAATCAACAGGTCTCTTTTTTAGCATGAGGTACAGTTAACGAAAAAATGCATTTGGAATACTGCAGACATTGAAAAATAATTTGTTTAACTCGATAAATTTATTATTGTATTATGCATATGGCTTTGAATGAAAATATACATCCTAACCTTGATTGAAAATGCGTTTAAGGTATCGAAAAACAAATTATTTTCCAACATCCGCAGTATTTGGGTTAATGGCAACAATATGAAATATATGAGAGCTGCGACATTAATTTTATTGGTGTTTATACTTTCCCCCGGCATGCACGGATGTTTTAAACATGCGGTAGAGACAAGAAAACCGCTGCCCGATATAATCTGGCCGAAGCCTCCCAATGTCCCGAGGATACGGTTTGTAAATTCAATATCAGGACCTGAAGACTTAAACATAAGACAGGGGACCGTTATGAGATTTTTCAGGTTTTTGAAAGGTCCGGAGGAAAGATCACTTATCGCCCCTTATGGAATAGAGACGGATACCGACGGCAGGATTTATGTTATTGATACCTCTGATAAACACATCCATGTGTTTGATCCGGGGAATGGCGAATATTACAGGTTCCCGCAAAATGAGACGTCATTCATGTCGCCCATAGATATTGCGATCAGCAAAAATGGCGTTGTCTTTGTTACAGATTCAAAAGAAGCGGTTGTCAGGATTTTTAAAAAGCATGGAAAAGAATATATCAAAGAAATAGGAAGAGGCGTTTTAAACAGGCCGACCGGGATAGCGGTAAATGAAAAAACAGGTGAGCTCCTTGTTGTCGACACCTTGAGCTCGGAGATAATAAGATACGATCTTGAAACTCACATGATGAAGGGAATAATCGGCAGGGGCGGCAGTGACAGCGGGATGTTTCATTATCCGACAAATATTTTCGTATCAGGAGACGGTCACATCTTTGTTTCAGATTCCCTGAATTTCCGTATCCAGATATTTACCCCTGAGTGGAAATTTTTATACAGCTTCGGCAAGCCCGGCGACACTCCCGGTTTTTTCGCAAGGCCAAAGGGCGTTGCAGTTGACAGTGACGGGAATATCTATGTAGTGGATGCGCTCTTCGATAATGTCCAGATATTTGATAAACAGGGAAGGCTACTTATGGATTTCGGCGGGCCGGGACATGGATATGGGGAATTCTGGCTTCCTTCAGGCATATTCATTGACAGCAATGACAGGATCTATATCTCAGACTCTTACAACAAAAGAGTACAGGTATTTCAATACATGAAAGGGAATGGATTTATAGAGTAATGAAAACATTAATGACTTATATTTTTGCCTGCATGTTTGTGTTTGTCCTTGCGATAATGGATGCTTATGGACAGGGCATAATTGATACGAAACATAACCTCTCCGTAACAGGCCCCGGGCCGATAAAATCATCTACTGAAGAAGAGATATGTATATTTTGCCATACGCCTCACAATGCAAGGAGAGATATTCCATATCTGTGGAACAGGCAGGATTCAACAGTTAATTACACGCCCTATCAAAGTTCAACTCTGTATGCCGCGGTCGGACAGCCGACAGGCGCATCAAAACTGTGTCTTAGCTGCCATGACGGGACCATTGCCTTTGGAGCGCTGGTTTCCAAACCTCAGGAAATTCCCTTTCAAGGAGGAATACGTTTTATTCCCGGAGGACCTTCGAAACTTGGGACAGATCTTTCAGACGACCATCCTGTTTCTTTTTTTTACGACAGCGCTCTTGCCATAAGCAATGGTGAACTTGCCGACCCGTCCGTTCTCCCGCAGGGAGTAAAACTTGACCGTGACGGGCAGCTGCAGTGCACGGGATGCCATAACCCTCATGATGACGCTAACGGCAAATTCCTTGTCATGCCGAACATATATTCGGCCCTTTGCACCACATGTCATCAGAAAAACGGATGGGATTTCAGTTTGCATTCCATATCCAATTTCACATGGAATGGCCTGGGCGCCGACCCCTGGCCCCATACACCGTATAACACTGTGTCTGAAAACGGTTGTGAAAACTGTCATATGCCTCACACAGCAGGCGGCCATGAAAGACTGTTAAATTACTCTTTTGAAGAAGACAACTGCCTTGTCTGCCATAATGGAAATGCAGCGAGTAAAGACATTGAGACAGAGCTTGTAAAGCCATATAGACATTCCATGCAGAATTACACGGGCATACATGACCCGGTTGAGGATTTTACATCAGGCAATGTTCAAAAACATATAGAATGCACGGACTGCCACAACCCCCATCGGGCAAATGCCAACCCGTCACCCGGCGCGCCTCTTGTCTCAGGCGCAATTGACGGAGTAACAGGCATTGATTTATCAGGCCGGCCGGTCTCAACATCATTAAACCAATATGAGATATGCTTTAAGTGCCATGCCGACAACAATGTTATAACTGCGCTTCCTGTTGACCGTCTGATCCAGCAGCTTAATACAAGGCTTGAGTTTGACCCGTCAAACCCGTCCTACCATCCTGTAGAGAATCAGGGAGTTAATCCGAATGTTCCAAGCCTTCTTCCCCCTTATACAACGGCAAGTACAATCTTCTGTACGGATTGCCATAACAATGATAATACATTAGGTCCTGGAGGTCCTCACGGCTCCAATAATAAACACATACTTAAAAGAAACTACACAACACAGGACTATACACGTGAGAGTTCTTATAACTATGCGCTGTGCTACCAATGCCATGACAGAAACAGCATCCTTAATGATGAGAGTTTTAAGGAGCATAAAAAACATATAGAAGGCGAGGACGCTCCCTGCTCTGCCTGCCACGACGCGCACGGGATAAGCTCTACTCAGGGCAATTCCCTGAACAACAGTCATCTTATCAACTTTGATCTTACTATCGTACAACCTAATGATCAGGGCGCTTTAAGGTTCGAAGACCTCGGGACATTCAGCGGCAGGTGCTTTCTTAATTGCCACGGGAAAAAACATGAGCCTGAGCAATATCCATAAATTTAAAGATATGAGCATAGGTAATGTAATAACAAAGGGCTATCTGGCGCGTCTTGTGCTGTCAGCGCTCTGTATCTTTGTCATCGGCACTGCCGTATCAGCCGTCTTCATTTATTCGGACATCCATAGACCGTTAGACTCACATTACAGCGCTGTCCTGTCAATTATCACGGAAATAAAAGAGACTCTCATAATCAGGACCCTGAAGATAAATGCCATCTTCTACTCCATGATATTTGCCGGGATAGTTGTTTTAGGAATAATTTATACCCATAGAATAGCCGGTCCTCTTTACAGGATCAAGTTATATGCAAAAGAGGTCAGTAAAGGAAGGCTGGACGCAGACATAAAGTTCAGGAGAAAAGATGCCATCCATTTATTTGCAGAATCTCTTAATCATATGACTCAAAGTTATAATGACAGAGTCACGACGCTTGCTTCCGAAATCCGGCAGTTGAAAGATGCTGTGAAAGAACTTCAAACCCTGACGGAAAAAGATGAGGATACCGCTGCCGCACAACAGAGGATTTACGAGCTGGACGAGAAAATTAATAACCTTCTCAGCACGCTGCGGCTATGAAATATAAATTAATTTTTTCATGTGCTGTTCTCATCTTTATAGTTGTAACGGTTTATGGCCTGTCAGGAGGACCGCATAAGTTCTCAGACGATAAATGCGTCTTATGTCATTTTGATGAGAAAAATGAACCCTGGAATCTGAAACCCGCTGTTACCGACGGATGTAAAACCTGCCACCCGGAACCTGGTGAGGCAAAATCACATCCTACTGATTTATATCCAAACCTTTCTATTCCAAAAGACATGCCCCTGATCGAAGGCAGGCTTACATGTGTTACGTGCCATTTTGTTCACCCTAAAGAAGACAAATACCCTGGTGATAAAAATTACTTTTTAAGGAGACAGGTCAAAGGTATCTTCTTTTGCAATGTCTGCCACAAATTAGACGAAAAAGGACATATCGTCTTTGAAAATATTCATATGGGAACATATAAAGTAACAGACAGCTCAACGCGTATCGACAGGACATCTTTGGAATGCATCGAATGCCACGACTCATATATTAAAGAACCGATAAATTCTCTTGGCGTGGGCACGTGGAACCATTTCCAGAAAGGACTAAGTCATCCCATAGGGGTCTCGTATAAAAACATCAGCGCCGGCGACATTCGTAATTATAAACCCGCGGGCATGATAAACAAGGAAGTGAAATTATTTGACGGGAAGATAGGCTGCGGCACGTGCCACAACATTTATTCCAGGGAAAATTTCATGCTTGTCATCAATAATGGAAACAGCAGGCTGTGTTTTGAATGCCATATTAAGTAAGGAGAATGAAAATGAAATTCAGAAGACGCAAATACATTAACGATAGAAAGTTTCAGATGAAATTTGTCATTCCATTTGTAATCGTTTCACTCTCCGGCGCTATTTCAGCAACAGCTATTTTCAATTACCTTGCAGTAAAAGAATTTGAAAATCTTATGTGGAGCACTCACATAAGTGTAAGAACAACAGACGAAGTAATCAGACCTCTTTTTATAAATGTCAATATAATTAATTTTCTCTTTGTCACTGCTCTTTTAATAATTACCGGGATATGGATGATAAGAAAAACCTCAGGGCCTCTTTACAGGATGCTGAAAGACGTCAGGAAAGTTGCATCAGGCGACCTTTCTGCAAGCATAACTCTCAGGCAAAAAGACTGGCTTCAAGATATAGCGTACGACCTTAATACTATCGTCAAAAGTATTAAAGACAGGTTTATAACTATCAGCGGAGTGTATATGGACATCTCAAAATCCATCGGAGGATTAAAAAGAGAGCATAGTGATAAAGAGACGTCAATAAAGGCCCACGATTCAATTCTGAAAAAAATCGAGGCGCTTGAGACGGAGATAAAAAGATTTAAACTTTAACAAACGACGTATGGGACTTACGACGTCTGCTATTTCGAATATTGAAAAGGTACTGGTGCAAGTCAGTTCTTTGTTGTATGACAGGTGAAACAACCGCCGGCCCCTCCTCCTTCTGCAACCATCGTATTATAGTCCCATCTAAGCATATCAGGATAATTTGAGGCATGAGCCATATGACATGAAAGGCACATGACAACATCCGATCCCGGGGTAACGGAGCTGCTTATTGCATCGGGAACAACCTGCCTTGCGACGGGAGCCTCTACACTGTAGCTTGTATAAGCTGCATACTCGCCACTGTCAGGCAAGATAATATCATTCGGGTGTCTCGTAAATGGCGAGGACGTGTCGCCGCCAATTCCTTCTAATAGATGAAAGTATCCATGACATGTTCCGCAAAATCCGCTAATGGTATTATTCGAAGGCTTTACTTCCGTGCCATGCGGCACATGACAACTTTGACATCCTGTAGCGCTAAAGCTTGTAGGAGAGGTTGAGCCAAAGTACTCGTTATGGTTGTTTGCATCCTTATTTTGCCACTTGAAGGTCCCATTATTTTCAAACCCCTTTACGCTGTTCAGAAATCTATAGCTGTTGTAGACATCATCAGCAGTGTCCTGCTTCCCATCAATATTTTTATGGTGCGAACCTTTTAAGCTGCTTATCCCGCTTCCTTGAATGGTCCTCCGTTTGCCGTGGCAGCCATTTGTTCCAGCGCATGTAAGATTTTGAAATCCGGCAATGTCATGTCTCCGTCCGGGCGGCTGAGTCAGCATATCATCGATATTGCTGATTTCAATTACATTATGACCTTTTGCATCAGACGCACCGCTTCCTTTAGCGCCGAGAATATAAGCAAAATTCCCGCCTGCCAAATCACCTGATGCATCGAGGTGATAGACTTGAGGGAATTGACTGCCGCCTAAGGTTTCTATCTTGTTGCCGGTCCCCATGCCATGACATCCGAGACAATCTCCACGAACCAGGCCGGGATAAGGTCCTGCGCCTGTCCACGGCTGTCCTGAAGCCCCGTATGTCGCCATTTCCGATGAATTCTGACTGTTATGCATTGTGTGACAATTTGAGCAAGTACCCATTATTGCAGAATATAGAGGGAATGGAAAACATATGACTATCCACACTATAAAAATTTTTAAGTAAGCATAGATGTTATTCAATTGGTATCCCTTTAGTTACGGTTAATTCCTCTTAATTTTCAGATTGACTCTGCTGAAAATATATCTAAGAAGAATTGAAGCAATAGAAGCAATAACAATGCCAAACGTTAGGGATTACCACTAAAGACTTAATAGGTCTCGCAACCTGCTAAATTTCTTAGTTTTTTAATACATCGCCTAATATAAGTAGGGGATAAGCATTGCCAAGCAATATGTTGCCTTGCGCTATTTTACTCAATATTGAGAGGGAATTCCCTATGCGGGCATAGTGAACCTGAGGGGTTACGGCACTACAATATATAAGTGGCAGGATCGTGTTTTTGTATTAAGCGCTTACTCAACCCCATACTGCTCCAGCTTCCGGTAAAGCGTTCTTAAACCAATTCCTATGCCCTGGCAGCTTCTGCTTTATTGCCGCCGCATTTATTCAGGGCGTCAAGGATAGCTTTTTTTTCGATTTCAAAAAGATTTTCAGGAGCTTTGCCTGAAACCCTGGCTGGACGCTTTAAAGTGAGAAAGGGGGGCAGGCTTTCAACAGTTATCTGGTCCCCGATGGTCATGACAACAGCGCTTTCTATGCAATTCATCAATTCCCTGATATTGCCGGGCCAGTTATAGGAATTAATTATTTTCATGGCGTCAGGGGCAATCCCTTTTATCTGCTTGTGATGGATCTCTACAAATTTCTTAAGATGATAATCCACGATTAAGGGGATATCTTCCTGCCTCTCCCGTAAAGGCGGCACCTCAATAGTTACAACCCTTAACCTATAGAAAAGATCATCTCTGAATTTTTCTTCCGCTACAAGCCGCTCAAGATTCTTGTTGGTAGCGGAAATAATCCTCACGTCCACCTTTATAGTCTTTGTGCCGCCGACCCGCTCGAATTCCGACTCCTGTAAAAATCTCAGGAGCTTTACCTGGATAGACGGTGGAAGGTCACCGATCTCATCAAGAAAAAGTGTGCCTCCATCCGCAAGCTCAAACCGGCCTTTCTTCATATATAGCGCGCCTGTAAACGCGCCTTTTTCATGCCTGAAAAGCTCGCTCTCCAATACGCCTTCAGCAAGGGCGGAACAATTAACTTTTATAAACGGGCCGTCTGCAGCGGAGCTGTTATAATGAATTACATTGGCTACAAGCTCCTTCCCGGTCCCGCTTTCACCCAGGATCAGGACGGTCGCTTTAGTAGATGATACGCGCCTGATAAGCTCCATGATGTCGTTTATTTGATTTGAGTTTCCGACAAGCGTTACGGAATCATACTTTTCCCTTATCCGCTGTTTGAGCATGATATTTTCGGCCCTTAATTTTTTATTATCAATTGCATTTTTTATTGTTATCTCCAGCTTATCCAGATTAAGGGGTTTTGTCAGATAATCATATGCGCCTCTTCGCATCGCTTCAACTGCCGACTCTATAGTTGAAAATCCTGTCATAAATATAGTGACTATATCTTTATTGTTGTCCTGTATTTTTTTTAACATTTCAATGCCGTCCATTTCAGGCATTTTCAGATCACTAAGGACAATCTCAATATCATTGTTTTGATTAATATTCCTGATTGCCTCGCGTCCGTTAGATGCAGTGTAAGTTATATAATCATTTGACAGATAATCCGCCAGCTCTTCACGAATTGTCTTATCATCATCAACTATCAGAACAGATGACTTCATAACAAAACTACCCTCTCTCCATAGGAAGAGTTATCTCAAAGGTTGTTCCTTTCCCAAGCTGACTTGTACAACTTATTCTGCCCCCGTGGCTTTCGATGATCTTCTGAACAATAGGAAGCCCCAGGCCCAGGCCTCCCTCTTTGGTGCTGAAAAACGATGTAAATATTTTGTCAAGATTATTTTCCGATATGCCTTCTCCCGTATCCGTAACATTGATAATAACTTTCTTATCAAGAACGGCGGTTCTTATCTCCAGCGTGCCGCCGCTTTGCATAGCCTGAATAGCATTCTGAGAAAGATTCATCAGGACTTCCTTAAACTGCCGAGCGTCAAATTTGAACATCGGTGCATTCTCCTGCAAGGACAATTTAATTGTCACACCTGACCTCTTTGCATTCTCGGAAATTAAATCAGCCACCTCTTTAATGACCTGAGTTATATCGTTTTCAAAGAACTGGGGCTCGGGGAATTTTGCAAACTTAACGAACTCTTCAAGAATGTTATTAATCCTGTTGATTTCATATTTCGTATGAGAAGCCCACTTATAAACTTCAGAGTCGGATTCGGACTGGCTTGAAAGTTTTTTTAAAATCTTTTGAGCGGCTATGGCCAACACATTCAATGGGTTTTTTACTTCATGACTGACACCGGCCGCCACCTCATTGAACTTTCTCAAAAGCTTATCATTCTGCTGGAGTTTCTCCGCCATTTTATTGAAGGACTGATAAAGCTCGCCTATTTCCGTCTGAGAATCCGTATAAACCAGTTTATCGAGAGACCCTCCTGCAAACTCCAGCGTAGCGCCGGCAAGTATTTTAATCGGCTTAACAACGTTCCTTGTCAGAAGTTTATGCCCTACAAAAATGGAAATTCCGCCTATTAATAAAAACACTGCATAATAGATTGCGATTATCTTCATGTTTGATAACGACTCGGTTTGCCATTCTCTTATCTTGTCAAAATGGATATCGTTTATCTTTGATGCAGAAGTTTCAAGCTCATACGCAAAAGTCTCCAACCCCATCAGCTCATCTTTATCAAGATCACCTGTCTTTGAATACCCTTCAAAAAATTTTGTAAGATCGCTGAGCTGTCGAATATCCTCCAGTATGACGTCCAATAGTTGGATCTCCAGGTTCCTTTCCTCATATAGTTCAGCCTCTTCAACAGCTTTATAGTTTTCTGTTTCCGTCTTGATTTTCGAGATTAGAGAAACAGCTTCCCTGGAATATCTCTCGTTTGCGTCTATGAGAAAATGATGCATGGCAAGTATCAATCGATAGGCATCTGTATGAATACCGTGAATGACAGATATATGTTCGCTTTCCTCCTCAATCTTGTATGCATTATGCAAAATGCGCTATGTAAGAAATATACTTGCCCCGCCGACTAAAATGACAACTGTAAAAGCAATTGCATTAAAAACAGTTATGTTTCTGCCGAGTTTCTTAAGCATGCATTAATTATAAGGCATTTAACTTTTTAAAATCTAAATACACAAACCAACGTATACCCAAAAATCAGCCAGGATTCTCGCATCAACGTACTATTATCCGGATATAAAAAAAGGCCCGGATTGAGTAAATCAACCTGGGCCTTTCCGGTTTGTGCTGCTTAAATTTTAAATATCGTAATACAGGAAGAACTCATACGGATGAGGTCTGAGCCTCAGCGCATCGACTTCGTTTTTCCTCTTGTAATCAATCCATTTCTCAATTGCATCTTTAGTAAAGACGTTTCCTTTGAGCAGGAAGGCGTGGTCTTGCTCCAGAGCGTTAAGCGCCTCGTCAAGGCTGCCCGGCATCTGCGGAATATTTTTCAGTTCTTCAGCCGGAAGATCATAGAGGTCCTTGTCCAGAGGCTCTCCGGGGTGGATCTTGTTTTCGATACCGTCAAGTCCTGCCATCAGCATTGCTGAAAAGGCAAGGTAGGTGTTACATGACGGGTCCGGGAACCTTACTTCGACTCTCTTGGTTTTAGGGTTAGCTGAATACGTCGGGACCCTGATGGAGGTGTAAGGTTTTGTGCATATTCTTATTCTCCTCAGAGTAACAACAATATTGAAGTACAAGGTACATTAATGAATCAAATGCTTCAAGATTGTTTAATAGCTGAGATCCTCTCTTCTGAAAATACAGCATGTTGTGTGCTGGCACGGTTCTGGCAATAACAAGTGAAGTCAAACAATAATAAACCTTGAAAGGAGATTTTGAATGAGACAGATCGCTATTTATGGAAAAGGCGGCATCGGCAAATCAACAACAACGCAAAACTTGGTCGCGGCGCTTGCCGAGGCCGGACGCAAGTGCATGATCATAGGCTGCGACCCTAAGGCGGATTCTACCCGGCTTATCCTTAACCGGAAGGCCCAGAATACGGTCATGGACATGGCGCGTGAAAAAGGGACCGTTGAGGACCTTGAGCTTGACGAAGTGCTGCTGCACGGGTTCAAAGGCATCAAGTGCGCCGAGTCCGGCGGCCCTGAACCGGGTGTGGGCTGCGCCGGCCGCGGCGTGATCACGGCTATCAATTTCCTTGAAGAGAACGGCGCATACGGTGAGGACACGGAATTTGTTTTCTACGACGTGCTCGGAGACGTTGTCTGCGGCGGGTTTGCCATGCCGATCCGGGAAGGCAAGGCGAAGGAGATTTATATCGTCACTTCCGGTGAGATGATGGCCATGTACGCGGCGAACAATATCTCACGGGGCGTGCTCAAGTATGCTCAGAGCGGCGGCGTGCGGCTCGGCGGCCTTATCTGCAACAGCAGAGAGACGGACAAGGAGTACGAACTTATCTCCGAGCTCGCGAAGAAGCTCGGCACCCAAATGATCCATTTCGTGCCCCGGGACAACGAGGTCCAACGCGCGGAACTCAGGAGAAAGACCGTTATCGAATATGCCCCTGAGCACAAGCAGGCAGACGAGTACCGGATACTTGCCAAGAAGATCGCCGACAACAAGACCCTGATGACCAAGGCCCGCAAGTGGGTCGG
>CAYMUX010000089.1:0-2779 GCA_964393845.1 uncultured Nitrospiraceae bacterium
TTCCAGTGCAAGAGAGACAGCCGCACGCGTGGCAATTGGCGCAATAGCAAAAAAGTTTCTATCTGAATTTGATATTCAGATAATAAGTTATGTAACAGAGATCGGCGGAATAAAGGCTGTAGGGGCACGGCGCGCCGTGCCCCTACTTCTTTTCAAAAAAGCAGAGGCGTCTCCTGTAAGATGTCCTGACCGTAAAGTTGAAGAAAAAATTATTGCTAAAATCAAAGCTGCGATGAAAAAGGGAGACACGCTCGGCGGGGTCTTCGAGGTTGCCGTGTTAGGTGTTCCCGTGGGACTTGGCAGTTACAGCCAATGGGACAGAAGACTAAATGCAAAGCTTTCATGCGCTATAATGGGTATTCAGGCAATAAAAGGAGTAGAAATCGGACTCGGATTTGATATGGCGCGAAGGCCTGGTTCGGAAGTAATGGATGAAATATTTTATAAAGGGGCAAGGGGCAAGGGGCAAGGGGCCTTTTACAGAAAAACAAACAACGCAGGCGGCATTGAAGGCGGGATGAGCAATGGGATGCCGATTATCATAAGAGCTGCCATGAAGCCCATTCCGACACTGAGAACGCCGCTTTCTTCTGTTGATATTAATACAAAGAAAACCTTCAGTGCCGCGTATGAAAGGTCGGACGTATGTGCTGTCCCAGCAGCGTCAGTCATCGGCGAAGCTGTCTGCGCCCTTATAATCGCCGACTGCATTCTCGATAAATTCGGTGGTGACAGTATGGAAGAGATTAAGAGGAATTATTCGGGGTATCTGAAACAGATAAGGGAATTTTGAGAGTTAGGGTTCGAGGATTCGAGGATGCAAGGGGTCTGGTGAAAGAAAGAAGTGAAATTCTGTCACTTGAATCCTTGACCCCTTCGCCACTTGAACCCTTTATTTATTAATTATGAAAATCGTATTAATAGGCTTTATGGGAACAGGCAAGACCTCTGTCGGCAAAGAGCTGAGCAGAAAGCTCGGATACCGGTTTGTCGATACTGACGTGTTGATAGAAGAAAAGGAAGGCATGCCCATTTCTCTGATTTTTAAGGAAAAGGGCGAGGATTATTTTCGTAAGCTCGAACAGGACACTGTAAAAGAAGCGTCCATGATGCGCGATGTCGTGATTGCCACCGGCGGCGGTGTTATCAAGAACAGGGGAAACGTGGAGAACCTCGGCTGGAACGGGATTATCATATGGCTGAAGGCAGATCCGGAGATCATTCTTAAGAGGGTAATGCTTGAAGGCGGAAAGAGGCCGCTTCTTGACGTTGAAGAGCCCCTGAATGAAATCAACAATCTGCTTTCGGAGCGCTTAAAACTCTATCAACAGGCAGACACTTCTGTTGATACCAATTATATAACGCCGCAGGAGACTGCCCATGAGATTATAGACAGACTGTGTCTTGATCATCAGGTCGTGGCAGTAGATCTTAATGAGAGAAGCTATAATATCGTTATCGGGAGCAAGACCCTTCCGAAGCTGGGGCTTAGACTGAAAAAGTTCCGGCCCTCGAAGGTCGCCATAATAAGCAATAAAACTGTCTTCCCTCTTTACAAGGACATACTCTTCGGGCCGCTTCGGCAATACCATATTGTTCCTGAGATCATACTTATCCCCGACGGTGAAGAATACAAAGATTTATTGTGGACCTATTACATACATGGCAAGCTTCTTAAGGCAAGGTTTGACAGGAATTCTCTCCTGATCGCCTTTGGAGGAGGGGTTGTCGGCGACATAACAGGGTTTATAGCCTCAACTTATATGCGGGGCATCAGATATGTACAGGTACCTACCACACTTCTTGCGCAGGTAGACAGTTCCGTAGGCGGCAAGACAGGCGTCAATCATCCGCTGGGCAAAAACATGATAGGCAGCTTTTACCAGCCGTCGCTCGTCTTTATAGATGTTGACACATTAAGGACCCTTCCGAAGGGAGAATTTTATGCAGGCATGGCGGAGATAATAAAATACGGGGTCATCGCAGACGGCAAGCTCTTTGAATATTTAAAATCAAACATAGAAGATATCCTCTCCCTGGGGGACGGGGTCATAAATATAATAAAACGCTCCTGCGAAATCAAGGCGGATGTGGTATCAAAGGATGAAAAAGAGGCCGGGCTGAGGGCCATACTCAATTTTGGGCATACTATCGGCCACACCATAGAAACAGTCAGCGGGTATAAAAGGTTTCTTCACGGTGAAGCCGTTGCAATGGGCATGTGCGCGGCAGCGGACCTCGCGGTACGAATGAAAATATTCCGGAAAGACGAAGCAACCCGTTTAAGGGAGCTTGTTGAGTTGTATAACCTGCCAAGCCGGATACCTGATGACCTGAATGTTTCAGAAATGATGAACGCAATGGAAGTCGACAAGAAAATCAAAGCCGGCAAGCTCAGATTTATTCTCCCCGAATCAATAGGTAAGGTCAGGATAGAAGAAGACGTTGACAGGGAGTTGATCAGAGAAGCGCTGCAATCTAAGTCCTGAACTTCCTCCCCTTCCACAGCATGTAAATAGCAGGATAGATAATCAGCTCAAGTATTGTAGAAGTAATGACTCCGCCGACCATCGGGGCTGCTATGCGCTTCATCACGTCAGAGCCTGTGCCGTGGCTGAACATGATAGGGATAAGTCCGGCAAGGATGACGCTAACGGTCATTATCTTGGGACGAATCCTCTTCACTGCACCGTGCATTATTGCATCTTTAAGGTCTGAAATATTATTCTTCTTGCCTTCTTTTTTCTTATCTTGATTTTTCGCCATGGTATTCTCCTTA
>CAYMUX010000089.1:2789-13687 GCA_964393845.1 uncultured Nitrospiraceae bacterium
TTGCCTTCCTTTTTCCACTGCTCATACGCAAGCTCAAGATAAAGGAGCATTATGACTCCTGTCTCTGCATCAAGCCCTGCAAGCGCAATGATCCCCACCCAGACGGCAATGCTCATGTTGTAATTGAGCAGGTACAAAAGCCAGAAGGAGCCGACGAGGGAAAACGGCACGGCAAGAAGGACTATCATCGTCTTTGTCACGGATTTGGTATTCATGAAGATAAGCACAAAGATGACAAGCAAGGTAAGCGGGATAACAAGCTTCAGTCTTTCATGTGTCTTTACAAGGTATTCATACTCACCGCTCCATTCAAGGCGGTAACCTTCCGGGATCTTCAAGGATGCAACTTTCTTTTTCGCCTCCTCAACATAACCACCGACGTCCCTGCCTGAAAAATCAATATAGACATATGAAGCGAGAAGTCCTTCCTCGCTCTTTATGGCAGTAGGGCCTTTGACGATCTTGATGTCGACAAGCTGTCCGAGAGGAACCTGTAAAGAGTTAGGAGTTAAGAGTTGAGAGTTAAGAGTTGAAGCAAAACCCATTCCACTTACTCCTGAACTCATAACTCCTGACTCTGAACTCATCACCGGCACAAGCACCCTCTTTAATTTTTCTACATTGTCCCTCAGCTCCCTTGAGTATCTGATATTCACCGAATACCTTTCCCTTCCCTCTATAGTAGTAGTAAGCGTCATGCCGCCGATAGCGGTCTGAACCACTTCCTGTATGTCGTCAACATTTATCCCGTATCTCGCCGCCTCGGCGCGCTTTATATTGAAATCCAGGAAATATCCGGTGGTCAATCTTTCCGCATAGGCGCTTCGCGTGCCCTTGATGTCCTTTACAAGGTTCTCAATCTCAAGCCCTATCCTTTCAATCTCTTCTATGTTCGGTCCCATGACCTTGATCCCGACCGGCGTTCTTATGCCTGTGGCAAGCATGTCAATGCGCGCCTTGATAGGCATTGTAAAAGAGTTAGCAACGCCCGGTATGGACAGGGTGTCATTCAACTCGTTCTTCAATTTTTCCACCGTCATGTCCTTTCGCCACTCGGATTCCGGTTTCAAATTTATGATCGTCTCAAACATCTCAAGCGGAGCGGGATCTGTAGCTGTTTCCGCCCTTCCTGCTTTTCCAAATACCTGTGCGACTTCAGGTATCTGCTTTATCAACTTGTCCTGCAATTGAAGAAGCTTTGAGACCTCTGATATGGAAGCTGCCGGAACAGTCACTGGCATATAAAAAAGCGTCCCTTCATAAAGGGGCGGCATGAATTCTGTGCCGAGCTTCATGAACGGGTATGCGGTCAGAGCCATGATGATTAATGCAATTACAATAACAAGCTTTTTGAATCTCAGGGCAAAGGCCGCTATGGGTCCATATATCTTGTGAAGGATGATACTTATCGGATGTTTTTCCTCAGGATATATCTGGAACAGATATTTGATAATCGGTAGCTTGCTTAACACCGGTATCTTGTCACGAATAAAAATCGTCATCAGCACAGGGGTAATGGTTACGGCAAGGAATGACGAAAACAGCATCGCAAACGTCTTTGTGTACGCCAGCGGCTTGAACAGCCTCCCGGCCTGCGCCTGAAGCGTGAACACAGGGAGGAAACCCACGGTGATGACGAGCAGTGAGAAGAACAGCGAAGGGCCGACCTCTTTCGCCGCCTCGATGATTACATCTGTTCGGCTTTGCAGGGGCGTTGCATGCAACGCCCCTACCGTGTTGGGGGAGGTATGTTCCCATTCTTCTAATTTCTTATGCGCATTCTCAACCATAATTATTGATGCATCAACCATCGCGCCGATGGCAATGGCAATGCCGCTCAAGCTCATTATATTGGAAGTAACACCCAGATAGTACATGCATATAAATGAAATGATGATGGCAATTGGAAGCGTCAATATAACTACGAGCGCGCTCGGCAGATGGAATAAAAATATGATGCACACCGCGCTTACTGCAATTGCAAGCTTTACAATCTCCTCCTTGAGCGTGTCAATGGAGCGGTGTATGAGGTCAGACCTGTCGTAGGTTGTGATAATCTTCATGCCTTTCGGGAGGCTCGGCCCGATATCATTTTTGATCTTCTCTTTAACCCTCTCGATAACATTGAGGACATTCTCTCCGAAACGCACAACAACAATGCCGCCTGCCACTTCGCCTCTGCCGTCAAGCTCGACAATTCCCCTTCTTATATCCGGGCCGATCTGCACATTGGCAATATCTCTCAGTAAGACTGGCGTCCCGGATCCGCTTGTCGCAACCGGGATATTCTTAAGGTCATCAAGTGTCTTGATATAGCCCCTGCCCCTTAACATGTACTCAACGCCTGAGAATTCCAGCACCCTTCCTTCAACGTCCCTGTTACTCTTTTTTACCGCTTCCATAACAGTTGTTATAGGGATGTTGTATGCAAGGAGCCTGTTCGGGTCTACGGTGATCTGGTACTGTTTTACAAAGCCGCCGATGCTCGCCACCTGTGATACGCCGGGGACGCTTTCCAGCGCGAGCTTTATGTTGTAGTCCTGGACTGTCCTGAGATTTGAAAGATCGTATTGGTTTGTTTCGTCAATGACTGCGTATGAAAATCCCCATCCAACGCTTGTGGCATCAGGCCCAAGCACGGGATTGGCGTCGGCAGGGAGCTTGCCTTTCACGGCCTGTAAATATTCCAGCACCCTGCTCCTGGCCCAGTAGATATCAGTGCCTTCTTCAAATATCACATAGATAAAAGAACTGCCGAGATAAGAAAACCCGCGCACCACCTGGACCTTCGGAGCGGCTAGAAGCGTTGAAGTTATCGGGTATGTTATCTGGTCTTCCACAAGGTCGGGACTCCTGCCTTCCCATGAGGTAAAGACAATCACCTGTGTGTCGCTTAAATCAGGTATGGCGTCAAGCGGCGTCTGCTTCAACGCCCAATATCCCCATATGCAGAGGAACCCGACAAGCAGGAATATGATGAATTTGTTTCTTGCGCTGTATTCGATTATTTTAGCTATCATGATTGATCTGCAAGGGCGGGGTGACCCCGCCCCTACGTTTAATGTTTATGCACGCTGACCGGTTTCACTCCTTTCAACTGCGCCTCGGAATCAATGAGGAATGTACCGGATGCGGCGACTTTTTCGCCTGCTTCCACGCCGTGAATAACTTCTGTCATTCCGTCAGCCTTTAGCCCAAGATGCACTTCCCTCGGTTCGAAATAGCCTTCGCCTTTATCCACGTAAATAATTTGTCTTGTGCCTGTATCGATTATTGCATCGTCGGGAACGGCAAGGCGTTTTCCCATATCGATCCTGATCTCAACATTTGTAAACATCTGCGGCTTAAGCTGGTTGGTCGGGTTGTTGATCGTGAATCTTACCTTTGCCGTCCTGGTGTCGCCTGACAGGGCGGGGTATATATAATCAATTGTAGATAAGATGACTTTGCCGGGAAAATAGCTGAGGCTGATGTCGGCATTCTGCCCGACCTTTATAAGAGGCAATTCGAATTCGTAGATATCGGAGATGACCCAGACGGTTGATAGACCGGCAATGTCAAAAAGCTTTTCTCCCGGCATTATGCGCATGCCCTGTATTGCCGTCTTCTGCACAACATAGCCGTCTGCCGGGCTGTATATAGTGAGAGTCCTGACCGGCTTCCCGCTTTCCTCTATCGTCTTTATCTGCTCATCCGTGATGTCCCATAATTTCAGTCTCTGCCGAGCAGCGTCAACAATTCGTTCAGCGTCTTTTGAAAGCATTGAGCTGACTGCTGATTGCTGATTGCTGACCGCTGACTGGTTCCACTTCAGTACATTCAAAAACTCCTGCTGGGTTGCCACAAGTTCAGGACTATATATCTCAGCAAGAGGTTCACCCTTCTTCACATACTTGCCGGTGTAATCAACATGGAGTTTTTCAATCCAGCCTTCAAACTTTGTATTTACGGTCGCAAGCAGTCTTTCATTATATTCAATCCGCCCCACTGTCCTGATGATCTTCTGCATGGGTTTTACAGAGGCTTCAACTGTTTTCACGCCGATAAGCTGCTGCTTGTCCAGAGGGATTTCAACAGTTAATTCATCCTCATCCGTCTCTGCCGCAGGAGCTTCAGTTTGTTTCTTCGGTTGAGCGCTTTCACCTGTCTGCCCACCGTGCTGGTGCTGGGAATATGATGAGGGTATTTTAAAAAGGAAAAATAAAGATAGTATCAATCCTGAAATTATTATGACCTTTGTTTTCATTTGTCTTATTCTCCTTGACGTTGTACGGGCACGTCGCCACGTGCCCCTACCGTCGTCAACGCCTCTAATCTCGCTATTGCCTTTTCCCTTTCTACAAACTGCACCCAATATAACATCTCAAAATCAACAAGGGATTTAAGCCTTGTGATGACTGTCAGGGCCTCAACTTTCCCTGTTGTATATCCGGCAAGGGCTGATTCAAAATCCTGATGTGTTTTCGGGACCAGACCGTTTTTATATAAGTCCATTAATTTATCTGCGGAGGTAAGCATGGAGTAATTATCTCTTATGCCCGAAGAAAGCATAAATTTTGTCGCGTCACGTTCATGTACGGTGCCTGACAATAACGCCCCTGCCTCATACACCGCATGTCTCTGTTTTGTCCTGTAGAAAAGCGGAATGTTGATGGAGGTCGTAAGACTCCACATGTCAGGGAAATCAGGCCCCTTTGCGAAATAGCTTGCATTGACTGTGAAGTCGGGATAGTACTCTTTTTTTGCCATTTCCACCCTTGTCTCCGCTTCCGCAATCATTTTCTCATTGGCCTTTATCTCAGGGGAATTTTCAAATGATACTTTAATCAACTCATCCGGGTCATGATCATATTCGGTGCGGGACGGCTCTGTAGGCCTGTCGAGAGGAGAGCTGACATACCTGCCTAAAGTTGAGTTGAGCATTGCCTCAAGGGATTGTATTTTCTGTTTCAGCATCTCCTCTTTTTCAAAGAGCATATATTTTTCCGTCTGCGCCATCAGCACTTCCTGCTGCGGCGCCATCCCTGACGAATACCGGGCAAGAGCCGCATCTTCTATCCTAGAAAAAAGGGCGGACATATCATGGATGAGGTCAATTTTTTTGTATGTGAGAAAAAGTTCGTAATAAAGTTCTTTCACCCTTGCCGCAAGTTTTAAACGCATTGAATCCAATGCCGCCTTCCTGCTTTCAGCATTGCTTGAGGCCATCCGGCCCTTTAATGGAAGCTTCCCGGGAAACGGGAACATCTGAGATACGGAAAACATCCACTGTGAATCAGCGCCCATTCCATCACCAAAGGTGTATAAGTCCCTGATTCCGTCATTTTGATACCCGAGCATAACCATGGGATCGGGAAGGCTTTCTGCCTGGGGGACCCTGAATTTTAAGGCCGATACACCTGACTCCGACATCAGGATGTCGTGGTTGTTCTGTAATGCCTCATCGATCAGCTCCTGAAGGTTCAGCTCATCGGCAAGGGCATGAGTAAGATTGAAGAGCAAAAAAATAGCAATGAGTAATAAATAACGTGAAAACGGTTTTAGTCTCGTTGTCATTTGCTAATAATCATAGCACATCATGCGACATGTATCATTATTTTTTTGCCGGCGAATTGACTATTAAATATTGTTTACCCATTCGTCTCCCCGGCGACCGCGTTATCAGGCACCTTGACGGCCAATACATGGACGGCTGCATCCCTGACCATCTTTACGGTCGCGCTGCCGAAAATAAACTCCTGGGATTTTGTCTTGGGGCGTTTTGCAAGTACAATCGTATCGTAACCTCCATTCTTCAATTCTTCCATCAGCTTATCCGAGAGGCCGGTCTTTTTATCCGCAATTGCTTTTTTTATACTGATATCGCCTTCATGCACACCTCCCTGGACAATAATTTCTTTAGCCTGATTCAGTATCCCCTCTCCCTTGAGGTATGCCTCTTTGTCGACCTTTTGCAACTCCTCAAGCGTTTCAAAGAAATCGGTATCCTGTCCCTTGAAAATCCATAATAAGGTAACCCCGATACCCTGGACCTTTCCGAATACCTGCGCAAAATAGTTGGCGGCGTAAAGGCAGGCAGGAGTGCCGTCAATAAAGAGGAGAAAATTTTTCCTGACTTCCGGCGAATGGTATGGAGCGTTCATGGTGACCATAAGCCCCTGTTTTGCTTCTTTATAGATGCCTGATAACATACCTGCTAAATTAAAAAGCGCTATTTCGAACATATTAATAAGAAAGGTGGAAAGGGTTGTCCCCATAGTATGGATGACATGGGGCAGGAAAAGCAGGGATATTATTATAGAGGTCGTCAGGCCGTAGATCTTCCCGCCCATGAGACCGGCAAAGATGATGGGAATGAAATACAACTCACGGTAAAATTCGTGCAAAGGAGCGTTTGCCGACATCGTCAAATAATGGAGTGCGGTAATTGCCGATACCAAAATTACAATGAGAATTATTTCTTTCCATTTTACAGTCATTATATTCTCCTTTAATGTCCGAACAGGGCGCTCCTTGCCTCATACAGATCATCAAGAAGTTGGTCCGTATTTTCATAGAAGACGTGCGCTTCCTGAGAGAAATGAAGAAAAATACGGTTTAACGAATCTGGTATGTACGGGTACACCTTTTTAAGATTCACTACGCGGTTCTGGAATATTATATTGATATCGGCAGGAGATATTCTGCCGAAAACGTCCGGCATATTTCGGGAAAGGTCCTGGACAGTGACATCACCGCGTCCGGATATGAATACCAGGACGTTGCCGAGACCGAACAGGTCATAGCCGAAAATATTTTCTTCATGCACATAGTTGAAATCGAAATCTATCCATCGGTATTTCCCAGTTTGGTTGTCTCTGATAATGTGGTCCCGTCTGATATCTCCGTGTTTCTCCCCGTGTCCGTGAATGAACCTGATGGCCTTGACAAGCTCGATGAATTCGTCCAGCATGGATGGGAAGTGGTGATAAAAATAGTCCTCATGATTTTTCCCGAGCTCTGGTATAGACGAAGCCAGCGATTTTCCATAAATAAAATCTATGACCCTGATAATATTATGATCGGAGTCACTGACAGAGGACCCATGCATGAAATTCGGGTGTCCGGATACGAGATCGAGTACCCTTGCTTCTTTTTGTGGACTTCGCACACAATTGAATGTAAAGCCGCCTATCCGGACTTCTAACTTTTCCAAAAAAACAAACTTTATGATTTTCACTGTTCCGTCCCGCAGGCATATCGCCCTCCTGACCCAGAATTTTGGTTCGTCCTCAAGGCCGAACCGTCCCTCCAGTGCGCAATGCCGGATAAAATATGGTTGACCGCCGAGCATAACTACGTCGTCAAAATCCACGTTAAAGAAATCAGAGATATCGGTAATGATATTTATCTTTCCTGGAACCCTGTCATGTCCCACCCGGCAGGCGATCATGTCCCTAAGTTCATCCTTTGTAATCCCGCTGAGATTTGTGTCCGACCCGTCATTGTCCATTTTATCTTTTTGCCTTTTATTAATACCCTCCCCTATTCAGTGTAATTTGCTAATAATTATATCATATCATTGTAATTCCCTTTCTAACCTATTTGCCTTTCTCCATCCCTGACATCTCTTTCTCCATTCGCATCATTTCATCATGCAGCATTTTCATATCTTTCTCCGTTGCCATGCCCTTTTCCATTATCCCGGACATTTTCACCATGTGGGAAGACATCTCCTTCATCATTTTAGACATGTTGAGCATCTTTTCTTTCGGCATATTCCCCATATTCTCCTCCATGTCATGCATCATTCCCGACATCTGTTGCATCATATCCACCATACCGTTCATCATCTGTCCATGCTCCATCATCCCTTTATGCTCCATCGGCTGCCCCTTGACCGGCTCATGCCCTTGTCCGCCCATCATGCCGCCGCCCATCTGTGCAAAACCGTAAGTAGCGGCAAACATTGCAGCTAGAATGAAACTTGTCAAAAATATCTTCTTCATCTTACCCTCCTTTGGTAATAAAGTTTGATTGTTAATTATTTTTCAAAATCCTTCTTTATGTTATATGAACAACCTCCTTTCATTCTAAAACCATCTCGCGATTCCCGTGCTTAAGCCGAAGTCCGGGCCTCCGTCATTAAGACCGAAAAAAGTGCTCGCCCGGATTGAATAAGACGCGCTGAGCGCATGAAAAAATCCGAGATTTACCTCCAGGGGATTATCGGCATCGTGAACAACCGCCCGCCTCCCTTCCAGCGAGGCATAGATATCCGTTCTACTAAAGGACCTTGATATTCCTATTCCATAAAGGAAGACGTCATTTAAATTTATTGAAGGCAAATCGCCGACCTTGATGTATCCTGTCATAAGAGTGAGTTTAATCGTATCGAATCGCTGGTGCAAGCTCAAAAAAGCTCCATAATCAGCCTTTCCCGTCCCGAGCCCTTTCGAGTCATCAGCCGTCGGGAGCTTTACAGCCAGCGCGCCGTTAACGGACAACCCGGAGTCGGTCTCCGGCAAAAGCGTCTTGCCGCCGCGTAAGATAATATCGCCGATGCCGGTCTCCTTAGAGCTCTCTCCTTCGGTCCTGTTTGTCAGAGAAAGATACGGCACCGTTGCGCTGACTTCATATCCCGGCGACAGATAGCCGATGTCGGAGGAAAGATAATAAAGGTCGGATCTGGTCGATGTGCCGAAATCTCCAGTCTTATAGCCGCCGTCAACCGAAACGTAGAAACGTCCTTCGTCCGCCGCAACGCTCGACAGCGGAAAGAGAAAGGACATAAACAAAATGTAAAACGCTGTTACTTGTCTCATTTTATTTTTTCTTCTCCTGTGTTGCATTCATTATCTTGCTCATCGTCTTCATCCGGGCTTGCATCTTCTCCATCATTGCGTTGTCAAGGGTGTCCTTTTCGATCTGTTCCGACATTTCACGCATGGCTACGGACATCTCTTTCATGAGCAGCGACATATCCTGTTTTTTTGTCCGGTCCCCAACGGCTTGCGACATCTTCCGCATCATCTCGTTCATCCTGCTCATCATCTCAGACATACTCCGCATCATCTCTGACTGCATCATCTGGCCGCTCAACATCTGTGAGGATTGCTGTGTCCCCATATCAGGATGCATTTCTTCTTGCCCACCCTGCATTCGGCCAACCCCATGACCGCCGCCCATCTGGGCAAAACCGTAAGCGGCGAATAGTCCCAAAATTAAAATCGTTATCAAAAATATGCGCCTCATTCTAAACCTCATTAACTTTTTAAGTATTTTCCAGTCTCCCTGTCAAACCTCTCTTAGCAAACTTTTACGCAAAAATTATACTTCTGCCCTACATCGGTTCGAGTTCAACCGTCATAAATATCTTCGCCAAATCATCACCTTATTAACGGAACGGTCTTATAACTAAAAACTATCACAATAATCTTTTTTGTCAAGGGATCATGCGACATGCATCATTATTTTTTAGCTGGCGTCTACACTGAACTTTACCTTAGATGTCTTGTCACCATGTAAAATCTTTATAGTCACATTCCAGGAGCCCGGCATCGAGAGATCCATTACTGCTTTATATTTGTCACTTTTAAATTCAGCGTCCGTCTTGTAATTTATTGCAGGCATTCCCGGCATCGCAGGCATTGAGTATTCAACCTTCACCTTTGCGTCTGTGATAGATTTGCCGGAAGGGTCTTTAATCCCAATTGCCATATTGTTTTTGCCGACAGCAGGCGGGTTTTTGTCAATCGTGATCACAACGTCGAAGTCGCCGGCCTTTTTCTTTACCTCATAGTCTTTTGCAAAGGCGATACCTGTAATAACGAAAATTAAGGATACTACGGTTACGAACATTTTTTTCATTTCTCTACCTCCATATTTTTTTATGTTCTGATTTTCAGTAATTCATAGTCTCTTCAAAACTGCTTTCATACTCTCAGGTACTATTCTATATGGATACTATGAAAGAAATGTGAAGAACTAGTTGGTAACTGTTTTTTTATTATCAATGGGGGGGATTAGTCATTAGTATTTTCTATTCGTTATAGCCTGATCATGCTCCTCAATTTCTTTTCTTAAGTTATCTGCATAGGTGTCTGCATCTTCTTCCTTAACAAACTCGCTCTCGCATGGCATCCTGGTCAATATGTTTTGGGCTTTAATAAAATCTGATTTAACTCTCTCATCGCGGGGGCTTCCGAGCAAGACAGTCAACTTAAATTCTTCTCCGCCTTCAACAAGGCTTTCAATCCGTCCTAACCATTTATGTGCTTTGTCGAGTATTTCATTGGGATCGATCAAGTCAAATGAAATCGGTTCATTGGCATGCAACTTCTCATTTTTCCAGCTATGCTTAAATTCATAATCATAATTCTTCCCTATGATTTGATGGGGTTTTAAATGGGTAAAAACCCTCTTTCCTTCAAGAGACTTTTTGTAAACCTTCCATACATCTTCATCTGTCCTGCTTTGTCTCTCAGTTTTCTCATAATATTTTTCAACATAGCGAGTGTATAACTGCTCTAATGTTTTTGCAGGATTCTCGGTTAACCCGTAACCCTCCGGTGAGAATTGTAATGAAGTATCGTCAACCGGCAATATTCTCGCGACAAATTCCTTCACACCGTTTGGAGCAGCATCAAATTGAAGCTTGTTTAATAACTCATCGCCTTCTTCTTCCAATTTAGCCTGAATATATCTGACAACTCTGCTAAAATGCTCTCCATCCACATCGGGGAATACCTTTGATATACGCCCGTATCGTGAAGAACATAATGCATTGAGATATTTTGCCTTGGGAGCATATAACACTACGCCCACATTCACAAACTCCCCAGCCAAAATATCATGAACATATCTTAACCCATCTTCCGCAGTTGGAGTTCAAAATTCAACAAAAATAAAATATGGTG
>CAYMUX010000090.1:0-13686 GCA_964393845.1 uncultured Nitrospiraceae bacterium
TTACATTAGGCGGAGGAATTACTATGCAGTAAGATGGTTTGTCGCTCTTCCCTTGAGCGTTAAAATAATCCGGCTCAAGCCAGAAGTCATAACATTTTTTTTCAATGTCTTTTGGATTGTATCTCTTTTCTAACATACCCCACTCTCTCCATAAATAATTGTACAAGATAAGTTGACCTCAATTATGTAGTTTTTAAAACCATATTAATGTATGGTTTAAAATATTAAATGTCAACCAAAAACAATTTTGACATTTATAGGTAAGGATAATGGACAGTGACCGGTTGCCCTTGAGACACTAACATTGTCCTTTGCCCTTTTTCCCTTTCCCGTCCGCCAGCTTCTTCTTCATCTCAAAAAGCTTGTTAAGGGCTTCAATCGGCGTCATGCTGAGAACGTCAAGTCCGAGGAGTTCTTTCATCACCGGGTCTGCCTGGGTCGCAAAGAGATCCAGTTGTCCTGCCTTTAGAACCTGGGAGGGTTCCGCATCAGATGCATAGGCAAGCTTTGGGGCCCCGAGTTCGTTAAGCTCTGATTTCTCAAGGTTAGATAAAATTTCCTTGGCCCTCTTTATCGTCTCTTCAGGAAGCCCTGCAAGCCTTGCAACCTGGATGCCATAGCTTTTATCCGCGCCTCCTTCTTCTATCCTCCTGAGAAAAATTATCTCATCGCCCCATTCCCTCACCGCAACATTTAAATTCTTGATGCCGTCAAGGACAAGAGACAGTTCGGTGAGTTCATGATAGTGAGTGGCAAACAGGGTCCTCGCCTTCAACTCTTTCGCGATGTATTCAACGACCGCCCATGCAATGCTTATCCCGTCAAATGTGCTGGTCCCCCGGCCCACTTCATCCAGCAATATGAGGCTCTTGTCTGTTGCATTATTTAAAATATTGGCGGTCTCGATCATCTCAACCATGAAAGTGCTCTGGCCTTTTGTAATAATATCAGAGGCCCCGATCCTCGTAAATATCCGGTCCACAATCCCTATCCTCGCCTCCTGGGCCGGGACAAAACTCCCTATCTGCGCCATCAGGACAATGAGCGCAACCTGCCTCATGTAAGTTGACTTACCCGCCATATTAGGGCCTGTAATTATTAAAATCTTGTTTGGGCCGGAATCTATCAAGCAGTCATTGACAATGAACTTTTCACTCCCTGATAATCTTTCGATCACAGGATGTCTGCCTTCGGAAATCTGTATCACGTTCCCGTTGTCAACGGCCGGGCGTTCGTAATTATATTTTTTTGCGATATGGGCAAAACTTTGCAGCGCATCCAGCTCAGCTATTGCTGTTGCAGTCTGCCGGAGCTTTTCAGTCTCGGCGGCAATGGCATTTCTTACTTTAATAAAAACGTCATATTCAAGATTCTTGAGCCTTTCCTCAGCGCCCAGGACTTTTGCCTCGTACTCTTTGAGCTCAGGAGTTATAAATCTCTCGCCGTTGACGAGGGTCTGCTTTCTTATATAATCTTCAGGCGCCTGGGAGAGATTGGCTTTAGTGATCTCGATATAATATCCGAAGACCCTGTTATAACCGACCTTGAGCGACGATATCCCGGACCTCTCTCTTTCCCTTGCCTGAAGGGAAGCTATGAAATCCTTGCCGCTGCTGCTTATCTCCCTGATCTCATCTATCTCAGCGTTGAATCCCTTTTTTATCAGACCGCCTTCTTTGACGGTCATGGGTGGATCGTCTGTAATGGCTTCTTCAATAAGTGACTTGACGCCTGGAAGAAGATCAATGCGGTCCGACAGGGCTTTAATGGTTTTATCATCGTAATCGTGAAGCAGGTCCTTAAGCTCAGGCAATGTCCCAAGAGAATTACCAAGTGATAAAAGGTCTCTTGCATTGGCGGTCCCGCCGCCTATCCGCGATGCAAGGCGTTCGATATCATATATATTCTTTAAACCGGCCTGTATTTTTGAAAGCCTGCCGGAATCACTCATCAGGGCAGCCACCGCATCCTGCCGCAGTCCGATTTCATCCGCATCCAGCAGCGGGTTTATAAGCCAGTTCCTTAACAGTCTGCCGCCCATGGGAGTATATGTCTCGTCTATAATCCAGAGCAGGCTTCCTTCGACCTCACCACCCCGCATGTTCCTTGAAATTTCAAGGTTCTTGAGCGTAGTGGCATCCAGCAGCATCTTTGAGTCGCGCCTCAGTACGTTTATCTTTTTGAATGTAAGCGTATCTTTCTGCGTCTCTTCAAGATAATTTAGGAGCGCGCCGGCCGCTGAAACAGCCACTATCATGCCCTCGCAGCCGTAACCGTCAAGAGAAGCGACCCTGAAATGTTTTATAAGTTTCCGGTAAGCCTCTATATAATCGAAATACCAGTCATCATAATCAGTCAGATAAAAGTCACTGAGGCTGTCAATTACCGATGAATTATTTTTAAAACTTAGAGGATACAGTATCTCTTTCGGTTGAAACCTGTTTATCTCATCAGCAATACTGTTATGGGTTTCATAAATTAAAAATTCCCCGGTTGTAATGTCCGCAGCCGCAATGCCGAATATATTCTCTTTCTGAAAGAACCCAAGGATAAAATTATTCTCCTTGGGATTGTCGGGCTGAAAAGTCCCCGGGGTGACCACCCTGACGACTTCTCTTCTTACAATCCCCTTTGCGTCTTTGGGGTCTTCAACCTGTTCACAAATAGCGACCTTGTGGCCGGCCTTGACAAGTTTTGAGACATAGTTTTCAGATGTAAAATGCGGGATGCCGCACATCGGTAATGGGTCTGCTTTCCCCTTATCTCTTGACGTAAGCGTTATCTGCAGTATCTTTGAAGCAGTCACCGCGTCAGGCCCGAACATCTCGTAGAAGTCCCCCAGACGGAAAAAGACAATAGCATCAGGATAATTACGCTTGATATCGTGATACTGTTTCATTAAAGGAGTCAGTTCAGACATATTAATTCCAAAACCTGAAAATGTGCCCAGAGATTTATTGATGATTTGTGACTGCTATTAGTGTGTTGTTACGAACTTTCAACTATAACATAATAATAAATACATAGAAAAGAGTTGATATTCCACCCTCTTATGTAAGAGGGTGGACAGGGGGAGTTACTTTTTGAGAAGCTAATAGGAAACTTGCATAGACGATTTGCGAATGCCTACATAATTAAGATAATTTTGAGGGGTATCTAAAAGTTCAATTCCTATGCCGCTATCAATTTCAGAGTAATAATCACCTTCTTTTTTGACTGCCCTTCTGACTTTTATGGGGATCTTTAATATATGATTATTCAATAGAACTACCATCATAAACTCGGAGTTGACCGGAAATCTGACTTTTGTGCTGACAAACATTCCGTTCTTAGAGAGATTTGTAACCATTCCTGAATAGATCATATTACCGAAGAACAATCTGGCCTGCAAATTCGCGGGGAACCGCTCGAAGGCCCTTTTTTCCAACTGAGCAGTCAGCATGCCATTATCCTTTACTCTTGATTCTGTCTTTTTTTCTTTTTTATTTGACGTTGTAATCATAGTTGAATTCCTCCTACGATTCTTATTTGATCGTCTGCTTTAATTTTTATATCGAACATTTAACAGAAAACTTTAGCCCCGGCAGCAGAGCTTCGAGGAATTCGTTTGATTAAAGCTGTGAAGCACTAACAGCTTCAAGCTGCTTTCTGACAGGAGAGATTAACTAAGATCGATAGAAGGATTTATTGGACCGGAAAGAAAATTATTGTCATTAATTTTTGACAGGACAGCTCTGGTTTTGCTTATAAAATCAATATATTCTTTAGAAGGATTCAAAAGACTGACCCCTATTCCGCCATCTTCAATATCATTCAAATAATTATTTGATCTTACAGTTCTCCGGATTTTAATAGGGATTTTTAAAGTTTGCTCTTCTAAAAGTATGATTGCAATAAGAACGGAGTCAACAGGGAAACTCATCTTTGTACAGATGAACATCCCGTTTTTCGAGAGATTGGTGATTGTCCCCGTATACACCATGTTACCGTAGAACAATCTTGACTGTATATTAATAGGCATTCTCTCCGATGCTCTTTTTTCCATTTGTGGGCGTATATTAGATATAAGTCAGCCAGGATTTGTAAGCCGCAGCCTCTCCCTTTACTATTTTGAAGAAAAGATCCTGGAGTTTCTTGGTAACAGGACCGGGGTTGCCCTTTCCAATAGTCCTTCCATCTATCTCACGTATGGGGGTAACTTCTGCTGCCGTCCCTGTAAAAAAGGCCTCGTCTGCGATGTAAACTTCATCTCTAGTGATGTTGGTCTCGACAACCTTGATCTTCTCTTTTTGGGCCATTTCAATTATGCTCTTTCTTGTAATGCCTTCAAGGACCGCCGGAAGCGGGGGCGTAATCAAAACACCGTTTCTTAAAATAAATATATTCTGTCCTGTCCCTTCTGACACAAACCCGCTTGTATCAAGTATTACCGCCTCATCATAGCCGCAGGCAATGGCCTCGCTTTTTGCAAGAGTTGAATTAACATAGTCACCGCATGTTTTGCTTTTAGTCATCGTCACATTCACATGAAGCCTGGCAAAAGATGATACCTTTACCCTTATTCCGTTCTTAAGTCCTTCCTCTCCAAGATATGCGCCCCACGGCCATACAGCTATAGCAACGTTAATTGGATTTCCCTTGGGATACAGACCCATTGCCCCGTATCCGATATAAACAAGCGGGCGTATGTAACACTCCTTTAGTTTATTGATTTTTATCGTATCAATAATGGCCTTACTGATCTGCATATGCGAGAAAGGAGGTTTAATATTTAAAATGTGGCAGGAATCAAACAGCCGGTCTACATGCTCCTGCAATCTGAATACTGCCGAACCCTTTTTAGTTTTATAACATCTGATGCCTTCGAATGCACCTGTTCCATAATGCAATGTATGGGTCAGAATGTGAACTTTAGCATCAGCCCAATCAACAAACTTACCATCCATCCAGATCTTTTTTAATTCACTAAACATCTTACCTCCTGATAGTTAAATAGTCCGCATATTAACTCAGATTTTAAAAGGCGCCTTTATTTATTAATGTGTTGATGCAGGGAAATCAAAACCTCCCCAAAATGTCTGCTTTGTTAACCATAAAACCATAAAAACAATTTCATTGTCAATAAATATCTGCGACCGACCATCCGTCTTTCCCGATAAGCGGGACAAAAACACAACTCGTTGATACTGATTTCAACATCCCTGAATAAGTTTTTTTCATTTGATAAAGCACCTGAGAATATCTGCTTCCTACCGGAATCACAAGTATTCCATCTGTTTTCAACTGCTCCGCATATTGATGAGGAAACTCAGGCGCCCCTGCCGTAACTATGATGCCGTCAAAAGGCGCATGCTCCGGACAACCGAGCGTTCCATCAGATACAATTATATGAACATTCTTATATTCAAGATCATCCAACAGCTTCTTTGCTTTTGAAGCGAGCGGTTGAAGTCTTTCAACGGTATAAACCTCTGATGCAAGCAATGAAAGGACTGCGGATTGATAGCCGGAACCTGTGCCTATTTCGAGGACTTTTTCATTTCCCTTCAATTCAAGCAATTCCGTCATTATGGCCACCATGTAAGGCTGCGAAATCGTTTGCCCCTCTCCAATGGGGAGGGCACAGTCATCATATGCCCTATCCAGTAAATCTTCTTCAACAAACAGGTGCCTTGGGACCTCCTGCATGGCAGCAAGGACCCGCTCATCCTTGATCCCACGGGTCTTTAATTGGTCCTCTATCATTAAACGGCGCTGCTTTTCGTAAGACATGTTTTTAAATTAACTTAGCAAGGGCGAGGAGACCTCGCCCCTACATTTAACCCCTAACTCTTCTTAAAATCTCCCTTGCTGCAATTATACCAGACGCCGAAGCCTGAATAAGCCCCCTGCTG
Source organism: uncultured Nitrospiraceae bacterium (assembly GCA_964393845.1). GTDB lineage: Bacteria > Nitrospirota > Thermodesulfovibrionia > UBA6902 > UBA6902 > UBA6902. The sequence goes on from CAYMUX010000090.1 coordinate 5,895, forward strand.
ACACCGGCGCCATCACCTATGGCAAAGAGATTCTCAATTTCCGTTTCAAGGTTATTGTCGAGTTTAAGTTGTCTTGAATAAAATTTAACTTCAACACCGTAAAGCAGGGTGTGCGGGCTGTTTACCCCGGGAGCAATTTTATCCATCACCTTAAGCATCTCAAGTATGTCTGTAATATAACGATGAGGCAGCGCAAAGCTCAGGTCTCCAGGAACCGCCTCAGTAAGAGTAGGTTTTACACTCCCGTTCCTGACTCTCGATGAATTTGACCTCCTGCCGGCCTGAAGGTCGCCGAGTCTTTGCAGGATAACACCCTTTCCTAAAAGATTGGCAAGCCGGGCAACATACCTGCCGTATAAATGAGGTTCATCAAACGGTTCAGTAAAATGAGTGCTTACGAGAAGCGCAAAATTGGTGTTTTCTGTTTTCATATTAGAATAGCTGTGGCCGTTAACTGTCCATATTCCTTTTACATATTCCTTAACTACTTCACCGTATGGATTTACGCAAAATGTTCTGACTTTATCATGAAATTTCCTTGTATGGAAAATCAGCTTCGGTTCATAACTGACTTTGGTAAGGGGCTCAAGAACTTTTGCAGGCAGTTCAACTCTGACCCCGATATCCACAGGATTTGCCAATAATGACAACCCTAATAACTTCGCCTGCCTTTCAAGCCAGAGAGCGCCTTCCCTGCCGGGCGCCACAACTATGTGATCAGCGTAAAAAATATCTCCATTGCCGGCATCAACACCAACTGTCTTTCCATTTTCAACTATAATTTTTTTAATATTTTTGGAAAACAAAACATCAACTTTTGAATTAAGTTCCGTCTTCATTCTTTTCAGGACCTCAGGACACCGGTCTGTTCCAATATGCCTGATTTTAGATGGAATGAGTGTTAATTTATGTCTTGCTGCAGAGTCTTTAAGGGCATTAACTTTATCAACATCTCCGCCGTAAACGCTGGAAGGAGCGCCATATTTAATGTATAATCCGTCAGTATAATTAATCAGATCCTGCAGATCCGTTGCACTGATATATCGCGCAAGGTTTCCACCGATTTCTTTTGATAGAGTGAGTTTGCCGTCACTAAACGCTCCTGCGCCTCCCCATCCGCATAACAGGCCGCACTCGGGACATGCCTTGCATGACACCTCTCTAACCGCAGACGGGCATATTCTCTTCTCGATATCCGGGCCCTTTTCAATAACTAGAATTTTGACATCTTTCCCTGAAGATACAATCTCAAGTGCGACAAAAATACCGGCAGGTCCTGCGCCAACTATTATTACATCGTAATGTTTCATATTTTCCAGTTCTTTTCCAGGAATTTAAGCGCTTCGTAATTCGCCAGGTCAAGATGTACGGGTGTTACTGAAATATAGCCGGCCTGAATTGCCTCAAAATCCGTGTTCTCATCCGATTCCCACTGCGGTATGCCACCGCCAATCCAGTAGTATTCTCTTCCGCGCGGATCACGCAGCTCCTGAATGGCGTTATCGTAAACCCGTTTTCCCTGCTTTGTAATTCTCACTCCGTTATTTTTTACGCTGTATGGGATATTAACATTCAGAAGTGTGTCGTCCGGCAAGCCATTGTCAAGGACCTTTTCTACAATTTCTCCGGCAAAATTCGCTGCAATCTGAAATTTTGATGCAACGTTCCGATATCCACTATTGTTCCGGTCCTCTCTTACCAGCGAGATGGCGATTGATGGCACTCCCAGAAGTGTCCCTTCTATTGCAGCAGCAACAGTGCCTGAGTAGGTTATATCATCACCCAGGTTGGCGCCGTTATTTATTCCTGAGACTATAATGTCCGGCTTTTGAGAGAGGATTTTATTAACACCAATGATAACGCAGTCCGTAGGAGTGCCGTTCACAAAATATGTATTGTTACCTACCCTTTCAAATCTTAAAGGCCTGTGTAACGTAAGCGCATGAGCAACTGCACTCTGTTCACCCTCGGGGGCAACAACATAAACTTCACCAAAAGATTTAAGTGTTTTTGCAAGAATTTTAATTCCCGGCGAGGATATACCATCATCATTTGTAACTAAGATAGTGGGCATTTAGTTATTTTAGCAGAACTCACACACTTTGGGATGAATTACTTATAAAGAGACTTTTCATAGCAAGCAATGATTCAACAAGTCATTCATATTAAAATCCGCATTCATCAATCATATTTATAATTCTATAAATAAAACGAAATTTCATTGATTTTATGTAGCGAGTGCATTAAAATATAAACCGTTTCAAAATAGAACAGCACCGCTTCAAATTGAAGCGGTTCAACTTTTAGATTCATCCTTAAATATTTATTAATAAAGGAAGGGGAAATAATGTTACTGAAGAAACTAAAGACCTCACATTTATTAATCGCCTTGACTATTTTTTTAACTCTCCTAACAATTTCAACCACTGTAATGGCATCAACAGAAACAGTAGCAGCAGCCGCTGCTGCTGAAGCAGTCCCACAGCATGCGTGGTGGTTCTGGCCTCTTATCCTTCTCGTTCTCTCTTTTTTCCTCGGGATTTTCGCAGTGCTTGGAGGTGTCGGCGGCGGAGTTCTTTATGTGCCGATTGTCAGCGGTTTCCTGCCGTTCCACCTTGATTTTGTCAGAGGGGCCGGGTTAATAGTGGCGCTTGCCGGCGCTCTCGCTGCAGGACCCGGGCTGCTTCGAAAGGGCATGGCAGACCTTCGTTTGGCCGTCCCCATGGCATTGATTGCCTCAACCTGCGCAATCGGCGGAGCCATGATAGGCCTTGCCCTTCCAACTAATGTAATTCAGACTTTACTCGGTGCAACGATCCTCGGCATAGTTGTCATTATGTTTTTTGCAAAAAAATCGGAATTTCCTGAAGTCCCTAAACCGGATGCATTGTCCCAGTCTTTAAGGATAATGGGCATATATCACGAACCGACTTTAGGCAAAGACATTAACTGGCAGATCCACAGAACACCTGTCGGCCTTGGATTATTTGTCATCATTGGCGTAATGGCAGGCATGTTCGGCCTGGGAGCCGGATGGGCGAATGTCCCCGTATTAAACCTTGTATTGGGAGCGCCTATAAAAATATCAGTCGCGACAAGCAAATTTTTACTTTCAATAACAGACACTTCAGCAGCATGGATTTATCTTAATAACGGCGCTGTGCTGCCCTTGATGGTGGTCCCTTCAGTGGTCGGGATCATGCTCGGCTCGTTAATCGGGGTCAAAATCCTTGCCGTGACCAAGCCTGCTGCAATCAGAATTATGGTAATCATAGTTCTTAGTATCTCAGGACTTAAAGCGCTATTGAAAGGATTGGGAATAGGATAAATAAAGTTAAGAGTTAAGAGTTAAGAGTTAAAAAATAAGAATTATAAAATCAATAATTATTCAAGCAGGAGGTTTAAATGGCTCTACAAGCAACTGAAGAACAAATCTTATATGCAAACATATTAAACAAGGGGATGTTAATAGGCCTTCTCGGGCTGGTTGTCACTTTTATAATGTACGGCGCAGGTATTTTAAAGCCCTTGATCCCGCTGGACCAGATCCAGAGCTACTGGGTGATGTCTGTACATGATTATCTTGCTGCCAGCGGTATTCAGACCGGATGGGCCTGGCTGGGACACTTATCCAGCGGCGACATGCTTAACTTTCTTCCTATTGCATTTCTTTCCCTGCTGACTATCATTTGTTATCTGGCAATCCTGCCGGGATTAATACGCAAAAAGGATACGGCCTACGTTTTCCTCGCTATAGCTGAAGTACTTGTCCTGGTCCTGGCAGCTTCAGGAATATTAAAATCAGGCGGGCATTAGAAGTTTATTTTTCGCACTTGATTGTTCAATACTATTCCTCATCTCCGAATGTCGGGATGAGGAATGTTTGTTATTTTAAAAACCCCCAAATAAAAAAATACCATTATCTCATATTTCTAAAAAATCAAACATTAGGCATCCTCAGCGCCTTTCTCCTATAGCTGTAATTCATACCTAACCGGAAGACTATATTCCTCCGACTTCTTAAACTTCTCCTGAGTATGTTTCCTATCGTGTATGTTTTCCGGAATATCCACCAGTAACCCCGCTGGAGTTCATCTACGGACATATTCCTGGGCCTGAATATGACCTCGCTGGTGTGGTACTTGGCCCAGTCCCTGTCTATTATCCTTCCTTCTTTCTCAAAACTGTTGTAGAGTTCGGTCCCGGGAAAAGGCGTGAGGATGTGAAACTGTGCCGCATCGATATTGTTTTCCATTATAAAATCAAAGGTCTTTTTGAAAACCGAAGGACCATCATCATCAAGTCCGAGTATGAAACTGCCCAGGATATTGATGCCTGCTTTATGTATTTTTTTTATTGCCTCTTTATAGGCATTCGGGGAATTCCATGATTTGTTCATCGTCTTGAGGTTCTTCTCCGAGAGCGTCTCAAATCCGATAAACGCATATTTACCGCCGCTTTTTGCATAGAGTGAAAGAAGCTCCTCATCTTTAGCTATAGTTATGGAAGTCTGTCCGCCCCAGACACGCTTTAACGGTATAAGCGCACTAAAGAGTTCTTTTGCGTAACCGGGCTTGCCGGTAATATTGTCGTCAACGAAAAAAAAGTCCTTTGTATCAAATCCCCGAATGTCTTCGATGACCTCGCTAACCGGCCTTGTTCTGAATTTTCTTCCAAAAAATGCCGTAACCGCACAGTACTCGCAGTTATAAGGACAGCCGCGTGTAGCCTGTATGGTATTGAAACATGATACGTACATTTCTCTGTCAAGGAGTTCTCTGCGCGGGACAGGCATACCGGTCATCTCAATGAGACTATCGGCGCGGTAGACGGTCCTCAACTCACCTTTTTCAAGGTCCTGCAGCAGTTCCTTCCATACGCCTTCCGCTTCGCCGACCACCACGCTGTCCGCATGTTTAAGGGCCTCATCAGGCAAGGCAGAGACATGGATCCCGCCCATGACCACCTTTGTCCCTTTTTTTCTAAATCCATCGGCTATTTCATAGGCGCTTGGTATCTCGGCAGTAAATGCGGTAATACCCACGAGATCAACCTCTTTGTTATAATCAACCGGGGTTGCCCTGGCGTCCAGTATCTCTACATCCCAATGCGAAGGAGTTATGGCGGCAATCGTGGGCAGGCTCAGCCGCACAAAACCTGTTTTACCTTTGGCGGAAACCTTGCCCCAGTAACCGCGCTCATTTCTCGGTAATATCAAAAGTAATTTTCTCAATGTCAGTCCTCTTTCAATAAAGTTTTACTATAGCTAAAGCGCTTAATAGCGCATCTATAAAAATTCATTCACAAAAAAATTGGTCTTTTTTTCCATTCCAACAGTTGTTTCCGGCCCGTGTCCCGAATATATCTTCGTATCTTGAGGTAAATTGAGCAGCCTCCTGAATGATTTTTTGAGCTCTTCCATACTCCCTCCGGGAAAGTCCGTCCTCCCGACAGACCCCTTAAAAATTGTATCTCCCGATAATAAAATACCCTCACCGTAGAGACATATTCCTCCGGGGCTATGGCCGGGGGTATGCATGACCTTAAACTTCAAATTGCCTGCCTCAATAACATCACCCTCATCTATAAAGCCGTCAGGCTCCGGAATATCATCAATATCATATCCCCAGAAAGCGGCCTGGTCCTTGGCTGTTTCATAAACCTTAAGATCATCTTTATGGATTAATATTTTTGCCCCGGTCGCCTTTCTGATATCGCCTACAGCCCCTACGTGATCAAAATGCGTGTGAGTACATATTACAGAATGAACCTGCAAATTCTTATCCCTTATTATGTCAATAATTCTGTCGGGTTCATCTCCGGGGTCAACGACAATAGCCTGTCTCGTCGCTTCATCACCAATAACATAAGTATTTTCCTCAAGCGGACCTACAATAAGTTTTTCAAGAATCATGTGTTATCTCCTTATCCAAAATTTATATTTCGAAATCATTAGTCCATAACGCCTTGACTTTCTTTCCTCTTTAAGGTTTAATAATACTCTGTTTTTGATATTGCCAGCGTCCTGTTTCAGATTCAAATGGACTGCAAATTATAATTATACGGAGGTATTACATTGCCAGCAAAAGCTGCACCTAAGAAAAGCCAGTCAGCCATTAAGAGAGCACGGCAGAGCGTGGGCCTGACATTGAAAAACAAGTCTTTCAAAAATATGCTCAAAACCCTGTCCAAAAAAGTTGAACAAGCGGTTGCTGATAAAAATGCTGATAGTGCACGGACTGCTTTAAAAGAAGCCGTTTCAGCCGTTGATAAAGCAGCAAGAAAAGGGTTTGTACATAAAAACACAGCCTCCAGAAGGACATCCCGGCTCACAAAGCTTGTCAATTCCATGCTCCCTTCTGAAGCAGCCTGATCAGCAAAATCTCAAGGACAATTTCGGGTCTGCCTGAAGTTTTAACGCCTAAATCCGCTTCATGCAGGTTTTGGAAAATATGGTAAAAATCGCCTTCATTAAATGAAGGCAAGTATTTTACAAGAGTTCTATAAGTCTTTTCTCTCATCTTGTCCGGCCTTTTTCCCTTATTCAGCCAGAGAGAATAAAACTGTTTAAAATGCCAGTTCAGCGTTCCGAGAATTACCGGCGCATCAAAGGCATTCCCCGAGAGCATTGTCTTTAAAATCCTGAAGGCCCTTGTCTTCTGTCCCGCTATCAATGTATCCACAAGGTCAAATGAAGTATACTTTCTCATCATACTTATTGAGGAAATAATGTCCTTACCGGTGACCGTTTTACTTCCCGATAGTGACAATTTTTCAATCTCCATCATTAACAGCCCGATATCATGTCCCACAAATTCAATCAGGTACTCAACCGCCTCGTTCGTCAACCTCACGCCCTTTGCAGCAGCAATCTGCTTCAGCCACGACGGTATATCCCATTCCTTTATGTTCAGGGAATAGACCCGCCAGTTAAATTTAAAAGATGCCTTGGGGGTTTTTTGAGAAAGGACTACCATACAGGTAGTTTCGGAAGGGTGATCTAAATACGACTTCAGCGCCTCAACAGCAGAAGCGGAAAACTGGTGAAAATCCTTGACCACAACCAGACGTCGCCGGGCCATTAACGGAAGTGTATATGCGGCATCTATAATTCCCCTGGGTTCGGAAGAAGAATCGAATACATCATAATTAAAGTCCTTCGGACTCGAAGCGATAACTGTTTCAATAAACCTTGAAAGCGCGTCTTCAAGAAAACAGCTTTCTGAGCTCCAGAGATAATAGAGAGAGCCCGGCAGTCCAATTTCAATTTCTTTCTGGAGAGCTTTATTTAGCATATTGAATAATAATCTTGCTGACTATTTCCTTTGCGATTTCCCTGCAGGCCTTGTCCGCTGCCTTTTCCTTATCAGCAACGCTTTGACTTACCGTTCCAGTGGTCTGAAATGTAATTTTTATCGGCGACGCCATCTCTTTAAACTCAGTGACCTTACCGTTACTAATTAGTTTCAGATCAACATGCATTACAACTTCCTGCTCCTTGATTGTTTCATCAACAGCGCCTATGGCACCCAGTGCAAAGGTATTAATCGTAGATTCCAGATCAACATCACCGCCTGCTGACTTTACTTCAATCCCCTGATTGATGAACTCATTGGAAAGCGCAATGTGCATCCTTTCTTCAAGCTTTGGCTCGAACGTGTTATTCTTGACCGGCTTAATAGTTATCGAATTAAAAGTCAGCGGCTCTGAGCCGACAAACCGGTAACCGCAGGAAATAAGCAATAAACAGGAAATAAGAAACAAGAAACAAAGTATATATATTTTTTGTATT
>CAYMUX010000091.1:0-13639 GCA_964393845.1 uncultured Nitrospiraceae bacterium
TTTGAAATTTAAAATATCATACGCAAAGAAAGTGAGAAAGAGCAATAGGAAAAAAGATTTCAAAACGTTTTAGCTGTTTAACCTAATTCTTCTAACGGGGTTTACAGTTTCATATCCTTATCAATCATGGGTCGAAAAGGTTTTGGGGAGTGGTTTATGAATGAAAGTGCCACAGAACAACAGTTCCACAGTACGATTCAGTGAGGTATGACTTTTAGATAAGCTACAAACGGTACTAAGGTTTTCCTGCTGTTATTGTTATCCAATTATCGGATGCCCCGATCCAGTCGCTGCCAAAGCCCGATATGTTGCATTTATGGTCAGGGCACCATTCGGATTTTTCATCTATCCAGAAATCAGCTCCCACCTGGACCAGTGCATTGCCGGTCAGCTTTAGCATTGCTTCAGAATAGCATCTCGACGCATCTTCCGGTATGACAACTCTCTTCCCGCCAAAGTGCCAGACTCTGTCGGGCTTTTCATTTAAAAGAAGCAAGGCTGTGTCTCCCGTAAAATCAATCATCATGTCCTTACGATCTTCGTTTCCCTGACACCACGGGATTTTCGGCCATGAACCGCTCCAGTAAATGCCTGTTCTATTCTCTGATGTTTCACCGGACATAAGGACCATCTGTCCATTTACCACACAATAAAATCTTGCCCAGTCTATTTCGAGTGAGCCGTTTCCTTCTTTCCTTGTGTCGTGGACGGCAATTATCCAAAGGGTCCCCGATCTCCATCCTTCAGGTGGCAGTCCCCTGTCGTAAAAAGCGGCAGGCGCAGGCGACTCCAGAGGTGCAAGACTCGGCTTTGCATCTGAACTGTCATTTGCAAAAACATTATTACAAATCAGAACGAGGCTTATTAATAAAGAGAGATAGAGCATTATTTTCATATTATTTACTTGAGTCATATTTTATGACCTCTTAACAATATTATATTTCATCCGGACGGGAACATGTCATCTTTCAATTTATATCTCTTTTAAAAAAAACACTTGACTCAGTACCATGGTACAGGGTTTATACTGTAATCAGGAGGTGAGAAGATGGAAGGATTGACTACAGGGCAACTGGCGAAAAAAGCCGGGGTGAAAATTGAGACAATCCGCTATTACGAAAGAATAGGGCTTATACCAAAACCAGGCAGAAGAGAATCAGGGTATCGTCAGTATTCTGATGAAACCGTCAAGCGCGTTCAGTTTATCAGGCATGCAAAGGAGCTTGGATTTACTTTGAGAGAAATTCATGAATTATTGTCGCTGAGACATGATCCGGGAACGCCTTGCTCGATGGTCAAAAGCAGGGCTAAATCAAAAATTGAAGATATCGAAGCGAAGATAAGAACTCTCCAGGGAATGAAAAAGGCGCTTGTGAAACTGACAAATGCCTGCAGCGGCAAAGGACCTTTAAAAGAGTGCACCATTCTTGAGGCGCTTGAGAAATGAACGCGTGACCTGAAGCCGGTATGGCTCAGGGGAAAGGAGGTGAAAGCAATGGCTGTAAGCGATAAAAAAACAGAAAAAGATATTGAACAGAAAGAGTCTGAAGGCAAGACGAAAAACTCCTGCGGATGCGGATGCATTCTGCCGCCCGTAAAATCAAAATGATCTGATCATCATCCTCATGGAGGGAGATCAATTAAACAATCTCCCTCCTTTAAAATAATTAAGGACGCATGATCAACCTTCTACAAGCTTTATCAGAATATTAGTTCGCAACAGGCGGCGGCAGGTTGTTTATATTGTACTAAGTCTCTCCTGGAATGCCCCTGAACATTAACTTGACTAATATATTCAAATATTCTAATATTTAAAACAATGAATGATTTAATGATGCGTATCGAAACCCTGAGATTGGTGGCGCATCCTGCGCGGATGGCCATACTCGAAGAACTATCCAAAGGCGTTAAATGCGTGACTGACCTGCAGGATTTTCTTGATATAAGCCAGTCCAATATCTCCCAGCATTTATCAGCATTAAGACATGCCGGTGTTATCGATTATTTCATTGATGGAAGGCTTAGATGTTATTTCCTGAAGAATCCATTTGTTCTCGATCTTCTTGAGATAATCAGGAAAGACTATCCGGATGCATTGCAGTTGCCTGAATGCTGCCCTGTCACTAAAAAAGGCAAGTATCCAGGCAAAAGAAAAAATTAGATACTATTACTCACAAGTATTTCGCTGAATTCAGCTCTTACAAAGGAGGTTTTAATTATGCCGGCAATCATAAAACTCATCAATAACGACCCGCCCGGAGGCAGGTGAAGGGACAACACCACTGCCGCTGGAAGCGCGGCAAAGTTATTTGACATTGAAGTTGTAATCCTCACCAAAAAAGAAGCCGGGCCTGACGCAAAGGCCCCCGCCGTATATCTGAATGACAAAGTACTCGCCGAAATCAAGGGATTAAGAGACGGGAAGATCACGGAACAGGAGCTTATCGACGAACTGACTAAAGCCGGTGTGCCGAGGAAAAAGGGCAAAAGCAGTTGCTCATGCTGCTGCGGATAGTCATTGCGATCACGTTCGGATTTTGAATTTCTTTTAAAAGGAAGGAGTAAACGGTGGATACACCTTTTTTAATTACCCTCTTAATGCTTGGGCTTGGCGGAGGTTTTCTCTCCGGTCTCCTCGGCCTCGGTGGCGCCATATTTATGATACCCCTGCTTCTTTACGTCCCTCCGCTTTTAGGTGTCGGGCAGCTCGACATGAAACAGGTAGCGGCCGTAAGTATGGTCCAGGTGCTTTCAGCATCTCTGTCAGGTCTTATCGTTCATCACAAAAACCGTTTTGTAAGCAAATCCCTGCTCCTGTACATGGGCTTGTGTAATGCACTCGGCAATCTTGCGGGATCATTATTTTCACAGTATACAAAAAGCGCTTTCCTGTTAGCGATTTTTGCTACCATGGCTATTATCGCGGCAGTGGTTATGTTTATCCCGAAACGGGAACAGGGTGAAGATATCAAACCGGAGGAACTTAGTTATAACAAGCCTGTCGCATGTATGCTTAGCCTTGCAATAGGTTCTTTCGGAGGAATGGTTGGAGCGCCCGGGGCATTTATATATATCCCGGCCATGATATATATTCTTAACATTCCCACCCGCATCGTAATCGGCAGCACACTCGGCATTGTTTTCCTGGGCGCTGTTATGGGAACTATAGGCAAGATGGCGACCGGACAGATACTATGGCCATATGCGATAGCGCTGGTAATCGGCACCGTGCCGGGAGCTCAGATAGGAGGAAGGATCAGCAAGAAGGTCAATACAAAATATCTGCGCCTTGCCATAGCCGTTATTATTGCTATAACCGGACTTAGGATGTGGTATCAGGTGATGACCGGGAATTAATCCCACCTGCTTGTCCGGCTTTGAAGCCTCTATAGAATGTCCAGGGCTTTCAATGGCGCCCTTCACAATTTCTTCAGAATATTTTCATTTTTCATTCGCATTTTATTGCTAATCTATAACCAATGAAACGGGGGAGGATTTAGGCCATGATAAATGAAAACACTATGACAATCACATCAGCAGGGCGAGATGATTTAACAGAGGACAAACATATCCTTATCGCATTGGACGAGACGGGTAGCGCCAGGAGGGCGCTTCTTTACGTTGCGGATTTTCTCGGCGGTTACCCAGGGATACGGGCCACCTTGCTCAGGATCATCCCAGAGCCTTCCGAAGATTATTTCGCGGACTGCAACGAGCGTACTGCATGGATAAAAGGTCAGTATGATAAAGCAAACGAAGTGCTGGAGAATTATCGCGATATCCTTACGCAGTCTGGGTTTGGCAGGGATAAGGTGGCCATTAAGGTAAGTATCATAAATTGCGCTTCAATTGCGGAGGCCATACTTGAAGTGCAGAAAACGGACGGATGCTGCACTGTGGTTGTAGGGCGGCGCGCCATTTCAAGAAAAGTGGAGTTTTTATTCGGCAGCACTACAAACAGGATACTTCATGCGCAAAAAAATGTGCTTTATGGGTTGTGGAGTAAAATCGAAGCTCCTGCTTCGTCCCTGTGCATTAATGTTGAAGCGATATTCTGAGATATAGAAGATCAGGCAAAATCACCGCCCTCCAAAGGCGGGGATTTTGGTCTCAATGGCTTATACCAACCTTGTCAAAGAGGGGAAAAAGTGAGATGATTGGTTCGTTCGGAGATGAATATAAAAATGTACGGATAAAACCCCGATGTTTATTCAGGAATTAAAAAGGGGGTGAGAACGAACCATTTAACTGATTTTTAAGCAACAGAATTTGATAACCTGTAAAAGGAGGTTTAAGATGAGAAAGAACATTTTGATAATTTTTATTTTGCTTATGGCATTTACCGTTACTTACGGTTTTGCACAGATGGGCGGAGGGCACGGCGGCGGAATGATGGGAGGGCAGCACGAACAGCCTAGCAGCATGCAGGGAGAAATGGGCAAGGGCCAGATGATGGAGCATAAAGGGATGATGGAGCATGGACAGATGATGAACGGTATGGTGGATATGATGCAACAGATGTCGGGAATGATGCATGACATGGAGGAGAATATGGGGAATATGCCGAAAGAAAAGATGCTCAACATGTCTAAAATGATGAAGGAGATGTCTTCCCACATGGTGAAAATGTCCGGGATAATGGAAAAGGGCATGGCAACGGAGAAAGATATGAAAATGCTGCATGATGAAATGATGCGAATGGAGAATGTCCGGGATGGAGAAAGGGAAATAGGTTAGAAGGGAAAAGGGGACAGCCTGATTTCGAAACCGCCTTTTTGGCGCGTCACTTGACAAAAAAGATTATTGTGATAGTTTTTAGTTATAATACGGCGCCGTTAAGGAGGTGATGATATAGCGGAGATTCTTGAAAAGTTGAATGCGAACCGATATAAGCAGTTAAACCACAGAAAAAAGAGGAGGAAATGAAAAAATATACAGCAATTTTATCAGCAGTAGTATTTAGTATCGCCGTTGTAGTTGCTTCTTATGCCGCTCACCCGGGGGACCAAACTACCGTAATGCCTTACGAATCGGTCCTTAAACATATGCCCTGGGCTGCGGGAGGAGATATGCGCTATCATATTACTGTGCATAAGCCTTATGGGAAATGGGCAAAATGGCCGGGGAAGGGAGAAATGACTCCGGGCAAAGAACCTCACGGGGCTTTTTTAACAACGTACGTCAGCGATGTTGCGCTTGATTCAATAAAGAAGGCGAAGGGCATGGCGGACAGCTCCATAATCGTAACCGAAAATTATGACGCCAAAAAGCAACTGACGGCAATAACAGTTATGTACAAAGTAAAGGGTTATAACACGGACGGCGGTGACTGGTTCTGGGCGAAATATGGTCCTAAATTCAATATCCTTGCCGAAGGAAAGGTTGAGGACTGTCTTAAGTGCCACGGCTCTGTGAAGGGCAATGATTATATTTACACAGGCAAAGTCACGGAAAAATAAATATTGAAAGAACCTGAATAGCGAAAATGAAAATCCCCGCCTTATAGACGGGGATTTTCGTTTTAAGGGCTGTTGGGAGCAATGCAGGCGGATGAAAAAGACGGGTGATTATATGGTCATGACACAAATGCTGAGGACTCTTATTATCTTCATAATGTCAGCCGTATTCTTTATATTTTCCCTAAGTGCTTCGGCATATGGCAAAACCATAGAATACGACCTTTTTATTGAATATAATCCCGTAAACTTCACTGGCAAAGATGTGAAGGCAATGACCATTAACGGCAGTGTCCCGGGCCCAACCCTTTACTTGACCGAGGGAGATACTGCCATGATTCGCGTTCATAACAGGCTCGATGAGGAAACCTCCATCCACTGGCACGGGTTACTCGTTCCCAATAAAGAAGACGGGGTTTCCTACCTCACTACACCGCCCATAAAGCCCGGTACAAGCCGTGAATTCAGTTTTACGTTAAGACAATCTGGAACCTACTGGTATCACTCCCATACAAGCATCCAAGAGCAATTGGGCGTGTATGGCGCAATTGTTATTTACCCAAAAGAAAGACGGGCGCAGGTTGACAAAGAATATGTCCTTGTCCTTTCCGACTGGATTGATGAAGACCCCCACGAGGTAATGAGAACGCTTAAACGCGGAAGTGATTACTATATGCTGAAAAGGGGAACTATACAGAGTATTTATGGGGCGATAAAAAACAGGTCATTAAACGATGTCTTCAGGCGCTCCCTGGATCGTATGCCGCCTATGGATATTTCCGATGTGGGGTATGACCTTTTTCTCATCAACGGTAAAAAAGAGCTGACCCTTCCTGCAAAACCCGGTGAGACCGTCCTCCTTCGCATTATCAATGCCTCTGCCGCCACCTATTTCTACCTCCAGTATGCCGATGGTCCCATGACCGTTGTTTCATCTGACGGGCAGGATGTGGAACCTGTTGACATTGACCGCATTCTTCTTGCTATAGCCGAGACATATGATGTTCTTGTCACTGTTTCCGATAAAGGCTCGTTTGAGTTAAGGGCAACGGCACAGGATGGAAGCGGAAGCACGTCTGCCTTTATTGGAGAGGGAGAGAGTGTATTGGCGCCGGATATCCCAAAACCTGATTTATACAGAATGCATGGAGCAGGACATGACGGGATGGAAATGGATGTGAACATGAATATGGAAACCCATGATATGCATGACATGGGGAAAAAGGCGGATGAGCGGCCCTTACCGCCTTATCCTTATCTTCGTTCTGTAAGACCAACCACCCTTCCGGAATCAAATCCTGTGAGGACTATTAACCTGGCCCTTGACGGCGACATGGAAAGATATGTCTGGACTATAAACGGGAAGATTCTTTCCGAGGCTGACCCAATAGTGATACGAAGGGGGGGAAATGTCCGCCTTGTCTTTGAAAACAAATCCATGATGCATCACCCTATGCATCTGCACGGCCACTTTTTCAGGGTATTAAACGGTCAGGGAGAATATGCGCCTCTTAAACATACTGTCGATATCCCGCCAATGGGGAAGCAGACAATTGAGTTTTACGCTGGAGAAGACAAGGACTGGCCGCTCCACTGCCATATCCTTTATCACATGAAGGCAGGCATGTTTACCGTGCTCAGTTACGAGGGCTCGGAGATAGACCCTGAAATTGAGGAGGCAAGAAAAGACCCTGCAAATGACCTGAAAAAAGACCAATGGTTTTTCTGGGGAAGCTTGTCACTTTTAACGCAAATGAGCGATGCATCTCTCACGGCCTCAAGCACCAGGAATACGTTCTCCATTTATGGCGAGCAAGACTGGCATGGAAGTTACAACGCGGAAATTCTGTACAGCCGGTACATAAACCGGTATTTCAGTGTCCTCGCCGGAGTCAATATTACCGATGAAAAGGACAGGGGGGTACTTGGTGTCAGATATCTTCTGCCTTTAAACATTGAAAGCAGGATATGGGCGGACACGGAAAGCGAATTCAGGATATCATTTGCAAAAAAGCTTCAGATTACAGACAGGTTCGGCATATCCGGCAGTGCGGAATATGATACGGGCACAAAATGGGAGTGGGTCGCAGGGGGAGAATGGACCCTTAACAAACGGCTTTCCCTGACAGCCCGTTACCATTCAGATTATAAGTCAGGGGCCGGAGTAATGATCAGGTTTTAAATATCCCCGAATACATTTTAAAAAAACATGCCCGCAGAATGAAGACTATCAAGGCTTTTCTCCATATACTCAAATCCGATTATTTATTTAGTCTATCAAACGTTCTTCGCTCTTTTCCTTTGCGGCTTCCCGATCTTTGCTCAATAATTCCTCAATTTCTTTCGAAATATCTATCATAAGGGCATGCCCTTCTGCGGTGTATTTCGCTGTCTTTATTTCAGTGACCCTTTTCAAAGCGCTCATGACAGCGTCAATCTTTTTTGCCTGTTCGGCTATGACCTCTAAAGAGCGCAGGATATCCTCATTTGACTTGCTTCGCTTACAGCGCCTGACCATTCCCCCGATTACCATATTAGCATTCAGGAGATAGTGTGACAGGGTGATCATGAGCTGCTGAAGTGTTTCTATGGCTACTTTTTTCTTTTCATTTTCAAAAGTCACAGCATATAACTGTTTCTGTTTTTCGATAATAACGGCGATCAGGAGACCTATAGAGCCGCCAAGAATTGCATAAGCGATAACCATCAACAGCATTGTCCTATTGAAAGAGAAAAATATATCTTTCAAATGCATTCCGCCTTGTGAAAAGCCTGTTAGAGAATATACGAGCATGGTGTAAGGGTGAAAAATAATATAGCCGACTAACATACCAATGCCAGCGAAGATTATTTTTGTTTTGATGCCGCTTAAGATAAATTGAAGGTTCATAATACAAGTAGTATCTATTAAAATTAATTTTATCGCAAACGAATGGGGACCACAAACCATGTTTATTACCGCTTGTCAAAGAGGTGAAAAAGTGAGGTGATTATATTATCCGGAGATAACTATCAGCCGTATAGGAAAAGTCCCCGATGCTCAGATTTTTATCTTTCTCCATACTGCAATTACTTTTCCTATTAATTTATGATCCTTATTAAGAACGCCCGCCGGATATTCAGGATTATCGCTGACAAGAAGGACTTTTGATTTCTTTCTGCGATATCTTCTGAGGATGGATTCACCCCACTCATCATTGACTACTATTATGTCTCCATTTTTTAAATTATCGTCCGGCATAAAGATGACATAATCACCGTCCCGTATTGAAGGAGACATGTTATCTCCTTTGACAATTATTGAATAAGCTCCCTGAGGTATATTCGGGAGGCTTATGTATCCGGCAATCTCCTCTGAAACGTGCTCAGGGAAATCATCCGGGACCTTGCTGATAAGGGGAATATGAACTACTGATATTGCCTTCGGAACAGATGCCATAACATGCAATCCGGTTTCGCCCGTAAGCAGCCAGCCCGGATCGCAAGCAAGTAATTTAGCCATATGGCTAAGAAGTGAGGCATCAGGTGTTCTGTGCCCCATCTCGTATTTATTGGCAGTAGGATAAGTAATACCAAGTCTTTTAGCGAGCTCTACCTGAGTTATCCCGGCCTTGACGCGCGCCTTTCTTATCCTTTCGCCTAAATTTTCAGACATATATTAAATTTACTTGACATAATATTATCCTATCGTTTATATTTTGTAATGTATTGACAATCAATTCTTTGATAAGAAAAGGGGATAGGCTGGAAATTATGATATTGATGACCCATAAAAAAAATGAGCGGGGTCGCATAGCGGGCGAATTTCCTCTATCTAACCATTCAATAACGGCGGAACAAAAAGGGGCGGCATGGCGGTATCTTCCATTATATAGCAAATTTTATCTCCGGGAGCATCACGGCTTTGCCTGATGCTTCTATTCAGGGCGATGGGTGGCGAAACCCGTCGCCCTACATTTTATATCTTTTTTGATAGGGGCGTCAATAATTTAAATTTTATCAAGGAAAGGAGAATATCGTGTCCGGAATTGCAAGGATTCTCATAGTTGATGATCATTTTGAGATCCGGGAGGCTCTCAGGTTAACACTGAAGGACAAATATGACGTCTCTACAGCGTGTGAAGCTCAAGATGCCTTCAGGCATATGGCTTCCTGTCCTGTTAACATTGTATTGCTTGACTTTAAGATGCCGAAGATCGACGGGCTAACGGCCCTGAGGGAAATCAAGAAGAATCATCCCGATACGGAAGTTATTATGATGACCGGTTATGCGCCTGTTGACACAGTACAAAAAGCCTTTAACTCAGGCGCCTTTGCTTTTTTTATGAAACCCTTTGACATTAATAAGCTTATTGCTGCTATCGATGATGCGCTTCAAAAAAGCGCGTCAAGGAGGTCCTGAATTCGGACATAAAGTTCCACTTTTAATGGATTAAAAGACTATCTGTAAAAATAGCAGGTGACAAAAGATAATTTTAATAATAAAATTTATTAAAGGAATATGGCAAAAAGGCGATCCAGAAGATTTAATGTCTATTTGAAGGCTGCTCTTTTATCGGGCAGTGTGAGCCATGAAGCGTTTATAGGCAATATTTCTGAAGACGGCATATATGTGAGGATCCGGTCTGCGGGCGCGGGAATAGATTTTACTCTCAAAACAGCATTTGATTGCAATTTAATACTCCCATCAGAAGAGACGCTCAATCTGCGCTGCAGGTTGATATGGGCATATGAAATCCCTATAATCAATCAACCGGGCAGATCGGCATACAACCTGGGACTGGAAATTTTATATCAGATCCCGGAATATAATGACTTCTATAGAAATGTTATGATGAAGAATTTTAATGATCAATTAAATTCACTCTCCGGCTAAGTAAAAAATGTTTCTAAACTTATTCACGTAATATGAATGAGATCGAAAGACAGGTTTTTGAAGTCCTGCATAATTTAAACTGGCTCATGGAGCCTCATAACAGCTTCGCAGAATTGATTGAGGTCAAGGGCAAGGTGGTAGTAATACGCTGTGTCGGACATTGCAAAGCTTGCAGTACTGACTGTATAGGAACAGCTTTTAAAGAAAGGATGCCTGACGTTGAATTAATTATTCAATAATAGGATTTCGAGTCCCCTCCCCGGAAGCACGGGAAAATGCTTCTTCGGCCTTCAGTGATTGGAGTAATGTCATGGACAAGGACCCTTTGGAACCTATAAATAATGAAGCAGGCGAAAACTGTCCTCTGCCCGAGGCGGCGCAAGAAACAAAGCAGATATCGCCCGGTGCAAAAAGGATAGACATCCCGATAAAAGGCATGACTTGTGCCTCCTGTGTGAAACGTGTGCAGGATTCCCTGGCATCACTGGATGGAGTTTTGTCAGCATCCGTAAACCTGGCGACTGAAAAGGCCACAATTGAATATACCCCCGGACAGGTTGGAATGAGAGAATTCAGGAACTCCGTTCGCGGTATAGGATATGACATTATTGAAGTCCGGCAGGGTGAGGATATAGTTGAGAAAGAGAAGCTGGAGAGGGAAGCGGAATACAAAAAGCTTAAAACAAAACTTATAGCAGGAGCAGTGCTGACTGTCCCGATATTTTTACTTATGCTATGGGACCAGATCGGGCTTTCCTCAGTTGTTGAGATACCTGCGCAGGTCAACTTCCTTCTACAGTTTTTCATCCAGACGCCTGTACAGTTCTGGGTGGGATGGCAGTTTTATACAGGGGCAATAGCCGCTGCGCGTCATAGAACCACGAACATGAATACCCTGATAGCCGTCGGAACATCGGCAGCTTATATATACAGTGTTGCAGCAACTTTTTTCCCTTCAATATTTGAGATAAAGGGATACTCGGCACATGTGTACTTTGATACTGCGGCAACAATTATAGTCTTCATTCTGCTCGGCAGGCTCTTTGAGGCAAGGGCAAAGGGCAAGACATCTGAAGCTATAAAAAAACTCATGGGGCTTCAACCAAAGACTGCGAGAATAGTTGTTGACGGGCAGGAAAAAGATATTCCTATAGAAGAGGTTGAAATCGGCGATGTCCTTGTAGTCAGGCCGGGTGAGAAAATACCCGTAGACGGTATTGTAAAGGAAGGGCATTCATCGCTTGATGAGTCTATGATATCAGGCGAGTCCATTCCTGTTGAGAAAAATGCCGGTGATCAGGTAATCGGAGCGACAATAAATAAGACGGGTTCATTCAGGTTTGAGGCAACCAGGGTCGGACGGGATACCATGCTTTCACAGATCATCAACATGGTGCAGGAGGCCCAGGGATCAAAGCCGCCGATAGCGCGGCTTGTGGACAAAATCGCCTCGATTTTCGTTCCAGCCGTTATGGGAATTGCAACTCTTACTTTTATAATATGGCTGATATTCGGCCCTGATCCTGCTTTTACTTATGCACTGTTAAACTTTATTGCCGTCATGATTATCGCCTGCCCCTGCGCACTGGGACTTGCCACGCCGACATCCATAATGGTGGGCACAGGGAAGGGGGCTGAGAACGGAATTTTAATAAGAGGGGCGGAGGCGCTTGAAACGGCCCATAAGATAACTGCTATTGTTTTCGACAAAACCGGAACTCTTACAAAAGGCGAACCAATAGTAACCGATATTATTGTAGGGGCAGGTCTTGACCTGCCCTTTACCGTCACGGAGAACGATATTTTGATGCTTGCCGCTTCCGCTGAGAAAGGTTCGGAACATCCACTTGGAGAAGCCATAATGAAAAAAGCAAAGGAAGAAAAAATTGAGTTGAAAGACGCCTTTGAATTCCAGGCAGTGCCGGGTCATGGAATAAAGGCAAAGATAGATGAAAAGAACGTTCTGCTTGGGAATGAGAAATTCATGAATGATGAAAACATCAGCGCCGGGCTTCTATCCGAAAAGGCAGAGCAACTGTCAGGCGAAGGAAAGACCCCGATGTTTGTGGCAGTTGACGGAAATGTTATAGGCATTGTGGCCGTAGCAGACACGTTAAAAGAGAATTCCGTTACGGCGATACAGGCCCTTCGCAAACTCGGCGTCGAAACGATTATGATAACCGGCGATAATAAAAGGACGGCCGGGGCGATAGCAAAGCAGGTCGGCATAGACAGGGTGCTGGCTGAAGTCCTGCCTGAGGACAAGGCAAGGGAAGTTAAAAAACTTCAGGCGGAGAATAAGGTTGTTGCTATGGTCGGCGACGGGATCAATGATGCACCTGCGCTTGCACAGGCTGACGTGGGGATTGCAATCGGCACTGGAACAGACGTTGCGATGGAGGCATCTGATATTACGCTTATAGGCGGCGACCTGAAGGGTGTAGTTGCATCAATTGCCCTGTCAAAGGCCACTATCAGGAACATAAAGCAGAACCTGTTCTGGGCCTTTGCGTACAATATAATATTAATTCCGGTAGCTGCGGGGGTCCTTTTTCCATTCTTTGGGATACTCCTCAATCCGATGTTCGCGGCAGCGGCTATGGGCATGTCATCAGTTACTGTAGTTACGAATGCCTTGAGGCTTAGGCGGTTTAAGTTTAATTTTCAAGAAGTATAGATATTATGAAGCGTACAGATTATATGAAAATCTGGTTTTTGTATATGATAAGGTGTAAAGATGGGAGTTTATATACAGGGATAACAACAGATGTGAAGAGAAGATTTGAAGAACATCGGGGTAATGATGGAAAAGGATCGAAATATTTAAGGGGAAAGGCGCCGTTGAAATTGGTTTTAAAAAAGAAAATCGGTAGCAGAAGTTTAGCGTTGAAGGTTGAAGATAAAGTGAAAAAGCTGACAAAAACTAAAAAAGAAATGTTCGTTGAAGATAAAATCAATATAAGAGAGATTAAGTAAAAAATAAAACCCCATAGCAAATGAGGATGTAAAAGCGCCTGGCCCGTATGACTTCGTGCAACCATAATAAACTCGTACTGTTACCTGAAAAGAAAAACAGGATGCGGTGCCGGCGCTGCTATTTAATAATCAAAGCTGATGAACTTGGAAAGGGTTATTGCCCGGAATGTTATGAGACAGATGGCAGCAAACTATATGATTTTGAAGAGATGGCGGAAGCAGACACAGGAATAGCCAGATACAGATGTGAAGCATGCGGTCTTATTATAGAAAGTGTTTAACCCGAATAATGCATTTTAAAAAGACATACCTGTAGAATCAGGCCCATCAA
>CAYMUX010000092.1:0-13610 GCA_964393845.1 uncultured Nitrospiraceae bacterium
TATTGTTACGATTTAGTGAACGTCGATATGTATATGGAGTCTGAGGTACTGGCTTATCCTATGAATTAACAAACGGAGTTTCTTGAAAAGTTGCTTTACTCCTGCTCATTATTTACTAAGAATACTTCCGGTACAGGTCTTGGATATAAAAAGATTACAAAATGCGTCTTCTTATAGGAACTCTATTGTCCGGCAATCTTTTAATCGGGCGTACTTTCCATTATATACTTGAAGGGTTCACATTCTGGGTGGGCACTGTCGATCCTTCTCTCATTGTTTATGCCGTTCCTCTTGCAACGGGCTCGATGCTGGTCGCCCTGTTAATAGATATTCATACAGCTATTATGTTTACAGTCTTAACAAGCCTTATAGCAGGACTGTGGCTTAACAGCCCGCTCTATTCTATCTTCGTTTTTGCATCCGGTCTTACAGGCGCCTTCGGCGTTATCAGATGCAGAAAACGCTCCGCAATCTGGCGGGCCGGCTTTTCCGTAAGCCTGGTCTGTGTATTTACATCCCTGATCATAACCATTTTCAAGGGGGAACTCTTGACCATTGCCCCTCTCGTAGTCGCAAGTTCCGCTTTTTTCAACGGCATTATAGTTGTCACACTGGTTTCCGCCCTTCTTCCTCTCTTTGAATACTTATTTAAATTAACAACCGATATCAGTCTTCTTGAGCTCCTTGATCTTAACCAGCCTCTGATGCATGAGCTATTGGTTGAAGCTCCCGGCACATACCATCACAGTATCACCGTCGGGAATCTGGCCGAGGCCGCCGCTGAAGCAGTGGGAGTAAACCCGTTGCTGGCAAGGGTAAGCGCTTATTACCATGATATCGGAAAGATAAAGATGCCGGATTACTTCATAGAAAACCAGATTGCTGCCGTAAGCAAGCATGATAACCTTGCCCCCCGCATGAGCAGTCTGATTTTGCTGTCGCACGTAAAAGAAGGTGTTGAACTTGCAAAGAAACATAAGCTTCCGCCGATGATTATTGATATTATCCAGCAGCATCACGGGACATCCATTCAAACATTTTTTTACCAGAAGGCAAAAGAACAGCAGGATAACATAACACTTCTCAGGGAAGAAGATTTCAGGTATCCGGGCCCTAAGCCGCAGAGCCGCGCAGCAGCGCTGGTCCTAATGGCTGATGCAGTCGAGGCCGCATCCAGGGTGCTCACGGACACATCGCCTGCGCGTGTTTCGCTCCTTGTTGAAAGGATTATCAACCACTGTATTATCGACGGTCAATTTGACAATTGTGAGCTTACCCTTAAAGACCTGCGGGAGATTAAAACACATTTTGTTTATCTTCTGACCAGCATGTACCACAAACGGATCAATTATCCAGGCTTTGATATAGAACATGAAAATATTGATAAGAAACCGGCAAAGGCATCGACTCCTTAATAAAACAAAAATAATAAGTGCTGCCAGCAATATCCTTTCCCTTTCAGATCAGTCCGGACATCCGGGCACTGAGTTGAGCATTCTCTTCGTGGGAGACAGAAAGATGCTGAGGCTGAATACAGATTACAGGGGGATCAAAAAAAGCACGGACGTGCTTTCTTTTGAAGCCCTGATTCCTGTAATGAAGGGTAAGTTAAATAATATCCTTGGTGATATCGTCATTAATGTTCCGAGGGCGGAAGCACAGGCCAAAACCTTTGGGACAGGGTTTTATGAAGAGATATATCGCCTGTTGATTCATGGGACCCTCCATCTTTTAGGGTATGACCACGAGCAATCGGAATATAAGGCCCGTAAAATGAGAAAAAAGGAACAGGAGATAATGAGTGCCGTTACGAAAATGGATTATAAGCGCTAATCACGCCATTGAAGGTATATTACACGCTGCAAAAACCCAGCGGCACATGCGTTATCACCTCTACGCGGCAATGCTGCTATTAATGGTCAGCTTCATACTTGGGGTCAGCGGGACAGAATTTGTTGTTTTAATAACTTTGGCCATCTTAGTGATCTCTGTCGAAATGCTTAACACGGCCATTGAAACAATTACAGACATTCTCTTTAAAGAATATGACCAGAGGGCAAAAATAATTAAAGACACTGCCGCAGGGGCAGTGCTTATTACAGCGGTGGGGGCCGCAATAATCGGATATATTATCCTGGTTGAACCGGCCAAAAGATATTTTTATAGCGGCCTGTCTGTTGCAAAACATTCGGGTGCGGACGTGGCCGTTGTTGCCTTGCTGGCGGTGCTCATTCTGGTGGTAATAACGAAAGCCTTCTTTGGAAAAGGTGAGCCTCTAAGAGGCGGGATGCCAAGCGGTCATACGGCAGTAGCTTTTTCAATATGGATGTCCGTTACCCTGATCAGCGAGAGTTTTATGCCTTCCATACTTGTACTGATTTTGGCCGCCGTGATTGCCCAAAGCAGGGTCTATGTCGGCATACACAAGCCGATTGAAGTGATTCTCGGAGCGCTGCTCGGAATGACTGTAACCTTCCTGCTGTTTAAGATATTTGCATAATAAAAAGATAAGCTCCTTATCACAACGTGTGCGATCATTATGAAAGATAATTTTAAGAAATTTGATCCGGCAATTGATAAAAAATTCCTCGTAGCCCTTTCCGGAATTATATGGAGCGTTGTCGGCATAATTATGTGCAGGCTCGCTGTTGGATGGCTGTCTCAGACAACTGCTCATAAAGGGGCCTGGCTTGGCGCTGCAGGGATAATGCTTTCTCTTATGATTCATCACTTTGGATTTCTAAAGCTCGTGGACCGGAATATCGAGCGTATCCTTGCCAAGGAAGGCAAAGTTTGCATATTCGGTTTTCAGCCGTGGAAGAGTTATTTATTGATAGCAATCATGATCGGCATGGGGACCGCCCTCAGGCATTCATCATTGCCCAAGCCGTATCTTGCAATGATATATATCGGCTTCGGCGGGGCGATGCTTCTGTCGAGCATACGTTATTATCGGACTTTCATTAAGCTTGTTGCCCATACTTAACAACCTGCCCGATATCTGACTTCCATATATACAATCAATAAAAACGGGTGGTTATTACTCCTCTTTTTCTAAGAGGGGAATATTCTAATCCACCCATAACTGTGAAGGCTTACTTCTCTGTAACAATTTATATTGACAAACAATTGCGCATTGATTAATCTTTAACTGCATCTTGGGAACTCTCAATTGGCGGGGATTAATTTTGAATATTGCACTTCCTTACAATAAATTTACGTTCAGTCTTATACCTCAGGAACCGATCATTCTCCCTTCCTATAAAGGCTCCACATTAAGAGGCGGTTTCGGCAATGCATTCAGAAGGGTTGTCTGTGCCCTCAAAAAAAATGATTGTGACGAATGCATATTGAAAGAGAAGTGCGTTTATTCCTATGTCTTTGAAACCCCTCCTCCCTCTGATACGAAGATGATGAGGAAATATAAATCAGCCCCGCATCCGTTCATCATAGAGCCGCCGCCGGAGAAAAGACGCTGTTATACTCCGAAAGATGAGATAACATTTGGTCTAACGTTAATCGGCAGGGCAATTGATTACCTCCCCTATTTCGTCTATACCTTTGATGAGCTTGGGAAGATGGGAATAGGGAAAGGCAGAGGGAAGTTTGCGATGCAAACAGTGAAAGATGTTAGTGACAAGATGTCAGGGGCGGATGAAATAATTTATGATTCAAAATCAAAGACACTAAAATCATTCAATGCCAGCGCCCTTTCAATATCTTTTCCTTCACTGACATCTAATCCCTTACATCTTTCACTGTCCTTTCTGACGCCGGCCCGACTTATCTACAACGGACATCTAACCCTCGACCTGGAATTTCACATGCTGATAAGACAGCTTCTGAGAAGGATTTCTTTGCTTTCATATTTTCACTGCGGGATGGATATGTCTGATTGGGACTTCAGGGGGATAATTGAGAGGGCAAAGGAAGTAACAGTTAATAAGAGAAATCTCAAGTGGTATGAATGGGAGAGATATTCGGCGAGGCAGGATACCAAACTTAATATGGGAGGGTTTGTTGGGGAGATAAGCTTTGAGGGTGACGTTGAACCGTTTATGCCTCTTGTTAATGCGGGCGAGGTTTTGCATGTGGGGAAAGGGACCGGGTTTGGACTGGGAAAGTACGGAATAGTGAGAGATATTAGTGAATAGATGTTAGTGAAAACGACTAAAGACTTATTTAAGTATTTTTTCTCCACTATCATCTTTACACTGACATCTTTCACTGTCTTAGTGGGTGGATGTTAGTGAAGGAAATAAGACATTTTAAAGATTTGATCGTATGGCAGCGGAGTCATCAACTATTTCTGGACATTGTGAAGGACATAGAAAAATTTCCCCCAAATGCAATATCAAGAGTTATAATTGACCAGATTGTCAGAAGCGTGGGCTCAATCAGTTCTAATATTGCAGAGGGATTTAATTCCATGACAACGAGGCAATATCTCAGTTTTCTTGATATAGCCAGAAGGTCAACTGCTGAAAGTGAAAACTGGTTTTATAAACTCAAGGATATTGGATATCTTCAGGAAGAAATGTCAGGCGTAAGAATTAACGAATGCACTGAGATAAACAGAATGATCTATGGCTTAATGAACAGCCTGAGGGAAAAACCAGTGAAAAGATGATAGTGGCAAGATATCAGTGAGGAGATAAAAGTGCAGTTGAATATTTCTCCACTTACATCTTTACACTAACATCTTGCACTGTCTTAGTTGCGATGCTTTACAGTAAGAACATATACAATATGTTTCGTAGTATCAAGTTCATAGACAATACGGTAATTGCCAAGTCTGAGGGAGTATTCACCTTTATGGTTGCCTACAAGCAGCTTGCCATCAAAAGGAGACTGGGAAAGGGACTCGATCTTTGCAAGTATTCTGTTGAAAAGCGTCCTGTCGGATTTATGGAGGGCTTCAAGATCGGATTCGGCTTCCTTTGCAAGCTCGATATGATACGTCATTTCAGTTTAAGCCTGGTTTTAAATTCCCTGAGAGAAACTGTTTTCCCTGATCTGACCTGTTTCTTGGCCCGCGCGATGGCTACTCTTTCTTCTTTGCAGGACAGGATGTCGAGTGTCGAAAGCAGACCGTCAAATTCCTCGCTGCTCAAGATGACGGCCTTATCAACACCGTTTTTCGTAATGGTAAACCGGTCATACTTTTCTTCTACTTCTCTTACAATTGACGACAGGCTTTTCTTGGCCTCGGCAAGAGGGATTGTTTTTGACATGGCTGTTCTCCTTGCAAGTTTTATCTTGACTATAATTATAGTCTATTGTATAAATGGGAATCAATTGAGGGGTAATTATTATGGTTAACTTTAATCAACGAGAATATCAGACGGTGATACTGGCAGCGTTGCTGCATGTCTTTAGATCCCGAATTGTCGGGGATGTGGGGAAGGAGGGATAAATGGAATATAAATTAAAAGCGCTAACTGATATTTGGACAGGCGGGGTTGAGCGAAACGACAACAGTAAATTGCATATAACAGGCATCAAAGGCTCAATAAGATGGTGGTACGAGGCGCTGATTCGGGGGCTTGGCGGTTATGCGTGTGATCCGACCAATGATGGGTGCAACCTCGATTTGGAAAAATTTAAGATATATATAGGGAATGGAAAAGATGAACAGAAGGTATTGGAAGCATTGAACTTGCAGATATGTCCAGCATGTCAGATGTTTGGGTGCACTAACTGGGGTAGTAAGTTTGTATTGAGAATAGAAAAGTCTGTTATTACAAGCCAGATTAAGAAGAGCAATCCTTTTACGCTTGAATTTATAGAAAGGAAAAGGTTTACTCTAGTTGAGAAGAAGCTGATAAATGCAACTATCAAACTCATTGTGGAATATGGGGCTATTGGAGGTAAAATAGTTCTCAAACCATCTGATCATAATTGTCTTGAAAATCATCATAGTGATTACGGGTTACTTTCTTATCAGAATGGACCTATCAAGGCTAATTCTCTTGATAAATTTACTTCCAGGATTAAAGAAAACGAACCTGACTGGCCTGATCTAAGAAACTTCTGGTTTGTAAAAGGATGCTCTATAAACCGCATACAACACAATACCATAGTACATAGGTTGGATAATAACCCTAAGTTATACAACGATGAAAGTGCGTTAGAGTTTGATGTTTTTCTTGGAGGCTATATCAAGGATAAAAAGGACGAAAATGGAGAAGCAATAAAAAACATTCCAGATAAATTAAAAGGTCAGGTTGAAAATAGAAAGCTCCGAAGCGAGGGTGAAAGTAAAAAGATTTTTTCTTTTCATACTTATCCTCGATGTTTTGGATATACAAGGGATTCCACTGAACGGGGCAAGATAATAAAGGAAGTTAAGACTCTATTCAGCGGGAAGACTATACAAACTGGAGAGGAGGTGTTGGATGTGCTTTGATTTCTATATGTATCCATGGCCTGAGAATGAAATGAAAGATTTTGATTGTTACTCAAAGATCAAGTTTCTTGCAATAGATTCTAAGAAGGAAAGCGCAAAAGAAAAGCATAAGCTATTAGTCTACGGAAAGATAAAGGTTAGTAGAAAGGAACTCCCGATAGAGCCGAAATATCCTTATTTAATTAAAAAGGAATTGGAGTATTTGAATGCCCTCGGTATTATGAAGCCATCTGTAAACCTTCTGGCCCTTCCTCCATTTTCCTTCTTCCTCCAATTCACCTTCAGGCTCGCCACGCCCTATCTCTCCAGAGACGACGACCAGTTTTATATATGTGAAAACCCGATAAGGAAAGACAAAGTCTTTAAAGTACCTATGGTTGAAGGCAGTTCATGGAAAGGAAATATGAGATGGACGGCAAGTCAAATAATAAATAACGATGATGTGATAGAAAGACTCTTTGGAAATGAGAAGGGGGAGGAAGAAAAGAAGAAGTTTAGAAGCGGTCGGCTTAATTTTTATCCAACCTTCTTTGACCAGATAGGGCTTGAGGTCATCAACCCTCATGATAGAAAAACAAAGGCCGGAATCCAGCCGATTTATATAGAGAGTGTTCCAGAAGGCGCATCAGGGACATTCAGCTTGCTTTATGTGCCGTTTGATTTAATGGGAAAGTCCGAAGTCGATGTCAAAAAAGAAGTGGCAAAAGATTTAGAAGTAATTCATTGCGGAATTAGAAAAATGATGCTGACCTATGGTTTTTCTGCAAAGAAGAGCAGTGGATTTGGGATAGTAAAAAATGAATTATCAGATGTCCGTTGTGTAATGAAAGAAAAAAAGGCGAAACAAACGGAAAAAGTCGATCCTTTAAAAAATAGAAAGAAGAAAAGCATGAGCTTTGATGACTTTAAGAATACCGGATGTGAGGATAAAGAGACTTTCGACGATCTGGAAGCACGAGTTAACGTGATAATTTCTAAGATTCTAAAACCTTCCTCTCCTGGAGGTAGTAATGGATAATCCACTTAATAAATTGCAGGAAAACCGCAATGCAATTCTCTTTATCGAGCTTGCCGGTCTCTTGCATGACATCGGAAAACTCAGCAAGGTATTTCTTGAATATAGGCAGAAATGGCAGTATTATGATGGAAATTATTTGGATCCCCATGTTGATAAGTTCCTTGTTACAGATAAGTATGAACCGTTCATCTCTTTAATCCCAGAAGAGTTTTATATCCAGAAATTGAATGAACCAACCAATACCGATTTTAAAGAAAAAGATTTTTCGATAAAAAAAGCCGTTCATGATCATGATGATAAGAAGAGCAGCGGCGATATTATGAAAATGCTCATAGCCGCAGACGGTGTTGATGCCGCAATTGATCGTAACAATCCGCTCTGGAGTGCTGAGCAGAAGGACAAGATATTTAAATCCAATGTATTTGGATATGAAAGCCGTAGAGTGGTGGATTTTGAAAGTCAGGAAAAGGCAAGACAGGAACTCTACATATCTCTTAACCGGATGCTTCCAGACTATTTTAAAGACACAGGTTTTGGATGCACTGACCGGATAACTATTTTTAAAGAAATCAAAAAAGCTTTTGAACAGGGATTATCCGATACAACAAGACCTCAAAATGACACTACTCTATGGGAACACTCTTATGCCGTAGCCTCTATCGTGAAGATATTGACCATCCACAATCTGCTTAATGATACTGAGGCAAAGAAGATATATAAGTCCCGGGATGTAAAATTCGACATTCTTGGCATCGGCTGGGACGGAATGAGGTTTTTGTCTTATGGGCATAAGATCGGTGATATTATCGGTCGGAAGACTATCATTCAAGATTTAAAGAAAAAACTCAAAGAATTGCTTGAACACGAATATCCGATAGGGAATGAGATTTACTCCGATGACGACGGAATTTATTTTATTGTGCCAATGAACTTAAAGCAGTATCAATATCTTTGGGAATCAGTTGAAAAGCAAATATATCTGAAAGCATCGGATATCTCATGCGGTGAGTTACAGCCTTTTATTGAAATTGAACCTGAAACCCGTTTCATAACAAACATGGTTAAGGTAATCAATGATTTGAGGAAAAGCAGAACAGCTTCTTTCAATAGTTCAACGGAGCACTTTAAATTTTTCAAGGACTCCTTATTAGACCATTGGAATAACACAACGGACAAAACTGTATGTCCTATATGCAGACTCAGGCCGGTAGAGAAAGAGGATGTTAAAAAGAAAACATGCTCCATATGCAAAGAAAGAAGAACACAGGGCAGGGATGGCAAAGAGACTCTTTTCATTGACGAGATAGTTGACGACAAGAGAAGGGCTGCGCTTATAGTCATGAGATTTGGACTCAATGACTGGCTGAGTGGCAAGATGGTGAGGACTTTATTTGTCACTGAGGCAGACGGGATTAAAAGAGAGATTGAGAATCTTGATAAGGTCAAATCTTTTACGGGCAAGGAAACACATTTGCAAGAATACTTTAAGGCTCAAGGTAAAGATTACAATTACACAAAAATATTTGAGGATATAGATTCTTATGTTGAACTTGATGGCACTTTTAAAAGAGCACAACATACTGCTTTTCTTTATAATCGCAGGACAGACTTTAAGCCTGATGAAAATAAAATTAGAGAGATGAGGGCTGATTGGGCAAAATTATGTGCGTCAACAAGCAAAGAAATAGATAGTTCTGATAAACTGGACATCCTAATTTACAATATCCTCTGCGCCAAAACGCCGACTCCCTCAACTGTTCTTGATATATGGGAGACTACAAAGGAATTTTTTGAGAAAATGCCGGGAAGGATTTTTGAGGCTTTATTCCCTGAAAAAAACCGACTTCTATTACAAACTGATAAAACAGACTTGAAATATAAGCAATACAAAGGTGCATTAGATGCAGAAGTAATTTTTGAGGACAAATCAAGAAAGAAAATAGAAATATTATTGATTGATAATAGCAAAATTGAGGTAATAAATGAAGTCTTTTCGAATTCAAAAGAATGGAAAAATGCCGAAATAAATATTGTAGACGATCAACTTAGCAAACAATTGACAGTAACAAACCACCCATTAAAAGGCAGTTCTTTTCTCCCATACCGCACAATCACAGCAACACCCAGTCTTTTCATGGCTATAGTCCCCGCTGACAGGGCTGTTGAAATCTCCGCACTTATTTATCAGAAATACATCGAACAATTCGGCAAGGTTATGGGCAGGCTGCCTTTCAGTATCGGGAATATCTTCTTCGATCACAAGATGCCGATGTTTGTTGTGCTGGATTCCGGTAAAAGAATGATTGCAAATTTTGACAGTCTCGCAAAAGAGCCTGAAAAGTTCATTCTCGCAAGAGATAAAACATTGACCTCATCTAACTGTAATTTTCATTTGAAATGGAAAACAAAGAACAAGCTCGATAAAGCTTTAACATGGAAGCTGCCTCACAAGCTCGGCAATTGTGCAGACGATTATCATCATCCGTATTTTATTGTTGATACCGCGAAAGATCTGTCTTCCGAACGATCAACATTCTTCAAAACAATTGCAGGTAGTGTTGTGCATTTCACCCAGATAGAAAAAGGGGACGTGCTCTCTGTTTACCCCAACTACTACGACTTTGAATTTCTCGATTCAAACGCAAGACGGCATGATATAACCCTTGATGTACAGGGCAGAAGAAAATCAAACGTTGCTGACTTTAAATCAAAACCGTTCCTGCTCGATGAGCTTAGTCAAAAGATAATGTGCTTGTGGGATGAGATTATGCAAGGCAAGCAGCTTAAAGGAATTACCGATACAAAGTTGAGAAATCTGCAATCGCTTTGGCTTACAAAATATCAGGAATGGAAAGTGGATATTTCCGACAAATCAAAGGAAAACTACAAAAGATGGGAAGATATTGTTCTATCATCCATACAAAAAGAATTTAAAAAATTGGAAGATGACCAATGTTCATTATTGATTGAGACAATTGAAAACGGTCTTTTTTTTGACACCCTTGAACTTTATCTCGGAATATTAAAAGAACGAATAGAGACAAAATAAAGGAGGACTTGATATGGCTGAACCATTTGTAAAGAAGACTTACTATACAATGACCCTTGATCCTGTGCATGTCGGCACTGGCGGTTATCGTTTAGGACGGGTTGATAATAGTATCGTCAGAGAACCGGGGACGAATCTTCCCAAGATTCCCGGCTCAAGCATTTCCGGGGTCACGAGGTCTTATACGGCGATGGCGACACAATGTGAAAATCCACTTGATTTAAAAAAACAAAAATATCAAAGGATGAAACTTGATCAATCAGGTAATCCTGTAGTTAAAACGGATAAAGATGGTAACCAGGTGTTAGATTCAGACGGTCTACCATTATGTGAGTATTACAGTTGTGCTGGTAAAGGCACTGACGCTGGTGATGGACATTGTGGACTATCAAACTGTGAGGTATGCGTGCCTTTCGGCTTTTCCCGAAAAAGTGGAAGTTCTTTTCAAGGGCTTGCACAATTTTTTGATGCACGGATATTATTCTTTCCTGTTCATTCCATGATCGGTCCTGTGTGGGTGACAAGTCAATCTACTTTGAATGATTTTTGTGAAACATTAAAGTCACAGAGTATAACGATTGAGATTGATGACAGGCTGGATAACGATGAACTTATTCAAACAGAATTAGTAGCTATCAATAAGGATTTAAATCTGGGCTGGCTTCTTCTTAAGAATAAAGAACAATTAAAGCCAATAATAAATCCTATTCAGCATTTACCTTCTGAGATAGTTGGTAGGTTAGTTCTCGTCTCCGACAAACTCTTTTCTCAAATCGTCAACGACAATCTTGAAGTCCGTACTTCCGTTGCTATTGATCCCGCAACCGGAGCGGCAGAAGATGGCGCATTATTCACATATGAAGCGATACCAAGAGCAACGGTTATGTGGTTTGATGTAGTCTATAACAGGCCCGAGTATTTTAGGGTTGATGGGAAGGAAATTATGATAAATCCTTCTATTAGAGCTGATGTGAACTGGATTAAAAACAATGTTGAAAAAGGACTTAAATATATTGAATCACTTGGCGTCGGCGGGATGGGAACAAGAGGAATGGGAAGGATGAGTATTTTGAATTTGGGAGGACAGTAATATGGAAATATTGGATATGAAATGCGCGGACTGGGGAAGCAA
This sequence comes from uncultured Nitrospiraceae bacterium, assembly GCA_964393845.1. Taxonomy (GTDB): domain Bacteria; phylum Nitrospirota; class Thermodesulfovibrionia; order UBA6902; family UBA6902; genus UBA6902. The sequence continues at coordinate 11,609 of CAYMUX010000092.1, forward strand.
GATAGGTGCAACTGTAGACGAAACATTGATTACAAAAGCACTTGGAGTGCTTCAGGAGGATGGTGTTTATGCGTTCTTTCTTTGGACTGCTTCAAAAGAGGACACTATTAAAACACAAGCCTTCTCCTTTTTGAAAGATAGAGGTGTGCTTAAGGATGGTGCCGATATTTTAAAGATAGTAAGAGACGGTTTCAATGACGACCTTGACAAACTTCTCTTTGCCAAAGAACTTCTTGAGCGCACCCTTGTCTATGCGCGCTATCATGCGAAGGCATTGAAAAAACCAAAGAAAGAGCAGGAGGATAAATAATGGTTTGGATGGCATACAGGCTTGTCTATCAGGCAAAAAGCCCAATCCATATTGGCTGGTATACACTTGGATATATTAAGCTCTCCCGATATTACATTACGGGCAAGGCTATATGGGGGGCGATGACGGCTAATCTGACGAGGGCATTAGGAGACCCAGGGACTTCTGATTATGAGAAGTTCGGCAAAATGTTAAAAGAAAATATCCTGGTGAGTTATTTTTATCCTGCCATTGATCATAAGAAACCTTTATTGCCTAAATATACCTCTGGCGGACTGAATTACGGAGACCAAACATCAGACCAATTTGAAAGGCTCTTTATTAAATCTTACGGACAGACCGCTGTTGTGCCGCATTCCAATACGGCAGAGGATGAGACGCTCCATGAATCGGAGTTTATCTCACCAGTAATTTATGAAGATGAAAAACAGAAGGCCGTATACTTTGTTGGATATGTTTTTATTAATGATAAGGCCGGATATAACTGGGGGCAAATCAAGAGTGCTGTTTCGGAAATCTTTGTCGGTGGAGACCGGAAGTATGGATGGGGAAGATTGTTGCTTGATGAAGGGAAGACCGGCGACGTTACGGATTCAATGGTTTTTGGTAATATGCTTTATTTGGATGATAACGGTATAACGATCGAGATAAAGAAGGAGCATTCAATCCCCGCACATCTTAAAGTAAACTCATTGGTGAAACTGAAGGGCGACATAGAGCCGCTTGTTGGGATGGAGTTTGAAACTGGTAAAGGATTTGGACAGAAAGTCAGCAAAGCAGAAATATGTTGGATGCCTGGATCTATTTATGTTAACGAAGAAGATAAACCACTTACACTTAGAATTGGAGCATATGGCATTCTTGAATAGGGGGTAAAATGTCTGAACATTTTCTCAGTCCAAAATTATTCTTCCGTGACCTTCTCGTAAATTTTATTTCAGGATTAGCAGGCGGAGCGGTTGTAGGGATTTTCTCGGGTAAATTATGGCTGGGATTATTGTCATTTCTGCTAATTGTCATAGTTATATTTTCCTTTTGGCTTTGGACTAAGTATAAAAGGATGATAAGACTCATTCTCTCAGGCAATGCAGGCTACTATTATAGTTTTGATCTTGAAGAGAATCCCAAAGTATGGCAGGAAACAAAGAAATCCTTCTGTTATCTCGGCATAAGCTTTGACTCTGTAATGGAGCATTTCAGGAGTTGGATTGAAAAAAATCCAATCTCTGAGTATCGCATATTATTAATGAAGCCTGATTCATCAGCTTTGAAAAAGCAGGAAGCCTTTCAAAAAGGTCACGATCTAAATGCTGTACTTGAAAATCTACCTCTTGAAGCAAGAGAAGCCATAGACTCGGCAGCAGAAGCAACGAGCCAGAGAATTCGTGGATCATTATCAATCCTCAAAAATACCATTCCGTACAAAGAGGGACGTATGAAAATAAAAGTATATGATGAATATTCTCCCTGGTGGGTATATGTAATAGATGATCGGAAAGCATATGTAGGGATACTTGAGAAAGGGAAACGCGGCATTGAATCACCTGTTGTTATTATGAGTAAGAACGATGAATACGCAAGCCCTTTTGACGCCTTTAGAAATAATTGGGAAAGAATCTGGCAAAGCGCTGAAGATGCTTAACCCATCTTCCGCAGTTGGAGTTCAAAATTCAACAAAAATAAAATATGGTG
>CAYMUX010000093.1:0-13475 GCA_964393845.1 uncultured Nitrospiraceae bacterium
GGGCGGGAAATTTCTCGGAACAAAGTTTTGTAACGGGTTTTTCCGTAGGGGAACGGCGGGCCGGGCCCCTAAAAGATAGCGGTATAATTTTAGAAGTCGGGCCGCGCATGAATTTTACGACGGCGTGGTCGTCAAACGCAGTCGCGGTTTGCCATGCATGCGGGCTGAAAAAAATTACCAGAATTGAGAGGTCCCGCAGATATGAATTTATATTCAGTAAAGAAAACGAATTCAGCAATAAGCAGAAGGATATCTTTTACTCATCACTCGTTACTCATCACGCATCACTGTTTTATGACCGTATGACGGAATGTCCATATCAGGGACCGCTGACCACTTTTGAAACCGGGGTCAAACCTGAACAGGTGTTTGAAATACCGCTCAAAGAAGAAGGCAAGTCAGCCCTTGAAAAGATCAACAAGGCAATGGGCCTAGGGCTGGATGCCTGGGACATTGATTATTACTACAACCTTTTTGTAGAAGACATTGGCAGGAACCCCACCAATGTGGAATGTTTTGACCTGAGCCAGTCTAACAGCGAGCATTCCAGGCACTGGTTTTTTAAAGGCAGGCTGATAGTTGACGGCAAAGAAGTGCCGGATGATCTTATCAAGATAATCCAAAGGCCGCTTAAGGCAAACCCTTCAAACAGTGTTATTGCATTCAAGGACAATTCCAGTTCAATTAAAGGACATGAAATCGACACGCTCATTCCTAAAAATCCGCAAGCGCCTTCACCTTTTCAAATGACGAAAGTCAATTATGATCCTATTTTTACGGCAGAGACCCATAATTTTCCGAGCGGCGTTGCTCCTTTCCCGGGCGCTGAAACAGGCACCGGCGGAAGGATAAGAGATGTCGAGGCAACCGGCAGAGGCGGGCTGGTTATCGCAGGAACGTCTGCATATTGCGTCGGGAATCTTCAAATCCCCGGTTATAAACTTCCATGGGAGGATAATTCATTTGCCTATCCAGGTAACCTGGCCTCGCCGCTTGAGATCGAAATTCAGGCCAGCAACGGTGCTTCTGATTACGGGAACAAATTCGGCGAACCTGTTATTCAGGGATATACGCGTTCATTTGGAATGAGACTGCCGAATGGAGAGCGCTATGAATGGATCAAACCGATAATGTTTACCGCCGGGGTAGGCCAGATGGATGCGCGTCATATTAATAAAGGCGCACCTGAGAGGGGGATGCTGGTGGTCAAAATCGGCGGACCTGCATACAGGATAGGCATCGGCGGCGGCGCGGCATCGAGTATGATACAGGGGGAAAATATTGCAGAGCTTGATTTTAATGCTGTCCAGCGCGGCGACGCTGAAATGGAGCAGAAGATGAACAGGGTTTTACGTTCCTGTGTTGAAATGGGTGATGCCAATCCGATTGTCAGTATTCACGATCAGGGCGCAGGCGGAAACTGCAATGTTGTGAAAGAGATTATTTATCCGGCCGGGGCGAAGATCGAGGTCAGGAATATCCAGCTTGGTGATAACACGCTCTCTGTCCTTGAGATATGGGGAGCGGAATATCAGGAGCAGAATGCACTGCTTCTGAAGCCTGATGATATTGAGATGTTTCAGAAATTATGTGTACGTGAAAAAGTCTCCGCTTCTGTAATCGGTAGAATTACGGGCAGCGGGTACGCAGTGCTTTATGACGAATCTGACGGCAGCACGCCGGTCAATCTGGACCTGGGTAAAATATTAGGCGACATGCCTCAGAAGACGTTTCACCTTGATCGTATCCCGTTTAAAACCGAACCATTAAAGCTGCCTGAAGACATAACCGTCAGAGATGCGCTTGACAGGGTTTTGCGCCTGCTCTCGGTCGGGTCAAAGAGGTTTCTTACCAACAAAGTTGACAGGAGCGTTACCGGTCTTATTGCCCGGCAGCAGTGTGCCGGACCCTTACAGCTTACCGTCTCTGATGTGGCTGTTGTCAGTCAAAGCCATTTTGGTCTGACAGGCGCTGCAATATCAATCGGAGAGCAGCCGGTTAAGACGTTACTGAATCCTGCTGCTATGGCGCGCATGTGTGTCGGCGAGGCATTAACAAACATTGTATGGGCCAAGATCAGCTCCCTGCAAGACATAAAGTGTTCCGGCAACTGGATGTGGGCTGCAAAGCTGGCCGGAGAAGGCGCTAAGCTGTATGATGCGGCAGTGGCACTCAGTGATATATTAATCAGACTCGGTATAGCTATTGATGGTGGAAAGGACAGTCTTTCAATGGCTGCACAGGTGAGGGATTCCTCAGGCAAGACCGAAACAGTCAAATCCCCGGGCACACTCGTTATATCTGCCTACGCAACCTGTCCTGATATTACAAAGGTGATAACACCTGACATCAAAAAACCCGGACAGAGCAAGTTGATGTATATTGATTTGGGCAAAGGGAAGGACCGCCTTGGCGGAAGTGCGCTTGCCCAGGTTTATGGTCAGATTGGAAACGAGTCGCCTGACGTTGATGATCCTGATCTGCTTAAACGCGCCTTTGACGCAGTGCAGATGCTTATTTCCAAAAACCTTATTCTATCCGGCCATGACAGGAGCGATGGAGGGTTGATTACAACACTTCTTGAGATGGCGTTTTCAGGAAATTGCGGAATTGATGTAGAAATTAGTAGGGGCGAGGTGACCTCGCCCTTACAGAGTTTAGAGTTCAGAGTTAATAATGAAGCTATCGCCACCCTCTTTTCAGAAGAATTAGGTCTGGTGATGGAATACATCCCTGACGAAGAAGAAAAAATAAGATCACTTCTTGATAAATCCTCTGTTCCATATCAAGTTATCGGCAGGACATTGAAAGAAAAAAGGATAACGATAACTCACCAAACTCATAACTCTAAACTCATAACTCTATTAGATGAGGACATGCGTGTTTTAAGAAACATCTGGGAAGAGACGAGTTATCAACTCGAACGCTTGCAAGCAAATCCAGAATGTGTTGAAGAAGAGAAGAAGAATATTTTTGATCGAATTGGACCGTCTTACAAAGTGACTTTTACTCCTGAACCTTGTGAAGAATCATCTATAGAATTAAATAAGCCCGGGATTGCAATCATTCGTGAAGAAGGATCGAATGGCGACAGAGAGATGTCGTCAGTGTTTTTTAAGGTGTTTTCTGAAACAGGATTTCAAACATGGGATGTTACAATGACAGACCTTCTTGAGGAGAGAATAACTCTTGACTCATTCAGGGGTGTGGTTTTTGTCGGTGGATTTAGCTATGCAGATGTATTGGATTCAGCAAAAGGGTGGGCAGGTGTTATAAAGTTCAACCCCAAGCTAAATAAAATGTTCAATGATTTTTATATTCGTCCGAATACCTTTAGTTTAGGAGTTTGCAACGGCTGTCAGTTGATGGCGCTGCTTGGGTGGGTTCCTTGGAAGGACATGCCGGATATAGAACAACCGAGGTTCATTCACAATAAATCCGGCAGGTTTGAATCGCGCTGGGCTACAGTCACTGTTCTTCCAAGTCCGGCAATTATGCTTTCCGGAATGGAAGGATCAGTCTTAGGAGTATGGATTGCTCATGGCGAAGGACAATTGCATGTGCCGAAATCAAATATACTGGATGGAATTAATGAGAAGAAATTAGCGCCACTACGTTACGTGGATGATGCCAATGAAATAACGGAAAAATATCCGTTTAATCCTAACGGGTCACCGCTTGGCATTAGTGCCCTCTGTTCTTCCGATGGACGTCACCTGGCGATGATGCCTCATCCGGAACGTACATTTCTATCTTGGCAATGGGGGTGGATGCCTATGGAATGGAAAAGAGATCTGAAAGCTTCACCCTGGCTTAAAATGTTTCAAAACGCACGCGAATGGTGCGACAAAAACAGTTGATATGGGTTAGGGGTTAGTTGTTAAGAAATGTTATACTATGATTCGAATAAATACTATCTGTATCAGGCATGTCATTGAAGAAGATTAGAAAACTTATCGACAACATTAAATCAGGGCAGCCCCCTTATTTATCATTATCGACCGACAAGTTTCATGAAGAGTGCGGGGTGTTTGGCGTTTACGGCCATCCCGAAGCTGCAAATCTTACCTACCTTGGCCTTCACGCCCTTCAGCACAGGGGACAGGAGGGCGCCGGTATATGCTCATCCGATGGAAGGCAGCTTTTCACAGAAAAGTCCATGGGTCTTGTTGCGGATATATTTAGTGAAAAAAGACTCAAACGTCTGCCGGGAAATATTGCCATCGGACATAACCGCTATTCGACTGCGGGATCGAGCTCTCTGAAAAACGTTCAGCCGTTAATGGTCAATTATTCTTTAGGTGCTCTTGCAATAGCGCATAACGGGAATCTGGTAAATGCCATTGAGTTAAGAAATGAATTAGAGTCAAAGGGCGCAATATTCCAGTCCACATCCGACAGCGAAGTGATTGTTCATTTAATTGCAAGCTCCCGCGCAGGGGCGCTTTATGAACGCTTAATCGATACAATGAGGAGACTGTCGGGCGCTTATAGCGTCTTGTTAATTACCGAAAATGAGCTTATTGCCATGAGGGACACTTACGGGTTCAGGCCTTTAAGCATAGGCAAGTATGACGGCGCATACATTATAGCTTCGGAAACGTGTGCGTTTGATCTCATAGGGGCTAAATACGAAAGGGATGTTGAACCGGGCGAGATGGTAATTATAAATAAAGACGGAATGAAATCTTTCCGGGTTTTACCTTCCCCAAAACACGCTTTTTGTGTTTTTGAATTTATATATTTTGCAAGGCCGGACAGTAATATTTTCGGAAACCGTAATGTTAATAAAAAGAGAAAAGAGTTCGGCCGCCAGCTGGCGAGAGAATTCCCTGTTGACGCCGATGTTGTCATTGCCGTGCCTGATTCAGGCGTGCCTGCTGCACTGGGGTTTGCAGAAGTAAGCGGAATACCTTTTGATCACGGATTAATAAGAAACCACTATGTCGGCAGGACCTTTATTGAACCGCGTCAGGCTATAAGGCATTTCGGAGTCAAGATTAAACTCAATCCTGTCCGTGAGCTTCTTGAAGGCAAAAGGGTTGTGGTAGTTGATGACTCTATCGTAAGGGGAACTACGAGCAAAAAGATTGTAAAGATGATAAGAGAAGGCGGCGGCGCAAAAGAAGTGCACATGAGGATAAGCTCCCCGCCGACGATGGGGCCCTGTTTCTATGGAATTGATACGCCTTCGAGAAAAGAATTAATCGCGGCAACCCACAGGGTTGATGAAATAAAAAAATATATCACATCGGATTCATTGTGTTACTTAAGCCTTGAAGGGTTATTAAAAGTAGTGCCGAACCCTGAAAAATACTGCATGGCATGCTTTAATGATAACTACCCGGTCTTCACACATCAGGAAAGAATAGAGCAGATAGAGCTTTTCTGATCCCTATAATTAATTAATAAGAAAGAAGAACAGGGTCTATCCCTATAGACCCGGCATCACCCATTGTACAATCAATTTCTCACCCAAACATTTCTTCTATATGATTTAAGGCATAGAAGAATTTCCACTCGATAAGTATTCTAAATTAATAGAAGCCCTCATTACTTTACTGAGAAGTCTTAACAGAACCGATTATTTACACCTACGGAGGTGAGAAGATGAAAACACAACTGTCACGCGAGTACATCAATGATTTCCTCTATTTTGTAATCAAGCCTGATGAGAACGGAGCCAATGGGGATTTAATCTGCCGCTGCCTGACAGGATACTAAACCACTATGTGGTAGAGATTCTAAAGAAAATTGACCGGGCCAGCACGCGAGGAGCCACTCTGCCTGATAAACTACTGAGTCCTGATGAGCTTCAAGTGTTTATTGAGTCAATGTGCAATGAATATGCCATACAAGCGGCATAGTTTTTCGCCGTCAAAAAAACGACTGGCCCATCATTACGTAATTTCTGTAGGGGCGTAGCATGCTACGCCCCTACCCCGCGCGTGGTCCTGCTTTGGACTTTGCAGAGAGATACTGTCTGCAGCTTCTGTAGGCTGGAGAGAAGATATACAGGAGAAGAATATACAGTGCAACTACAATCATAGTGAAAATCCCTCCGAACAGACTGCCGAGGAAACAGCCGAAGAAAAGAATAAATAATACAGTTTCATATATACCTTTCGACAGATATAAGCCGAAAATACATCCTGCAAGAATGCCGGCTGCTGAACTTATACCGAAAGTGTAATTCCGTATTTTTTGTTTTTTTGCGTAAATGGAATCAAACTGTTCTTTCGTTATTCCGAACTGCTTAAATTCAGGTTTTACCATCATTATCCAATCCTGTCCCGAAAATAAATTTGTTAATGATAATACGTTATGCTTTTTGAAGACAAGGACTATATAATTCTACACATAACCCAATGACAAGTATAGACAAGTTTTGATATATTTTTTTAATATTAAACAGATTGAAAATAAAAATAAGCAACATACAGACATAGACTGACAATGTCAAAAAGGTTTTCTAAATTAATTCAATCAGGAATTGTTGGCATTTGGCTTTGCCTTGTATTTGTTCTTGTCTACCTGCATTACATTTCCGGCGCTGAATTGTCCTCTCTACAATCCGTATCTCAAAATCAGTTCAAGACCAGCGAAGAATGGTTTGGCATATATGTTCAGAACACAAAAATAGGCTACATAAAAACATCGTCCGAAAAAATCGGGAGTGAATACAGATTCACCCAGTACGGTGAAACGAGCATTCCTCAAAAAGATAAAACTATCAGCAGTACGACACAATTTAAATGTCTGACAGACCTTGATTACAGGATAAAGTCTTTTGAATTTGAAACCAGGTCCGGAGAAACTTTCTTTAAGTCTCACGGGGAATTGGACAAGGACAATGTGCTGCTTGTGTTTATGGAGACGGAGAAACAGAAGAAAACTGAATCTGTAGATATTCAGGGACAACCTTACCTGCCTTTGACTATCAAACAGATGCTTTTTGCGCAGGGACTTGAGAAGGGAAAGCGTTTCAATGTCCCTGTTCTTGACATCTTTTCGTTAAAGGTCACAGATACGGTTGTTGAAGTTCAGGAATTGATTCCCGTCAAGGTGGGGATAAATATTAATACCGCATACTTGTTAAAGATCGGTAAAAATCTTTCATGGATCAGCGACGGGGGGAATACCCTTAAAGAGCAAAATCCCTCAGGATTTGTATATATGGCAGAAACAGAAGATTCGGCCAAATCAAAAGGGCCGCATTATATATTTGATTATCTTTCTGTTCCGGCGCTTAAATCGAATAAATTATTATCAAACCCTGAAGATCTTTCCCGCTTAAAGATCAGGCTTTCAGGTATCAAAGTGTCTGAATATCCATTATTGAATGAAGGCCGCCAGGTTTTAAAGGGGGATTTTCTTGAAATAAGCAAAGAGAAAGTGGAGGAATTAAAAGAACGGAACTATGAGCTGCCTTATCAGGGCAATGATCTTAAGCCTTATCTGGGTCCTACCCCTTTTGTCCAGAGCGATCATCATACGATCATATATAATGCCAAAAAATTTGCCGGCATTGAAAAGAATGCGTTCAAGCTGGCGCGGTTCCTGACTTCAAATTTATATTTGACTATAACGAAAATGCCGACTTCCAGCATGATGACAGCCATGGATATTTTTAAAACTCATAAGGGCGAAAGTAACGAGCACACTGTATTGTTTACTTCATTTGCGCGGGCAGGAGGGCTGCCGGCGAGAATGGTAGGAGGGCTTGTATACTGTAAGGGACATTTTTATTACCATGCGTGGCCTGAAGTATGGCTTGACCGGTGGGTGGCTGTTGATCCGACCATGGGACAGTTCCCGGCAGATGTAACTCATATTCGTCTTATGGAAGGTGACATCAATACATTGGCCGCGCTGGGAGGAATCATAGGTAATTTAAGAATTGATATAATGGAGGCATTATGATAGTAATTGACCATATCATCAAGCGATACGGGGAACATATAGCTGTTAACGATGTCAGTCTGAAAGTGCAGGCAGGCGAGATCTTCGGTTTTCTCGGGCCGAACGGCGCCGGCAAAACCAGCACCATAAAAATGATGATGGGTCTTATGAAACCTACATCCGGCGCCATTTCAATCGGCGGGCATGATATACAGAAAGACCCGATATCGGCAAAGAAGATCATGGGATACATTCCTGACAGGCCGATACTTTATGAGAAGCTTACTGCCTGGGAATATATGAAATTTATAGCAGGACTATATGATATTGATAAAAAAGATCTGCAGGAAAAAGGCAAAAAGTTTCTGGAGATTTTCGCCCTTGGTGATTGGATAAATGAGCTTGTTGAAAATTTCTCTCATGGGATGAAGCAGCGGCTTAACCTGTCAGCGGTATTCATGCGAAATCCGAAGGTGCTGATCCTGGATGAGCCCCTTATCGGTCTTGATCCCAGGGGGGCGAGACTCCTGAAGGAAATACTGCATGCCTCACGAAATAACGGCATGTGCATATTTATGTCTACCCATATCCTTGAAATTGCTGAACAGATGTGCGACAGGATGGCCATCATTCACAAGGGGAACGTTATATCTTCCGGCACTGCCGGAGAACTGAGGAGTCAGGCTCATTCCGAAGGTGATCTCGAACAGGTCTTCCTCCATTTAACAGGCGGGGAAGACATAGTGAATATTGTAAAGGAGCTGCAATGAATGATATTAAAAAATCCCCCTTAATCCCCCTTTGCCAAAGGGGGAATTTTTCCCTCTATCAAGAGGGGATTAAGGGGTGTGTCCCCCCTTTAGTAAAGGGGGGTGAGGGGGGATTTGATTAATATGAGAGAGCTAATTACCATATTGTCACCTCAATGGTGGACTTTTAAAAACCGGCTTTTACGTTCTGACCGGACAGCGTATGTAAAATCCATATTTGTGCTGCTCCTGGGAGCAGGGTTCTGGCTAGCTATTCTCCATTATCTGACAATAGTATTAACGCGGCTTCAGGGGATGGATGGAAACGTTGGGATTATTATTGCTTTAAAAGGACTATCTCTCCTCCTGATGCTTGTTTTTTTCCTTCTCATATTCAGTAGTCTGTTGTCAGGGATAAATAATTTTTACCTTTCAAATGATTTGCCTGTTATCCTGTCGTCTCCGGTGTCGTGGGGAAGTATTTATATTTCAAAGTGGATGGAAACCGCGGTCAAATCCTCGTGGATGATAATATTTGCGATTGTCCCTGTGTTTATTGCCCTGGGATGGTTTTTTAAATCTCCGGTAATTTACTATCTCTTTTTACTTCCCGTGCTGACATTGTTTGTCCTTATTCCTGTGGGCATCGGGGTCATGATAAGTATTTTTCTTATGGCGGTCGTGCCTGCAAAGAGGGCCAGAAATATTTTTGTTTTTCTCGGGCTGCTGATACTGGCCATACTGTTTTTACTTTTCAGGTTCTTAAAGCCCGAGCGCTTTGCAAACCCTGAATGGTTTGCGAATCTTACGATATTCCTTTCTGAAATGAAACTATCGGTCTCTCCGTTACTTCCCAGCATGTGGGTCACTGAAACCTTGACGCCTTTTTTCAAAGCAGGGGGAGGAGCGTCGTTATTTTACATGTTGCTGCTAGTGTTCACATCAGGCGCCTTCATCGTTTTCGGCAACTGGCTGTTTAAGGCCTTTTTCTACAACGGCCTTATAAAGGCCGGACAATCACAGAGGCCGTGGCTTGCGACATATGAGGGCGGGCAAAGAGGCATCGGGTTGAAGTCATTATACTTATGTCTCTCTTTTTTGAAGGGAGATAGAAGGGCGCTTATTGAAAAAGACATGATGACTTTCTTTCGTAATGTAAGACAAGCGTCGCAATTGCTTTTGCTCTTTGCTATTATTGTTATCTATCTTTTTAGTATTAAGGCCTTGCCGGTTGAATGGGGCACCTACCTGAGTTTACAGCTTAAATATATCATTTCCTTTATTAATATAGGACTGGTTGCATTTGTCATTACTGCAATAGCTGCGCGGCTTGTTCTGCCTTCAGTAGATAATGAAGGCAAGGCCTTCTGGATTATCAGGGTCTCACCGGTCGGCATGCGCAGATTCCTGTGGAGCAAGTTCCTGATGGCATTTTTTCCGCTTCTCTTATTGGCTGAAACGCTGATTATTATTTCCAATCTATTCCTTGGCGTCAAGATATGGTTTATATTATTAGGCGCCGGCACATGCCTCGTGCTTGTTGCTTCAGTAACCGGACTTGCCATTGGAATAGGGGCGTATAACGCAAGGTTTTCTCCCATAGATTCGGACAGGGAGCAAACAGGTTTTCAGGGAACGGCCTTCATGCTCTCGGCATTTGCAGTGATAATAATGACGATCATGCTTGAGATCATTCCTACTGTAAGCATATTTATGAAAGAAGTTAGCAAATCGGACCTGACCTTCAGAGGATGGACAATTATTGGTATGTTGTTCCTGATGGTTTTTATTCTAAATAGTTTTGTTATATGGATGGCGATGAGAATGGGAGAGAAAAAGCTTGCTGCAATGGAGTGACGTTTACTTCTGAGCGCTTAATGTTCTGTGTCTCTCCAGGAAATAATTCCAGTCGTGATACCGCCGCATTACGGAAGATTCAATGCCTGTGGCAGTTGCGCGGAAGCACGGGGTTTGAGCAGGGTTTAATAAATTAAGCAACTGAAAGCTCAGGGAGTTTAAATTCTATTTTTTTGCCCATAACAGTTGATGCATCTATTACTTCAATTCCTATGAGTTTTTCTTCTTTATCAAAATCTGCATGTACTCCCGGGCTTACGGTTATGGTCTTGGCTGCCTTTGTCTCAATATCTGCAAAATTTATATACAGGAGGTCCCTCTCAGGGTCATATTCTATTTTCATGTTTGCTCCCTCCTTAAAAAATTTTTGCCGTACCTTGCCTTTGCGGTTAATAGGATAAACTTTTCTGCCTTGTATTTATAATACACTGTTACTTCTTTTTCTTCAAAAAATTTTCCTTCCCATCGCTCTTTATAAGGGAATATAAATACTTTTCCCGAAGTGCCTTCTTTTGCATCGTCAGCATCCCAACCTTTGTTTAAAGTCTCCTGCATGTCCTCAATAGAAATACCCCTCTGAAACATTCTTGCTCTAATGTGTGGATGAAGATCAGATTCAGTAAGTTTTACCATGTTGCTTATTATAGTACAAACAGAGGAACGTCTCTACCTGGAGAGTCAGCCTGTCAACAATTCAAAAAGAAAATCTATCAACTCACCTGTTGCCTCAGAAGGTTTTATTATTATTGCAGTCTATCCTAAACTCATCGCCAGCCGCTCTCATGTTGGTATTTCCAAAGGCCCGTGCCCTGAAACAAGGAGTTTGTGCAGCTCCGTTAATATCAATATCTGCTTCAATGCAATAACTGAATTGTAAACTCTGTCCGGGTTGAAATCCTGGAAGTACGCCCACTACGGGAATGGTCGGGTCGCCCCCTATGAGTGCGACATTACCTGGGTTGTCGGGTGCGCATACTCCCGTTGTTGCAGCGTAAACTCCGGTCTCTGCAACCAACTGTGATTCCAGTACTTGCAAAGCTGAAAGGTTAGCATAGGCCTCTGAACGGGCTGCCTTTAAAGTCGATCCTACATATGCTGTTATGCCAACCGTGCCGAGTATTGCTATGATACTCATAACAATAAGCAGCTCGATAAGGGTAAAGCCTTTATTATTTTCTCTTTTAGTTATTGACATTTGCTTTAATAAAAAAGAGGGGGGATTTATTCCCCCTCTTTAATGTGGTTAACTTACTCTGCTGTAACAACAACCCTTGACATCAATTCACCGGCTCCACCGCCACCGCCAGGGCCGTTTGATGTTGCAACAACCGCCACTGAATTTCCTCCTGCACCTGAATTACCAAGTAGAACCCGACACTGTGTCCCTGCAACGCCTGCTCCAGGGTCAGCGCCAATAACAAACATTGTTGCGGTACCAGCACAACCGGCATTCATTCCAGCCCAAGGCGAAAACTCAAGAGCTCTTGCTAAAGCATACGCTGTAGGTACTGTTACATTAACTGGACCTGCACCCCGTAAAGTAGCATTATTACTATCAAGAGCAGCCGTTATTTGACCATCCCAGTTAGTGTCAACTTCTACAAGGAGTGCCCCGGGTGATGTAGCCGGTATTCCTTTTAACGCTGAGTTCATCCAGTGCTGGATATCTGCCTCAGACGACTTTGCAGCTTTAGAGAGGTTGGATTTTCTTGCCTTTTCCTGCGCGCCGATGTATGCAGGAACTGCGATAGCTGCCAGGATGCCGATAATGGCGACAACTATCAAAAGCTCGATAAGTGTGAAACCTTTTTGTTCTCTGATGTTGTTAATTGCTTTGTACATTCTTTCCTCCTTTAAATTGTTTTAGTCAAAATGACCGTTTGTTACTGAGAGAAGTTTATTTACTTCTCACATTTTGCTTCTGACTTACCACCCCCTTTTCTAATCTTTATTCTTAGTAAAGCTGCTTTATGCTTTATATAAAGCAGTATTTATGCCAGCTGAATTATAGGTATAAGAATTCAATTAATATGGCTAGTTGTGATCTATTGGATGCCGGGCTTGTAAAAATTGGCAGTAAATAAAATGTCCTAAGTGGCATTTTTTGTCAACAGGACAGGGATAATTAGGGATAATTAGAGTCTGTTTATAAACTCAAACATTGAACCGTCATTCCCGCAGTGTTTAAGCGGGAATCTGGTTTTAATTGAAACCATATCCCCGATAGAAGCACTCGGGGATGACAACTTTAAAGCAAATTGGAATAAGAAGATTAAAATAACAGGGGTGTCCTTTTATAATTTTCAGAATTTTTATTGTTGAGGAATTTTTGATGTGCGGGTTCTGTCCCATATACCCACGAGTAACCCTTCTACCGATATATCTTCATCAATTTCATCCCAATGAAGCCCTATTCCGCCACCGCTGATTTCGTATTTTTCTCTCTGGATCGGTGTCGCACGGAGCAGCCGTGGGAAATAAGCAAGGGGGACCGCAAGCTTTCGCCCGTCAGCAAGCTCAACCCACATATTAGTTTCATCAAAGTTTACCCTCTTTGCTAAGGGTTTAATTACCAAAGTGTTCATTCCAGCACCTCTCAATTATTTTTCTATTCTTTTCTATTACGTTAACACATTCACTCAATTCGCCTGAAGTAAACCCGTATGATTCTGCTAAACAAACAGTTGGCTCAATCCAGAATTTTGCAACACATTCCCCTTTGCGCACATGAACATGGAGTGGTTCAGGGGGATCGCCTTCGTTTGAGAAAAAGAGAAAGCGATATCCTTTATATCTAATAATGACCGGCATAAAATAATATATCCTACCATTTCGCATTTGTCCATTCTTTTAATATATTATCACGTTGTTATTCTTTAATCCGAAAAAGAACCGGCTTCCAAGGCATTTGTTACCCAAGAACAGAGATAGGAACCAAATAAAAGAAGAAAACCCTCATGGTTTAAA
>CAYMUX010000094.1:0-13118 GCA_964393845.1 uncultured Nitrospiraceae bacterium
CAAACCACAAACCCAATGAACTTTCAGGCGGGGAGAAACAGAGGGTCGCAATTGCAAGGGCCATCATTCTTGATCCGGCTATAATCCTGGCTGACGAGCCTACGGGAAATCTTGACACCCGGACAGGCAGGGAAATTATGAATATATTTAAATGGCTGAATGAAAAAGGCACGACCATTATTATTGTAACTCACGAGCAGGAGATAGCCGATATGTGCAGGAGGACCATTTTTATACGTGACGGGTTGATACAGAAAGACACGGGGCAAATGGATAAATAATGTTACTCTGGAAAATATTACAAACTGCCTTGAGGGGCATTGCAGCAAACAAGATGCGGTCATTCCTCACCATGCTCGGGATAATCATCGGAGTGGCCTCCATCATAGCCATGATATCAATTGGCGAAGGGGCGAAAAAGCAGGTCACCGAGTCAATCCAGAGCTTCGGAACAAACCTCCTCAGGGTAAGTCCCGGTGCTGCCAAGCTGGGACATGTCAGGACAGGGGCTGTTGAGACCCTTACTATCGAAGATGCAGAGGCCATAAAAAAAGATGTGCCCCATGTACAGCACGTCGCCACCCAGGTGAGGAACATGGCCCAGATCAAATACGGAAACAATAACTCCTCCACTTCCATTACAGGGACAGTGCCCCAATTTACTGTTGTGAATAATTTTTCCGTGGCAACCGGCAGATTCTTTGACGAAAAGGAAGTCAAGCTGATGAAAAAGACGGCTGTCCTGGGCGCCACCGTAAAGCAGAATCTTTTCGGTGAAGGCGTTGCTATCGGCAAATATATCAAGATCAAAGGCGTTAACTTCCTTGTCACGGGCATTATGCAGACAAAGGGGCAGACGTCCTGGCATGACCCTGACGATCAGATATTCATACCCATTACGACCTCTCAAAAAAGGATGTTCAGGCAGGATTATGTGGACAGCATCTATATCCAGGTCGAGGGCCAGGAATACATCCAGGAAGTAAAGGAGACTGCAGAGAAGCTCCTTACGAGAAGGCACCGCATTTCAGGAGGAGCGGACGCTGACTTCAATATCAGAGACTATACCGAATTTATTACCACTCTCCAGGAGACGACACGGACATTCACCATCCTTCTCGGCAGCATTGCAGCCGTTTCACTTCTCGTCGGCGGCATAGGTGTCATGAACATCATGCTTGTCTCTGTAACTGAAAGGACACGGGAGATAGGCATTCGCATGGCAGTGGGGGCAAGAAGGAAGGACATACTCCTGCAATTTCTCATTGAAGCATTAGTAATATCTATTTTGGGCGGAATATCCGGTGTGGCGCTGGGGATTCTGATTTCCTATGGGGTGTCCTCTTTCGGCGCATGGGACACTATCATTACCCCTCCCTCTGTACTGCTCGCATTCTTTTTTTCCGTGCTCATAGGAATAATCTTCGGGTTATACCCTGCTCGCAAGGCATCGTTAATGGAACCTATCGAGGCATTGAGATATGAGTAGGGGCAAACCGATACGGGCGAACGTTTAACTATGTCAGAAGTTTTAATCAGAAAAGCGGAATATAACTACGCTGCGCTCAGGCCGATAATCTTTGAGATCATGGATTTGCTTGCAGGAGATCGAATTCAAAGTAACAGCCGTGTTGTCATTAAACCGAATCTCCTTGCTCCGGCATCGCCTGATAAGGCCATTGTCACTCATCCCCTGGTTGTAAAAGCAGCAGTTGAATACGTCCTCGATAAGGGGGCCATACCTCAGATTTCCGACAGCCCGGCAGTGGGTTCTTTTGAAAAAATATTAAAAGAAAGCGGTATAAAAAGCGCGCTTAAAGGGATGGATGTCGAATACAGGGAATTTAAGGAATCCGTAATAGTCGATGTCGGAGAACCGTTCAAGAAAATAGAGATAGCCCGCGACGCCCTCAACGCAGATGTCCTCATAAACCTGCCCAAACTGAAAACACACATGCAGATGGTATTGACCCTTGGGGTCAAGAATCTTTTTGGATGCATAGTAGGGATGAAAAAGCCTGAGTGGCATTTAAGGGCCGGCGTTAACAGGGAGTTATTTGCGCAGCTATTAGTAAAAATATACAGGGCCGTCAATCCATCGATTACAATTATTGACGGCATACTGGCAATGGAGGGGCAAGGGCCGGGAAAACGGGGAGAGCCAAAACATCTCGGGATACTCATGGGAAGTAAGAATACGGTAGCACTCGATATAACGGTATGCAAAATGCTAGGGATATCATCTGATAAGGTCCTGACAAATAAAATTTCCAGGGAGCAGGGGCTTGTGGCTGACGACATAATAATTAATGGGGACCTGCCATCGATAAAAGATTTCAAACTGCCCGAAATAACGCCTATTGTTTTCGGACCGGAGAAATTTCATGGCGTTATGCGCAGACATCTTGTACAGAGACCGGAAGGCGATGATTCCTTGTGTAAGCTCTGCGGAGAATGCTGGGAATATTGCCCTGCTGAAGCAATAACACATTCCAGTAAAAAGATCCATTTTGATTATGACAAATGCATCAGGTGCTACTGCTGTATTGAGGTATGCCCGCACGGTGCATTGAGTGCCCGGGAAACAATGGCCGGAAAAGTAACAAGGAAGCTGCTAAAAATGTGAGACATACCTGCTGCTATAAATTTTCCATCACTTAAATTCTATCGTTTCTGATAGCTTCACCATATCAATTATCGGAATATCAGGCGTATTGTCTCCAAGCAGCACATGAGACAGCGCCGGAGATATGCTCCTGTACCTCAGATTAACCTCAACGCTCAGCGGAGACACTGCCCCGGACGGGATATAAAAGGCATACCTTTCAATATGATATCCCTTGGGGGGGATTCTGTGGTCATACAATATCCTGTCGGCCTGTGCAACGTTTAAGACGGGCTCTCCCTTTTCATTGCCGAGTATGGTGTGAAAGATAACGGCATTCGCATCAATATCTCCTTTTTTATCCAGCTCTCCTGAACTTAAAAGAACTTTCCCTTTCGCATCTGTAACTTTCACATGAAGCCACATCTGTCTTACCTCAGTAAGCCCGGTTGGAAGATAATGACCTGCCCCTGAATTTATGACCTTCACTTTTATATTTGAAAGCTCATTTTTCCTGTAAGCGCTATTTTTTATAAGTTCCAGATCCGCAGCATTCTGGAGGCGCTCAATTGCCATTTTGGAATGAAGCTCGCTGCCGAGGAGCTTTGTGACAACGGCGTTTGCGCCTACGAAATAATGTGTCCAGAGATGAGGCCTGTTTGGCCCGTCATTACAGGCCTGCCCCGGATTGTCCGGTCTGGCGGTTTTCCCTGTAGAAGGAATCCCCGGTCTCTGTCTCATGTGGCAATCCTGGCAGTTGACCGTTGTATCCGGATTTCCTGTATTGTAAGGGCTGTTTTTCCATTCATTATAGGTCTGCTCTATAGGCAGTTTATTTGCTGCATGTGAAACATTATGGCATAGTCCGCAAAACTCGGATTTCGTATGCAGTTCGGAATATTTTGTGGGATGATACGGTGAATCCGAATCTTTAAAAGGCCCGAGCATAGTTGAAGGATCATCCTCTCCTCCTCCAGGCTCGACCTCATACCCGGCGTCTCCAAGGTGTTTTACTTCGCTGATATTATGACACCAGTTGCAAAATATTCCCTGTGCCGGAAGGTCCGCGAGCTTGTCATAATCATCCGCAGGGGATGAAATGGAATAAGAGCGGAAACCGAGCGGCGTATGGCATTTCACACAAGCCTTCATCTCAAGTATTTCACCGCTTTCCTTTGCATCTTTAAAAAACAGCTTTGTGGCAGCCCGCCAGACGGGATCAACAAAGGCCTTGCTGTGCATCGAACCATTCCACTGTTTATAGATTTCAGTATGACACCCCTCGCAAACGTCAGGGGCGATAAACTGATCAACCCTGACCTTCTTGAAATCGAACACTTCATGCTTTTCCAATTTATCTATATCTTCAATTTTCGCTTCCTGTTTTTCAGTAGGGGCTCTCCCCCCCGCTGTTAGGCCCGCCAGATATTCTGCAACGTCTTTTGCTTCTTGCGACGAAATATCCCCCGGTGAGTAGCCTGCCATTCTCGTTGTAGTCCTTTTCCATGCTTCCAAGTCTTTGGTCTTGCTCAAAGCCCGTTCATGTGAATGGCATTTACCGCACTTGTTCTTAAAAATCTCTTCCCCGTCCTCCTTTGAAGCGGAAGATACAAAAGGTGCGAAAAGTATTATTAAGGCGATAAATATTTTTTTCATCAAGCCTCCATATATTACCGGTTGATAACGATGCCTCATATATATTCTTGTATCATAAATCTTAAGTTATAACAATTATATTACACTGAATTTTTCAACATACCTTATGCGGGACCAGGCTTGCAAATTGAAACCGAGCCGGGGTGAATATCGAATTACAACAAAATTGGCAGGAATTGGTGGCGGTGGCTGGACTCGAACCAGCGACGCCGCGGATATGAGCCGCGTGCTCTGACCGACTGAGCTACACCGCCTGGGAATATTATTAGGCTTGGGACTTTCAAATTACCAGAATTATGGCTTCAAAGTCAATTGTATATAATAGCTTAAACCGTTCAAACTGTTCAAACTGTTTGAACAAACTGGTATAATACCCCATGCCCCGTTCTAAAATCCTTTATCAGTGCCAGAGTTGCGGTCATTCAAGCCCGAAGTGGCTGGGAAAGTGCCCAGACTGCGGTGAATGGAACAGCTTTACCGAAGAACAGAGAGTTGCTAAACTCTCAAGACAAAAGACTGCCGAACCTGTCGTGCTTTCCGAAATATCGGCCTCAACAGGGATTAGATATTCCACTGGAATCAAGGAGCTTGACAGGACGCTGGGCGGCGGTGTTGTTATGGGTTCGGTGGTCCTGATAGGCGGAGACCCGGGAATCGGCAAGTCTACGATCATCCTCCAGTCTTTCAAAGGGCTTGCAAAATTAGGCAAGATCCTTTATGTCTCCGGTGAGGAATCACCGGAACAGATAAAGATAAGGGCCGACAGGCTTCATATTAAATCCGATGAAATAATTCTCCTTCCCGAAACTTCCCTTGAAGGCATAATATCCATGGCCCAAAAGATTAATCCCAGAGTAATAGTCATTGATTCAATTCAGACGATTTTCTCTCTTGAACTGCCTTCTGCGCCAGGTTCCGTAAGTCAGATAAGGGAATGCGCTACAAAATTGATGTTTATGGCAAAGAAACATCACATCCCTCTATTTATCATCGGGCATGTTACAAAGGAAGGCGCGATCGCAGGGCCCAAGGTGCTGGAGCATATAGTTGACACCGTGCTTTATTTTGAGGGGGGCAAAGGCAATCCTTTCAGGATTCTAAGGGCTGTTAAGAACAGATTCGGTTCTACAAATGAAATCGGTGTGTTTGAAATGCAGGAATCCGGACTAAAAGAGGTTGATAATCCCTCGGAGCTTTTCCTGTCTGAAAGACATGAAAACGTTCCCGGTTCTGTCGTTACGGTAAGTCTTGAAGGGACAAGGCCCTTGCTCGTAGAAATTCAGGCGCTTGTTACGGCGTCGAGTTTCGGGGTGCCGCGCAGGACGGCAATCGGAGTTGATTATAACAGGATCAACCTCCTGGTAGCAGTGCTTGATAAGCGTCTCGGGCTGCATTTGGGCGGAATGGATATTTATGTCAATGTTGTGGGCGGCCTGAAAATTGATGAGCCGGCAATCGATATGGGCATTATAGCTGCTATTGCGTCTTCTTTTAAAAACAAGTCCATTGATACGGGTATTTTCACATTCGGCGAAGCGGGATTGTCCGGTGAATTAAGGGCAATCAGCCAGGCAGATATCAGGATCAATGAAGCCGCCAAGCTTGGATTTAAGAAAGGTATAGTCCCCCTCAGTAACAGTAATAACAACAAAAATCAAAACATTAATATTATAGGAGTCAAAAATGTCGAAGAAGCTATTGAAATACTTTTATTTTAGCCTTCTTTTTGTTTTTGTTGCCTGCGTTCCAAAGCCGAAGATAGCGCCTCCCCCGCTTTATGAGGAAAGAGAACTGTCCCTTGAAGAGGTTATCGCAAAAGTCAGTGATGATATAGAAGTCCTCAAGACAATAGCAGATATAAATATAGAAAGAAATAATGAGCCTTACTTATTCGTCAGTGCGTCGGTGCTTATTAAAAAACCTGACTGGGTACATATGAGGATGTATCAACTCGGCATACTGGTAAGCGATTTTGTCATCAAAGATGATTCCCTCTATGTCTTATCCGGAAAGAATAACGGCAATCTCAAAAAACTCGGCAAGGAGTTATATAACGCGATATTCTGGTGGGCCGGCTATAGCAACGGCGAAATTTCCAGTGAAGGAGAAACATACATCATAAGAACTGAAGACAGGGAGATTCATCTGAATAAGGCCACGCTCTTGCCGCTGAAACAGGAGATCATGACTTTAAATAAAATGATAACAATTGTGTATGATAATCCATCAAACAGTGAGGGCTTCTGGTATTCAGGTCTTTTAAAAATATATGTGGATGATTTTAAATTCACGGTGAAGCTTAAGAAGCTTTTGAAAAATCCGGCATTGGGCGAGTTTGATTTTCAGGTCCCTGCAGAAAGTTGATTTTTTCTTTTTATGGCTGAGAACAATCCAGGATTAGAAAAAGAAAGTAACGATAACTTAGCCGAAGGCGCCAAAGGCGGGGCAATAGCATTTGCCCTTAAGATATCCAATACGGTTTTAGGCTTTTTAAATCAAGTCATCCTGGCGCGGATTTTAGGCGCCGGCGGGGTCGGAGAGGTCATACTTGCTATAACCGTAGTGAGGATAGCCGTCCAGATTGCAAAGTTCGGGATGGAAGAGACCATGATGAAATTCATCCCTCTCTATATCGACCGGAAAGATGACTCAAAATTAAAAGGGACGATTTCATTTGCAATAAAATTCTGCCTCCTCTTTTCAATTATATTCATGCTGCTCGTAATGGTGTCTTCAAAGTTCATTTCAATTAATATTTTTCATTCCGAAGGGCTGTTAAAATTAATGCCTGTGGTGGTATTAGCAATCCCTGCATGGGTCATAAGGGATGTAATCGGGGGCATATTGAGGGGATATAAAGACGTATTCAGGTCATTGATTCCGGAATCACTTATCTCACCTGTTATTAAGATATTGGTTTTTTTACTTTTACTCTTTAAAGGGATATCCCCTTTCTATGCAATTATTGCCTTTGCCGCAGGGGAAATACTCTCTGTAATTGTCTCAATCAGATTCCTTCAAATCAGGCTGGGCGCATTGAAACCGGTCAAGGGGCAATGTGAAAAGAGAAAAGTCATGGATGTCGCATATACCATCATATTTACCGGCATGAGCGTTATGCTCTATACCCAGGCTGATATCTGGATACTCGGTATGTTCAAATCCACGGAGATTGTCGGGATATACGGAATAGCAACAAAACTCGTTCTCCTGGTATACTTTCCCATGATGGCCTTTGCAGCTGTCATCCCTTCATTAATATCATCTATTCATGCCTCCGGGGACCTTGCTGAACTGAAAAAGGTTGTAAGTGAAAGTACGCGGTGGATTCTGAGCATGGCGATGCCGATAATCCTGATACTTATTATTGAAGGAAAATATATCTTGAAGTATTTCTATGGCCCGGAATTTACAGCAGGTTATGTCGTGGTTGTAATTCTTACCATCGGACAGATGATAAAAGCAGGCGCCGGATTGATCGGAGTAATCTTGCAAATGACGGGCGAGCACAAGGTATACATGAAAGTGAATATTATATTTGGGATACTAAATATCATTTTAAATATTTTATTAGTGCCCCGATATGGAATGACAGGCGCGGCTGCGGCTACGGCATTTTGTCTTTCCATGGTAGATATAATCTCTATTTTTATTATTTACAAGAGGATGTCGATTCTTACATTGGCAAAAGGGATAAAATTTGATATTGTATTTATTGCCGTCGTCACAGCCGTTTATTTCTTATTCAATTATAGTGATTTTTATATTGGACACCATCTCCTTTTATTTGTCGCCATTACGGTTTATCTCTGGAAGTCAATATCTAATCATGACATCCCCTGGAAACTTTTGATTGGAAAGTATGTTGATAACCGATAAGTATTAAAAGCCATGAAGATGAAAAGAGAATATATATTGCTTGCCTGTATCATGCTCGTCGGCATAATAGCGCGAATAATTAAGTTTGACAACCCGGCCTTTGTATTGGATACCGTTGCCTTTTCGCGTCTGGGTAAAAACCTGGTCGAATACGGCAGATACAATTTCGGCGAAAACTATAATATGGGGGTCTTCTTCCCGCCCGGATACCCATTGTTCATAGGCTTGCTCAATTTGATAGTCAAGGACCTTTTTGTTTCAGCCAAACTTGTGTCATTCATTTCAAGCTGTATGACTATTCTTCTCTCTTATCTTGTAGGTAAGGAGCTGTACAACAAGGAATCCGGCCTGTTTGCAGCCTTTGTTTATGCGCTGTATCCGGTCATATTGATAGTTTCGGTTGATGCATATTCAGACGCCCTGTTCTTTTGCTTTCTTCTTCTGTCAATTTATCTATTCCTGATATCGCTGAAGAGAGACAATTATTTCATGGCCGCCCTGATTGGGATATCTCTTGCAATGACCTACCTCACCCGCCCGGAGGGCCAGTTCCTCTTACTGCTCCCGCTTTTGCAGGTGTTCGGAGTGTTCGGCGAAAAAATTTATTTCAATAGAAAATACTTTCTTAAAGCAGCTTTCATTTTCCTGATCTTTGGACTCATCATCTCTCCGTATATGCTGTTTCTCAAGAATTATACGGGAAAGTTCAGCCCGACCGGAAAAGCCAATATCAGCATACTGCTCGGAGAGCTTAGCGATGAAAGGGAATATCACGAGGTAGTAAATGCCCCTGATAACCTCTATGACAGGGCCGCCTTTGCTTTAACAAAGGATAAAAGCGAGCTGCAAGGCTGGAACAGGAAAGAAAACCGGTCATTGAAGGAATACATTTTAAAAGACCCCCTCACTTTTGCAAAGAGATACCTAAAAAATGTCCTGCGTGAAATAAAAACCATGAATAAACTTCTTATTCCGATAGCCTTGCCGCTTTTCTTCGCATTCTTTAACAGGGAATTGTTTAGAAACAGGATCAGGTTGATATTCATGATATTTCCATTATTGTTTTTTTTCATGTACCCCATGTTTATTATAATTGAGAAACAAACCCTTCTTATCGTCGTATTCCTCATATATTTTTCATCCGGCGGCTTTTCAAATTCACAGCAGGCTGTTTCAGGCTTGATGAATTATTACGGTTTTGAAAAAAACATGGCCCTTCAATTGGTGGAGAAAAATATTAAATACCTGATCATTGTCATATTGGTTTTAAGCAGTTTGTCATATATGAAATATTCAAGTTTTGATAAAGTGCCGAAACCCGTCGAACATGACAGGGCCGGACTTTACCTGAAAGAGAATGTCCGGGCGGGATATGAAAAAATCAATGTCATGTCCGCAAAACCTTATGTAAGCTACTTCAGCGATGCAAGGTTTACCATGATGCCATATGCCGGCAGCGCTGACGTGGTTAACTTTGCCGGATTGTATGACGTTGACTATATTGTTATTGATGAAAGGTTCCTCGGCAGGTGGGACTCTTATAATGAATTGATTGAAATGCATAAGCACACTGATCAAGTGGAGCTTTTTTACGAGGATCATTCGGATAAGTTGATCAGGTTATTTAGGGTTAAGAAATCCAACTCATGATTATTTTCCGCTATTCTTGAAAAAGCACAAGCCTGCTTTACGTCAAACAGAAATAAGAATTAATTATGTTATAATTAACAATGCCGTTTATTAAACCCTGCACAAACTTTGCGCTTCATCTATCCAAATAAAATGATTGTAAAATTCAAAAGTTTTTCAGGATACAGTATAAAGGAATGGAAGATATGAAAGTTCTATTAGTAAATCCTATTACAAGTGAAAGAGGCATGTTTGCCGCTACTCCTAACCTTGGCCTAGGCTACCTGGCCACCGCGCTTAGAAGAAACGGTTTTGAAGTCGATATATGGGACGGCATGAAAAAGGATATGACGAAAAAGATACTTGAGGAAAGATTAAAAAGGCTTGATTATAATGTGGTAGGCATTCAGGTATATACTTGCAGCATTCAGGAAGCTCAGGAAGCTTTAAGTCTGGTTAAATCACTTAACCCTGAGATTATCAGGATAATTGGAGGAGCTCATATTTCAGGTGATTCTGAAAACGCAATGAACCAATTGGATGCGGATTTTGCATTCAGGGGAGAGGCAGAGATAGGCCTGCCGAAACTTCTTAAAAAGATAAACGGTAAAGAAAACTGCGCATATGAAAATATCCATCATCTAATATGGAGAGACAACGGGAAAATTATTCGAAATGAGTTGAGGCCGATTGAAGATGTGACATCTTTAGGCCTGCCCAGTTGGGATTTGATTGATCCGAATGAATACCCTAACGCCCCTATCGGGGCTTTTGTGAAGAACTTTCCCTTAGCCACTATTTCATGTACGCGGGGATGTCCCCATCATTGCACGTATTGCGCAAATGCACTCATTATGGGGAGACAGGTCCGGGCAAGAAGCAAGGAATCTATTTTAGAAGAATTAGAATTATTGTACGAAAAATATGGCGTCAAGGAGTTCCAGATAATCGATGACAATTTTACATCCAAAAAGTCTTTGGCGATAGGTGTATGCGAAGGAATAATTGAGAAGGGGTTAAAGATAGGTTTCACGTTTCCAAATGGAGTTCGGGTAGAGTCTCTTAGTGAAGAGATGCTGAAATTACTGGAAAAGGCCGGTTGTTATTCCATTGGGATGGCAATCGAATCCGGCTCGCAAAGAATTATAGATCACATGAAGAGAAGGCAGAAGCTTGAAACAATAAGGGAAAAAGTTGAGCTTGTAAATCGGATTACCAAAATCAGGATGACAGGTTTCTTTATTCTCGGGTACCCGGCTGAGGAGAGGGAGGATATTCTAAAAACAATAAAGCTGGCAAAAGAACTGCCTCTTAAAAGGGCCCAGTTTACTATATGGATTCCGGTGCCGGGCAGCGAAATGACTGAAACACTGAAAAGAGAGGGCAAACTAAATATTAAAAATTTAAGCAGTGTCGTTTTAAACCAGATAAATTATGTCCCGGAAAATCTTACCTCAGATGAACTTCAGAAATTGCTTCGAAGGGCATATTTTGAATTTTATTTCAGGCCCCAAATTATACTCGGCCTGTTAGCGGAAATACAATCTTTAGAGCACCTGAAAAATATATTGCGAAGAGTAAAAAGAATGTGGAAAGCAGAATAATTAACTTTTCGTGATCTTCCTTAATTTTAATATCCTGATCGATGTATCAGACTTGTTCTTGTTATAATTCAGATCGTTTTATAATATCCAATGTTTTTGTTTTAATACCGCGATTCTTAAGAGACTTCAGATCATAAGTTGCTGATACAAAAACATGATTATCCAGGTGATATTCCCTGATAATATCTTCTATGCCTTCTTCCATATCCTCCGGTTTAACAACAACAAAATAAATAAAGACATATTCTTTGTCACCGATTTGTATCTTATAATTCTCCCTTCCAATTTTAACCGCCTTATAAAAAGGCGCTGAATGCATGAGTTCAATAATAACGTGGGGATTATGAAATGTACCCAGCACCGCGATCTTATTTTCATCGATATTGGTTATCTCTTTGGCCAGGGATTGAAATGTCTCCATTCTGTCTTCAAGCAAGGTATTGCTTTTAAACAGGCTGCCACTGGGTCTCAGGATTGAAAATGAAGGAGCGGTTAAAAAGAAGTTACTTAAAACAATAATTATAGTAAGGACTGTTGCATATCTCGGCGCCTTCTCGAAGAAAAGGACAACGATTATTACTAAAAGAGGGAGTACGGTGATCATATTGTGCCTTGCGTTATTCCCTATCATGACCAGCCAGAAAACGGTCGGCAGCGCAGCCCAGGAAATTATAAAGGCCAGAATATCGCTTCTTCTTTTGAAAAGATAAAATATAAATGAGATCAACCCCATGCAAAAAGTTGCTATCCCTGCACCATAAGCTATAGGCTTTGCCTGTGCTATGTAATACCCTATCGCCGATGGAAGAATAAGGGAAAATGCATACCATTTGGACAGCCCTTCTTTTGACATAGTAGTGCCGCTTGACGGGCCGAGAATCATATTTCTCAAGATTAAAAACAGGACGCCGGATATCAAAATCATCAGGAAGGAACCGGCAATTGTTCCCTTGTCCCTGATCTTCCTCATCATAAGCAGGCCGAAATAAACCCCTGTAACCAGGACGATATCAGATTTAAATAGAAATGCAATTGTCAGGAATACCCCTGCAGGAAACAGGAAAAAATATCCCCGGCTTTTCCGGTCGCTATCAATCCCTGAAAGATAGAAATTCAACGATACCAGCAAAAAGAAAAAGGCAACAAGGTGAGGGAAGCCCATGATAGTGGACTGATAAAATGAGGGGGCAAAAATAAGGGCGAGAACTGAATAAAAGGCGATAATAGAGTTCCTGAAAAGTTGTTTGATTAAGAAGAATGCGGGGATAATTGTCAACGTTCCGAACACAGCATTAGTGTAATTCATAACTATAGGTAAATATGAATAGTCATAATTCAGCTGCTTCATGAACCACTTGAGATACAAAATGTATAAGGGAATAACATCAGTAAAATAAAAATTTGAAAACGCTGCATCTGAACCGTGATTTAACATGTCGATGACACTAACCGCAATTTTTGTCGCATCGATTTCACCAAAACCTTTTAACACGAAAGGGAAGTGTGTAATAATGGAAATAATTAAAAGAAGAGGAAGATAATATGGCTTATTTTCCCGGAAATTATCGTAGAGTGACAATATGCAAACCTCCATCTCGTTGATTGGATAATAATTATAACATTATATTCAAGATCGTACTTTGGATCAGGAAAAGTACAATTGCACGGCTGTTCCCTATTAGTTTATGGATTATTTTTCAATCCAGTAATTATTCAGCACGAGAATATCCAGCCCGTTAGTAAAA
>CAYMUX010000095.1:0-13070 GCA_964393845.1 uncultured Nitrospiraceae bacterium
TGATACGGGCGTCGAGGTCGCGGTCGGACTGGAAGCCAGCGCGGGCAACCGGGTCGAGACCAAGGCCTTCAGAGTCGAACGACACGCCGGAGATCGTCAGCGACGACGTACCGGTTTCGTTGAACACCACCTTGAGATCGTCACCCGAGAGCAGGTTGACGCCACCATAAGAAGCGTCGCCGGCGAGAGTGTCGAGCTGGGTGATGATGTTGTTGTAGTCCGACTGCAGCGAAGTGCGGGTCGAGTCCGGGGACGACGAAAATGCCGTGCCCTGGGTCGTGCCCACAATACCGCTGATGCCCAGCGCGGTCGTGAGACCGGCCGCTGAGGACGTGATCGAGAGCGAGTTCTGGCTCGACGACGAGGCGACGTTCAGGGCGAACGCCGAGTTCGAGGCCGAACCGGTAACACCCGACAGGGTTCCGATCGCCGTGTTCAACTCGTCTTCAGGGAAGCGGCCGGGGCGTTTGGCTGCGCTGAATCAAGGACGCTGCTCCCGTCTATTGAAGGAGAGAGAGGATTCCCGAGGCCAAGACCGCCAAGGCTTTCAGAACCGGGTGGAGGTCCATGGGGCTATCCGAGCAACCTTAACAATATAGAGACCTTTGCCAATGTGCCTGTGATCATTGAAAAAGGCGCGGACTATTTCCTTTCCATCGGTACAAAGAACTCTTCCGGGACAAAGGTCTTCGCACTCACAGGAAAGGTGAAAAACACCGGCCTCGTTGAAGTACCCATGGGCATAACCCTGAGAGAGATTATTTATGAAATAGGCGGCGGAATCCTTGGAGACAAGGCATTCAAGGCTGTTCAGACAGGCGGACCTTCCGGAGGCTGCATACCAGCAGAGCATCTGGACCTGTCCGTGGATTTTGACTCCCTTTGGAAAGTGGGCTCAATGATGGGGTCGGGGGGAATGGTTGTAATGGATGAAGACACCTGCATGGTGGATGTAGCCAAGTTCTTTCTTTCATTCACACAGTCTGAGTCATGCGGAAAATGCCCGCCCTGCAGAATAGGCACCTTCCAGATGCTTGAGATACTGAAGCGGATCACCTCCGGCCAGGGCCAGGACGGCGATATAGAAAGACTCGAGGACCTGGGCAATAAGATAGTTGCCGGCTCCCTCTGCGGACTCGGAAACAGCGCACCCAATCCCGTACTGACCACAATCAGGTATTTCAGGGAAGAGTATGAAGAACATATCCATGACAAATACTGCCGTGCCAAGGCATGCAGCGGCCTCGGCCTGTTCAGAATCGAAAATCCCGAATGCATCCTCTGCGGCCTCTGTAAACAGGCCTGTGCCTTCGGCGCGGTGAGAGAGACAAGAAATAAATTTTTCATAGATCAGGACTACTGCACAAAGTGCAAGGCATGCTATCCAGTCTGCCCTACTGATGCAGTGAAAATAGAGAAACACAGAAGACAGAAGGCAGCGGTAAAATCGTAGGGGCAAGGCGCGCCTTGCCCGTACATGACGGCAAATGGACATTTAGATTTCAGATGTCCCGAAATACCGGGATGCAAAAAGATCAAGAATTAAAGACATTTTTATAAATAGAATTTCAGGAGTATAAAATGACTGAAAAAGAAACTACACAGGTAAAAATGGAAGACGTCCGGGCAAAGGCTGACGAGAAAAAGTGCCCTGTTCAGAGGTCTCTGGTATTCGTCGAGGAATTCCTTGCCGGCCCGATGTGCGGAAAGTGCTTCCCCTGCTCCATGGGCAGTTATGAGGCGAGGATAAGGCTTAAGCGTTTAGTGGAAGGCAACGCCGGTAATGAAGACATTGATAAGATAAACATCATTTCTTCTCATATGCTGGTTGCCTCAATGTGCAAAAGGGGCAAAGACACCGCCAAATACATACTGGAAAATATCGTTTCCTCCGAATTTACAGATCATCTTTCAGGTCTTTGTGTAAAGAATGAATGCCTACACCATGTTAAATACATTATTGTCCCGGAGAAATGCACAATGTGCGGTGACTGCCTGGACGCATGTAAAGACAATGCGATACTGGGCGAAAAGAAAAAACCCTATCTGTCCGGATACACGCCATTTGAGATAGTCCAGAAGAGATGTACAAAATGCGGTGAATGCATGAAAGTCTGCAAATATGAGGCGGTAAAGCTCGTGTCTGCCAGGGAAATGGCTGAGAAGGAACCGGCAGGAGTTAAATAGAGTTACGAGTCAGGAGTTATGAGTTAACAATTTTAATATTGAATTTTGAATCTTGAATTTTATATAAGGGGGTTTCAATGTCCAAGCAAATAAATCTTACAATAGACGGCAAACAGGTCCAGTCCGCTGAAGGCACGAATCTTATCGATGCCGCAGCATCAGCTGGGATACACATTCCTAACCTTTGCTACTTAAAAGGTATGAAGGGCATCGGAGCATGCAGGCTCTGCCTGGTTGATGTTGAAGGTGGAAAGGCGCCGGTTGTCGGCTGTATAACAAAGGTAAAGGAAGGCATGGTGATAAACACCGCGACCGAAAAGCTGCAAGAGATGAGGAAATTCATCATCGACCTTATCCTCTCAATGCATCCCCTGGACTGTATGACCTGCACCAAGGCAGGAGTATGTAACCTCCAGCAGTATGCCTATAATTTTGAAGTCAAAGAATCCAATTTCACTAGAAAGAAATTCGGTTATCCAGTTGATGAAGCCAATCCGTTTATCAAGAGAGACCCCGACTACTGCATCCTCTGCGCAAGATGCGTGAGGGTCTGCAAAGAACAGGGCACGAATGTTCTTGATTTTATGGGTAGAGGAGTTGGCGCAAAGGTAGCAACTGCAATGGACAAGCCTTTGCAGGAATCTGAATGCACATTCTGCGGGAGCTGTGTAGACGCATGTCCCGTTAACGCGCTCCTTGAGGCTGACAGGTGGAGAAAAGGCAGGGAATGGGATTATACAAAGAACAGCTCCGTATGTCTTTCCTGCGGAAACGGATGTGATATAACAGTAAGCTCAAAGGACGGTGCAATCGTAAAAATAAATTCCGGGGCTGAAGACGGCTCTGTAGAAAAATACATTTGCGCAATCGGCAGGTTTGGTTTCGAAGCCCTGTCATCCGATGCAAGGGTCACTACACCAATGAAAAAGGTCAACGGCACGCTCCAGGAAACAACCTGGAAAGAGGCCCTTGATTTAACGGCTGAAAAACTAAAACGGGCTGACGGAAAGACAGGTGTCATAAGCACAGCAGGAATTCTGAATCAGGACGCTTTTATCCTTTCGAAATTAGCCGCAGATGTAATTAAAACAAAAAATATTGATACAACCGCAAGCCTTTATGCTGATGCTGACTCTATGAAATTTTCCGACAGCATAGACTTTGACGCTGCGGATGTAATTATTCTTGCCGGACTCACCCCTTCCCAGTGGGACAGAGTGCTTCCAGCGCTTGATGCGGGTATAAGGAGAAGAGTTTCCAGGGGAGCAAAACTCATTGCGCTTAATTCAGGCGAAACAAATATTGCATCATCTGCGGCCATAAGCGTGCAGGCTGATGAAGCTTCAACTCTTGCGCAGATCGCCAAAGCCCTCATTGATAAAGGTGGTAAGTCAGATAAAGACATTGCTGCCGCTGTTTCCGGCTTATCTGTAACCGAAGATATTGAGAAGGCAGCGGAACTGATAGCAAAAGCCGCTTATCCAGTCATATTCTGCGCCCCTTCCCTCTTCAACGCCTCCAGAAATCTGTCTCTGCTTCTTGATATTAAAGTAGTAGCCGTACCGGCTGAAGCAAACGCAAGGGGCGTAATTGCAATGGGCCTTACTACAGACGGCAAGACATATTCAGAAATGACATCCGGCAAAGTTGATGTTCTCTATGCAATTGGAGAATTACCGGTTACAAAAAGACCCGATGTTGGTTTTCTGGTAGTCCAAACATCCTATATGACCGAGCTGGCAAAGCAGGCTGATGTTATACTGCCTGCTGCTGCGTACCTTGAGTCTGAAGGAACTATTACAAATTATCTTGGTAAAGATAAAGATGTAAAAAAGATAATAGAGCCTGCCGGTGATTCAAAACAGCATAAAGATATCTTTATACAGCTTTCCAAGGTGTTAGGAACTACTATAAAAGAATCATCTAAAATAAAGAGCGCACATGAAACCAGTGAACCAAAGTTCACTCCATTTGAGAAGAAAAAGGGACTTGATGCAAATCCGTCTGATATTATGGATGGAATTAATGCGAGTGTTATAAATCACTCAAAGCTCCTCTGGCTCAAAGAGGCGCAGAAGGCAACAGTATAAAAAAACAGGGTCCGGGGTCCACAGGGTCCGGGTATAATGGCCCCTGGATCCCGGCTCATGGATCCTTTTTTATGGCTTACATCCTTATAGACGGCTACAACCTGATCGGTATCGCCCACGAAGATCTTGAAAAAGCCCGTAAGGAGCTTATAGAAAAACTCCTCAAATATTCTGATTTAAAAAACCATCAGATTATGCTGGTTTTTGACGGCTGGAAAAGCGGACAAAAAGACCAGACCCGTGTCACGGCGCGTCACGTTACAGTCATATATTCCAGACTTGGTGAAAAAGCGGACAATGTAATAAAAAGGACCCTTTCGTCTTCTTCAAAGCCGTGGATTGTTGTCAGCTCCGACAGGGAAGTATCCGACTATGCGGCCAGAAAAGACTTTGCAGCGGTATCTTCCGCCGAATTCGAAGAAAAGCTTTTTATGGCCCTTAACCGTATTAAATACGATGCTCCGGTCCTTGATCCGCCGTCGGATGAAGAACTATTGAAATATTACGAAGATGAAGACGATGCCCCTCCTTCTCCATCTAAAGGTAACCCCAGGATGCTTTCGAAAAAACAAAAGAAGAAGCTTCAGGCACTGAAGAAGCTCTGAGAAGTGTACCTATTCGTCAAGAAATTTTTGCAAAGAATTTGTCTTTATCGATATCCTGCCGTTTGAAGATTTTATTATGCCACTCTTCTGTAGTTTGCTCATGGTCCTGATACAAGTTTCTACGGTTGTTCCCACCATTTCAGAAATTTCCTGCCTGGTCAACGGAAAATCTATCTTCCTGTATTCATTATCATCGATACCGACCTTCTCGGAAAGTTTAAGCAGCAATGATGCGATTCTTTTTTCAACTCTTTCAGTCGCTATATTTTTCAGCATTTCATGGGCATCCCTGAGCTTGTCACTGAAATATTTTACAATCTCAAGCTTCAGTATCGGATACTCATCCATTATCTTCAGCAGATTCTGACGGCTGATCCATATTATAGTGGTTGACTCCATCGCCTGTGCAGATGCAGGAAAGGGTTTTTTATCCAAAACTGCCACGCCTCCAAATATATCACCCGGGGACATAATCTCCAGAATAATATCTTTTCCCATCAATGTATGCTTCAGTACTTTCAGACTTCCTTCAGCCACAAGATAAAACTTGTCTGATGGGTCTCCCTCAGAAAATATGGTCTCATTGTTTTTGTAACTTACTTTTTCAAACAGATCGCTTATGCTCTTTAATTCTTCATCCTTAAGAGAAGAAAATATCTCACTCTTTTTCAGTGTATCAATAATCATTGATTTTGTTCTCCGGAGTTTGTTTCATAACCGATAATATGTCTCTGGCTTTTTCCAGATCTTCATTACTTACAAATAACCTTATCTCGCCCATTCTTCCTATGCTTACAGGGTAAGGGCTTATTTTTTGAGACTTCACGATAACCTCTATATTTTC
This sequence comes from uncultured Nitrospiraceae bacterium, assembly GCA_964393845.1. GTDB lineage: Bacteria > Nitrospirota > Thermodesulfovibrionia > UBA6902 > UBA6902 > UBA6902. The sequence goes on from CAYMUX010000095.1 coordinate 5,727, forward strand.
CGCTTTCAGTAAATCTTTAACAATCTCAGCCTCTACATCATCATATGTAAACAACAACTCGGCCCATTCGTCCATTAATTTTTTCCTATTTTGGATTTATCAAAATTATATCATATTTTGATCACATGAAAAATATTATTTTAATTTCAGGATTCTTTATAAACCGAAGACCGGACGTGTCTGAATGACGATTTATTGAATCATCTGATAATTTCCCAGCCTCTTTAGAAAGGAGCCATTTATTATAATGCTAAATAAAAAAGGGGGAGCCCCGATACATCGGGACTCCCCTTCAGGACTTACGAGTTACATTACTCCTTTTTCAATCATCTCTATCTTCTCTATCATCTCCTTTCCTATCATGCTCCTCCCTATCTTCTCTCTCTCTATCTATATTATCCTTATCGTGAGGAACTCGGATTTTTACCTTTGCTGTACTGATATTGCCTGAACAATCTGTTGCTGTTATGGTTATGGTATAAATCCTGCCTTTACCACGACCTGAACGCTCAGCGCGCAATTGGAAGTATATCATTCCTGTATTCTGGTCTATTACCGGTTGAGTCCAGTCAGGTCCCTGATCTCCCCTATTTAAACCATATTCAGGTTCATTGCTTTTAACTATTGCGCTTAATGTAACAGGACATCCACTGTTGTCAGTTGCGTTTGCTGCAATAGCAATATCCACCATTCTATGGTTTGGCGGCCAGAGGATGTATAAATTTGCTTTAGGTTTAAGTTTCGGAGCAATGTTATCAATTATTTGAACTGTAACGCTTTTTGTATCCGGCAAATTAAACCCGTCAGAAACCTGAAGACTGATTGTATGCATACCAAGGCTCAGGTTTGATACAACACAATCAGGAAGAAGTACAGATGTTCCACCTGCAACTGACTGAATATTCCCGGAGCATAATACATTTGTCCCATCTGTCCATTGATAATTTAACATGTCGCCATCGAAATCAGATACATCACCAGGCAATATTATAGGAGTGTTAATTTCATACACACCTGATCCACCCGGAGCTGCATGAGGCGCAGAGTTGTTTATTGTCAATATCATTATATTTGATGATGTTGCCAGCCCGTCGTAAGCTTCAAGAATCAGAGTATGCGCCCCTAATCCTAATGAATAAGAGCTTAAATTTAGAGGACATTCACCACTTGTCCCGGCAGGGCTCCAGGCCGTTTGCGGGGTCCCATCTACTGTCCAGAGGCATGAGAGCGCATCGCCATCAAAATCTGCAGCAACACCTTGAATTGTGGTTGCGGCAATTTGATCGCTTGTAATGGTAAGGTTTTCTCCGGCATTGGCAAACGGCGGTGTGTTGGCTATTGTCAATATCATATCATCTGATGATGTTACCAGTCCGTCGCTCGCAGTAAGTGTCAGGGTATGTATTCCTATGCCAAGTGAAAGAGCGCTTAAATTCAGAGGGCATGCACCATTTAGCCCGGCAGGGGTCCAATCCCGTAAAACGGTTAATCCTTCTGTCCAGCGGCATGTGAGCGCATTGCCATCGAAATCTGTGGCAACACCTTGAATCATGGTTGCGGCAACCTGTTCGCTTGTAATCGTGATATCATTTCCGGCATTGGCATTAGGCACAGAGTTATTTATTGTCAATGTCATATTATCTGAAGATGTTATCTGCCCATCGTTCACTTCAAGGGTCAGGGTATGTATTCCGATGCCAAGTGAAAGAGCGCTTAAATTCAGAGGGCATTCACCATTTATCCCGACAGAGGTCCAATCCCGTAAAACGGTTGTACCTTCCATCCAGCGGCATGTGAGCGTATAAGCAGAATCTGCATCTGTTACAGTGCCTTGAACTGTAGTTGTGGCAACTTGATTGCTTGGGATAGTAATGTCAGGTCCGGCATTGGCAACTGGAGGATGGTTTATATTTACAGGGACACCATCAAGTAAACCCTCAAGAATCGCACTCTGACTATCACCGGTAATATTGCCATTAAAAACATCCAATGTCATTGTCATTCCGGCAATAGTTTGAGACCCCAGAGCCGCTTGCAGATCTTGTATATATCGTGATGGAATTGGCCCCGGGTTTAATATTAAATTATCTAAATTAAGGGTTGATGGGTTGTTAATATCCAGATTAGGATTTAAGCGCCACAAACCACCGACAAGCACAAATTGAATATTCTTTAAAGTAGCACTTAAATAAGTAGTGGTTCCGTTACTTACTGTAAGTGTCGCAGGAGTAAATGTGGTTCCCGGGGTAGCTAAGGGATTTCTTTTGGATCCTGTGATGGTTACTGTCGACCAGAGAATACTATCGCCGCTGCCCGAAGTTCCGTCCGCATAAGTAATCGAAAAAATACTTGTATACAAGAAAATCAGATCATCGTTAGTTCCGTTGTCTAAATATGTCTCAACTAAACCATCAAAAAAGGCGTGAGGCAAACCGATCTGCTGTGACCATCCGTTCCCGGCAAGAATTAATAAAGATAGTAAGACGAAAACAGATACAATCAGCTTTCGTTTTATATTTCCCATTTCTCCTCCTTTGTTTTCCTTATAAAGAAAACAATAGATAATTTTAAGCATATATTGAGTGTGACAATATTCGCTTTATGGAATTTGGAAAAAAAGTTATCTCTTGAGATTAAGAAATCTGCTGATTTCTTTTTCTTAGATAGCGTCTGAATGCTAAAGCCGCCCCGCCAGTGACAAAAAGTATTGAGCTTACCGGTTCAGGGGCAAATGAAACCGTTGATGACACAGAACCGTAAGTATCAGCAGTAAAACCTGTAGGATTTAGGCCGAAGTCAAATTTCATATAAAGATTTCCGGATCGATTACTACCAAATGAATTAATATCATTTATAAACTTAGAATAAGGGGGGGTTCCTGTACCACCGTTTGGATTAGTCGCTATATTCACCATGTTATTCAGATCAAAACCGACATTAACTTCCCAAAGTGATCCGTTCTGAATTACCGTAAAGTTATTCACTGATGCGGTTAAGCGCGTATTACCAAGATAATCATACAACCTAAAATCAAATAACCCGGTATTGCCTACTGATGGACCAAATTGATTGCCGTTTGCGCCGCCATTGAAAATATTACTGGTGTGTGTTCCAAGCGGATTCGTAGGATCATCGGCGCCTAGCTCGAACCATCCTCTTGGATTTTTTACAAGAGGATCAGCAGTCGGCGAAGTAGAACCAACGCCTATGGTGCCGTCAGCATAGTAAAGTAACCCTAAAGAAGAAATGTTAATTGAAAGTTTATTTGTATCCACATCGTAATTAAACTGTCCGGCAGAAGTAAAATAGGGTGGAGTTACTGCAAAAACATTGCTTGATAACAGAAAAACGCTTGCCAGTAATACAAGAGAAAATACAAATAGACAGCTCAGGGATTTTTTCATTTCTTTGCCCCCCATATGATTTTGAAATTTTATACTTAATTTATATTGATAAGAGCACATTTATCAGAAAAGATTATAGATAAATTAAACCTTAATATATATATAATGTCAACTCTTTTTTTATTTATTTATGCCCCATATAAACATTTTAAATATGCCGAGTTGCGCAATCATATCTTCATTGAAACTTAATGCAGAGCCCTGACGCAGAGCTTAGAGGAATTATTTTCATTAAATCTGGATAAGATTGTCTTTTAAATAGTAAAATAATCTTCCGATACTAATAACTATTATCATGATTAATTCCTTATACATAACAAAAAGTCTAATAAAACGAAGGCATCCGGATTTCGACTTTATTATTTTTCATGATACACCCGTCACTCCGTTGTCGAAGCCATTGAAGAAATCTAAATTGGCTCTCATAACAACTGGCGGACTTCATCTTAAAACTGACAAACCGTTTGATTTGAGTCTTAAAGATGGAGACTCTTCATACAGGATACTGCCGGGAGAAGTCGGGCATGAAGATTTAATGGTGTCACATAAATGGTATAACCACAAGTTTATAAATGCGGACCTTAATTGTGTCTTTCCAATAGACAGAATGATGGAATATGTTAAAACAGAGCAAATCAAATCACTTTCAGAAGAGCATTACAGCTTCATGGGACATATTTACGACACAAAACCGCTTATGAAAAGTTCAAAAAAAGTCGGCGAGCGTCTAAAGGAACTCAACGTTGATATTGCGTTCTTAACCCCGACATGAATCCTCTGCACACAGGCGGTCGGACTGATTGCAAGGAATATTGAAGCTTCAGGTGTCAGTACTGTCTGCATTACATTCAGAAAAGAAATTACCGTACTTGCCAGGCCGCCAAGAATTGTGTCCGTTAGATCTTCAGCCGGTAAACCTCTGGGCAACCCGGGGGATAAAAAAATGCAGCAAGGCATTATAGAAACCGGATTCAGTCTGCTTCAACAAGATATAAGTGATATGAAACTGGTTGATTTTCCATCTAAGGCCAATAAATCCATGTATTCTCGATAGGTTTATAAAACAGCCAGGCCTGTATTATCATGCCTGATTTAATTATTATTATTTTCGCTTTTGAGATAATTTTATTTATAGACGTATGATTCAGATAAATATTTACATACATGATTTTTTTATTGACAACTGCTTGATATAGCTGGTTAACTAATAGGCAACCATTCCTAACATTTCATTGTTAAAAAACAATTAGGAGGCAATGACATATGCATTCAAGGACTATAAAAATTACAGGGGATACTGTTAGCGTCCCAAAGGATGAATATAATATTCTCAAAGAACTATACAGGAATGTAAAGCGGCAGCAGTTTTTGTTGCGTCTTGATGAAGCAGAGAATAATCTGAAGGCTGGCAAAGTTAAGAAGGTTTCAGTTGATAAGTTCATTGAAAGTATCTGAACATGAAGCCTAAATATATTCTCTATGATAAGCCTTTTGAAAAGCGATTTGAGAAGTATAAGAGCCAACTGACAAATGCTGAAAAGGAGAAACTTAAGAGGAGACTTGAAATATTTAAGGAAAATATTTTTGACGAGCGCTTGAAGACTCATAAGCTGAAAGGCAATCTCAAAGAATACCATGCGTTTTCAATCAGCTATTCAGATCGGCTGGTTTTTAAGGTTCTTGATAATGGCGGCATAAATTTCATTGACATTGGCGGACATGATGTCTGTTATTAAATGTCATCTTTAAATTAAAAATTCTTCAAAGGGAAACAGATATTAAAGAAGGCAGAGTGCGCAATCCGGCAAATAAAGATTTCTCTTGACGGGCAAGCAGTTTTTAGTGTATAAATTACTCATCAACATTTGAGGGGCTGCTGAAGATCGACATTTCTATTCTCCCCTGTTTCTGTAAAACATGATGCAAAATTAGGGAAAGAGGTTTTAACCTTATGGCAGGTATTTTGCACAGACAGAATTTAAGTATTATTCGGATAAATATTGGATACAGAAGGGCGTGTCTTGCGGCACGTCCTTTTTTTATTCCCTTCTTTGGCAAAGAGGGGATGAAGGGGTGTGTCCCCGCTCTTTTGGTTCCAAAGAAAGGGGACTCTAAAGTGTCTTCATCCCAAAAAATAAAACAAGCTCGTATATTGTTAATATGCTTCTTCGTGGCCCTGCCGAGTTTGTTGCTTATCGTAGATAAGCGTGTTTCTGCTTCTTTATCCTCTGCTTGTTTTCCTGAGGACCTGGCGCAATGAATAGGAGAGTTAACTTAATAACTTTTCTTATATTCCTTTTATATTTCTGTCTCACTGGATATGCGGAGGCCTATAGGTGGAATTTTACATCATCGGTTGAAGGCTGGTCAGGGAGAAATGCCACAGTATCACAGGGCTGCTCGCCAGTATGTTCTTTATATGCTGTAACGACATCCACTACAGGTACAAGTGACCCTGGTGTAGTTAGCCCCTTAAATTTGAATTTACAGGCATCAATAAATAATTTGATCAATTTGAGCTTGGCCAGTAACTGGGCCGATACGCAGGGATATATTTATTTTTCCACAGTTTCATCCCCAAATATGCCAAATAATACACCGGTTCCTTTTTACGTGACTAATAATGGAGCTTACAACACTTATCAGGTAGATATGACATACAGCCCACAATGGACAGGTACGATTACACAAATAAGGATTGACCCCGCTAATAATGGCATACTCAACAAGAGTGTGGGCTTCGATTATATTGAAACTGTTCCGATTCCAATTACCCCAACTCTTAGCGTTACACCAAATCCGGTAAATATAAATTCCAGTATAACTATGACATGTAGTCTAACTGCAAAAGGTGCAAGTCGAACAGCTTCATTTTTTTATAATCCAGGTTCCGGGTTGACACCTCTCGGTACTGCATTAGCTAATTCCAGCGGTATAGCAACTCTGACTCCCAATCCTACGGTTGACAGCGCATGGGGATCAAGTCCGACGCTTTACTGCAGGGATGAAACTCTATCTCCTCCAATAATTTCTCCTGGTGTAACTTTAACGGTTACTACTCCGCCAGCAACTATTAGCGGTGGCGTGCGAGATGCCAGAATAAGTCCTACCTCGCCGATAGCAGGTGCTACGGTGTACCTGACGAACGCAAACCGAACCTATAGTGCTGTAAGCGCCCCAATAAGTGGAGTTTACACGATTAGCAATGTTGTACCGGACACTTACAGTTATTATTCAGTACTATCTGGATATCTGAACAGTCCTACACAACAAGTGACCTTGTTTTCGGGACAAAATTCTACTGGCAACAATCTTACAATGGAGAAGATTGTAACTCCTACCATCAGCGTTACCCCTAATCCGGTCAATATAAATTCCAGCATAACCATGACATGTAGTTTAACGGCAAGTGGTGCAAGCCGGACAGCTTCATTTTTTTATAATCCAGGTTCCGGGTTGACACCTCTCGGTACTGCATTAGCTAATTCCAGCGGTATAGCAACTCTGACTCCCAATCCTACGGTTGACAGCGCATGGGGATCAAGTCCGACGGTTTTATGTAGGGATGAACTTACGCTGACTCCCTCTAATGGGATACCTGTTTCGGTTCTTAAAGGACCGCCTACCATTATAAGTCCCCTTAATGGCAGCAAGGCATTTCTCAACACGAACGGTAAAGTTATTTTGAAATGGCAGAACGTAACAGGGAATAATGGATACGACATTCTTATTGATGGCAGTATCCACATTCCTATGTCAGTAGATGCGGTTAGCTATGACGCTACGTTGCCTGCAAATGCGAATCACAATTGGCAGATATGCACCAAGAATTCGGCAGCTCAATGCGGTTCGTATTCATCATTGGCGACATTTTATCTTTTGCCAACGCCGACTATAAGTTCAACGAGTTACTCAATAAACGTTGGGAACAGCGTAACGT
>CAYMUX010000096.1:0-12890 GCA_964393845.1 uncultured Nitrospiraceae bacterium
GCATACCTGAGAATCTGCATCATCAGTTACAACATTGGAAGTTATCGTATCTTTGACGACTTCCCGTTGACAGACAAGCTCTGTGTCGCCTTCAAGCTGGAATGATATATTCGCTCCGCTTTCTTCAATCTCCTGCCATTGTGAATGTGTAAAAAGCTGTTCGTAGTTTTTATGTTCAAGAAATCGGATAACAGAGGTGATCCCTTCATCCAATGGGTTATCAGAAAAAGTTTCTACAATCCTGTCGAGAAAACTTCTCTGTTGATCTTTTGCACGTTCAAGAAGTTTCTCGGCATCTTTCTTTTTATCTGGCTTCGGACGCCCTAAAACATAAGTAGGGGTACCCCATAAAAGATTTGCCGCTATGTTGACTGATTTTTTCACAGCTTTGGGGACCATGAAAGGTCGCGCAGTCTTCTTTCTCCCTTCGCCTTCACGTGTATCCAACAGGCCTTTAAAATCTCCCTGACTATTCAAAACAATAATAAAAGGAATTCCCTGCTGTTGAAATCCTTCCTGCGCTACACCGGGTATTCGCTCGTAATATTTTGCCAATGCTTGCAATATCACGGCCTCACCTCCTTTTCATCAATTTTCATGCGTCCGTTGTCGAGGCTTGCTCTGAAGAACCGGGCAGTAGGTTCTGTACCTTTGTACTTCATGTCGTAGAGCATCCAGCCGAAATCCTGACTGACAGGAATCGGCTCCGGCAGAGTCTCACCGTTAAGGAACGGTTTAAAATCAGCAGAGAACTCACGGCACCCAAGATAAGGTCGGTGGAAACATTGCCCTTTTTCCGCACGTCGCAGGAACATCTCCTGAAATTTAACAATCGTATCCTCGCTCCCTGCCTTGTCCGTCATCTCGAAATAAGCATGGATTGTGTATGCAACATCCCTCAGGAACAACCCCGCCCGTTGCTGCCTCTGCTCTTCAATGAATATTCCTCTTGTACGTGGCGACATTACGGCGCCTACCTCATTTCTCCGTACCGATTCCCACTTGATCGGATTCAGAACGTCAATCTGCATCACCTTCCAACGGATAGCGGGCTTCCAGAGTATTGCTTCAAGTACTCCACGCGCGGCAGATGGTGTCATTACATCATATGAAACACGCTCAACCTTCATCTCCGGTCTCGTGAAACAAGCATTCCTTCCCCAGACCTTTAGGCGGAAGGGCAGACTTTTGATAAGTGGATCACTCATCCTGATACCTCCTTTCTATCTGTATCTTTCCCTAACACATCAAATCATCCGGTTCATAGATCATAGATTTATCAGCGCAGAAACCAAGATCATTATGATACATTGCGCCGTATTCCTGAATAAATATCCCCGGATGAACTTCCGTAATAGCGCCTTCGTTACGAAGTTTCGTGTGAACATATCTCGGCAAATTTACAACATATCTTTGTAGCTTCCTCATCAGCCACCGTTCGGGACCAAGTTTCTTCAACATCCCTATCAATCGCTCCCCTTCCTCATAGCGAACAATTACAGGAGCGTACCGCGAATCATCAATCAACTTAAACTTCTGAGCAGCAGTATAAAAGCTAAACCGAAGTTCGCCGTCAGTCGCAAGGTCTTTCAGTATGCCGTGTTTATCAAGATTTTCCCCTTGCAGCCAGTAGAGTGATTTGAAAAACTTCTCAAACATAGCTGGTAAAAGCAGGTCGTTTGTTTTATCGGATAGCATCATCATACTGGTATTTGCCGCTTGCCTTAGATAACCAACAGGTATTTTGCTCGGCGGAGCAAAAACTACAACACTTCCTTTATCGAGAAGTCCTTCCCTGTTGCATCTACCCGCAGCCTGCGCAATTGAATCAAGCCCTGCTATAGCGCGGTACACGACAGGGAAATCAAGATCAACGCCTGCCTCCACAAGCTGAGTGCTGACTACGCGCGTAGGCAGTTTGTCCTTGAGTTGCTGTTTTATTTGTGAAATGACTTTTGACCGATGAGCTCCGCACATGAGAGCAGAGAGGTGGAATGTCCCTTCCGGCATTAACTCATAAAGCATCCGGCAGTCATCGCGTCTGTTGACGATACACAGGACAGACGAATGTTGAGCAAGTTCTTTTGCAAGGTCTTCCCATGAGCGGGAAGTCATAAGATTGTCCGGCACATGGATTTCAACGCGCTTGAATGCCTTATGTAAAGCAACTGGATTTTCCATGATCTCTACCGTTGATCCCAAACCCTCAAAGTTGAAATTAAATGATTTGTGTTCGCCAAAGGCAGGCTGAGTAGCAGTGCTCAGGACAAAAGTCACACCATAATTATTGTGCAGCTCTTTCATCGTATGGAGAATTGGATTGAGATATTCAGGCGGGAGAAGCTGAACCTCATCAAGAACCACAATGCTATTTGTAATGTTGTGCAGTTTTCGGCAGCGGCTTGAGCGATTGGCAAAAAGTGATTCAAAAAATTGAACCGATGTTGTCACGATAACCGGAGCGTCCCAGTTTTCGCAGGCAAGCCTGCTTTTTGTTGTCTCGTGTCCTTCATCCGACACATCAACGTTGCTGTGATGCTCGACAATTGTATCTTTGAATATTTCCCTGAATTGATCGGCTGTCTGCTCAATAATGCTCGTGTAGGGAATGACATAAATAATGCGCCTCTTGCCGTGTTCCGCTGCATGATGCAAGGCGAAAGCCATCGACGAAAGAGTCTTCCCGCCGCCTGTTGGAACTGTCAATGTAAAGATTGCAGGCGTGTGAGTTGCTTTCATAATACATTGCCTCAATATCTCTGTCCGTTGTTTGTTGACAGCGGTATCATCAGCATTAGCCTGTTTCCTCTCCATATAAGTTTCAAAAAGAGGCTGAAGTGCATTCAGTGAAGGGTAACCTTTGCGTGCCGTTGATTTATCAGGATCAAGAAACGCCTCTGTGTCAAGAAAGTCAGCGTCAACAAGGCAGGAGTATAGCATCCTGATCCAGAGCGCATGCCCTTCGCTTGTCCTGAATTTTTGCTTGGGCAGAGATTGTTCTGTGATTTCCTGCGGGATATTTGATTCGAGGGCTTTCTTGAGGAGATCTTCATTTTGAAGACGGTGGATTAAACTCCTGTTGCCTGCTTCAGTGGTTTGCCAGTCAGCAAGTCCGGCATGGTGTCCTGCGATAAGATAGCTGAATATTCTTCCTGGTATATTAAATTTTGCAACAGAGTGAATTGCCCCTGCCGTTGAATGATCTACCCTGCCGGATTTTGTTTCAATATGAGCATCGACAGAAGCAAGAAGCATTTTCTGGAAATTCTCCGAATACTTCCCCACATCATGCCACAACCCCGCCAGATACCCCCATTCCCCCGATCCAAACGCATCCGCAAACAATTTCGCAAGCTTCGCCGTCCCCTTCAGATGTTCCTCAAGTAAATGCCATTCATCAACCGGCTTTCCTTCAATGCTGTGCGCGTAATAAAGTTTCACAAAATCTCCCCTGACTCAGTCTTGAACTTTGATTACACTGATTCGTTGATTAACTATGATTTTTCACTCTTAATCACTCTGATCATAGTTCAGGACTATTCATAATTCAAGACTTTTTCATCACCCTTTTAAACTCCAGGCTCTTTGAACCAAAATTGATAAGTAAACCAACATCTAAATTGTAAGCTTCCAGATAATTGATCGCCTGCGCCAAATGCACATCTTCCAATTGTATGATAGCCTTTAATTCCACCATGATAATGTCTTCCACTAAGAAATCGACTCTACGCGTTCCGATCTGATGACCTTTATAGAAAATATCCATCTCTATCTCCCGGCTGTATTTTAATCCGGCATAATTCATTTCAATAGCCAAGGCCCTTTGATAGATAACTTCCTGAAAGCCGTTTCCCAAAGTCTTATGGACTTCCATTGCACAACCGATAACTTTACCCGTTATGTCGGAGTATTTATATTTCTCATTTATCATGGTCATCATTTAATCAGCTTAATCATAGTTCAAAACTTTAAGTAACCGGTCACAATTTGTGACCAGTTCATTTCTCTCAGCTTTTGATAACTTAAACATGAAGTCTTCAGGGAATTGAGCGATAAAAAGTATTTTGCTTTCTACAACTTCCTGCGGAATGATTTCTGATGTCCCCATATTTTATCCCCTTTTATTTTATTACATGATGAATTATATACTTGTGCAATAAGATGTCACAAGACAATAATAGATACGGCTTTTACTTCCCCGGATCCCCGATAAGTCAGGATCTAATGACATACCACAACCCCGCCAGGCAAGCCCATTCCCCTGAGCCGAATGCATCGACAAATAATTTCGCAAGTTCCGCCGTCCCCTTCAGATGCTCCTCAAGCCAATGCTAATTATAAGGCGGTCTACCGTCTAAATTGTATGCGAGATATTTCCTATCATCTATGCCATGTCCCCTTTTTCGAAATGCTACGCATGCTTCTTTAACCTGCTTCAGTATGGTTTCTGCGACTTCAAATGAGTTTAATCGGCCAAATGAGAAAGCCTTCTTGCTACTTCTTTATTAAGTAAATTATCATCCCATTCCGGATGTGACTTTCTCAGGTGGGTCATCAGCATACTCCGCGCTGAGACCCATATATTAAACCCTATACTTATCCGTTCGGCAGGGGTCTTTCTGCTTAGAACGCGCGCCATCACGTCATCCAGGATTTCTATCTGCCCACTGTCCAGTCTTGCTTTTGAAACCATACGATGCTCCAATTTGATTAACCATTATAACAAAAAGCTGTAAGACTGAGTCAGTTTAATATAAAAGCGCCTTGTTAATTAACAAATTTATTTGTTACATTTTAAGAGGTTACTTTTTTATGAAAAAACAAATTTTTTATTTGACCCTGATCATGCTTGTCCCACTCACCCTATACATTCTGTCATTAAAAACAGTGGTGCCGATCCCCTCCGACGACAGCCATGCCGGAATTACAGAAGTAAAAGGTTGTTTTGAATGCCACGGAGACGACAAGGGAAATCCGAAAAAGAAGACTCACCCTCCTAAAGACCAGTGCTTTAACTGCCACAAGGCCGCTAAAAAGCCTCCTGCGGCTAAAGGTTAATCATAATGTTCCCGTAATGAGTATACAGGCGTAAAAATGAAACCTCTGCTCATCGGCCATAACTCATATGATTGAAAACTCCGGCATAGGAAATATTAAAAATCTGCTGACCCTTACGCAGCAGTCCGGCAAGGAAGTCATATTAAAGGTCGGCTCCATTATTAAGGCGCAGGTAATAAATATAACTGATAACGGGGACGCAGTCCTTCGAATCGTAACAACCGGCAGCGATAAAGGGAATTTACAGGGGACCGTCATAAAGGCTTATTCGGAAGTTCCTTTAACAAAGGGGCAGAATATATTTCTTGAAATACTCGGAGGGAAGGACAATATCACCATGCGGTTTATTGGTGAATCAGGCAAATCACCGGAAGCCCTGCAGCAGAACATCCCGGTCAAATTCCTTGATATGCTTTCTCAATTATCCAATGCCAGGCTCGGCAATACGGAATTCCAGCAGTTGTTAAATATGCTTAAATCATTACCACAAAATATTAAGGCCGCGATTCCTGAGTTCATGAATCTGGAAAAACTTCTGCTGAATATAAAACAGATAGACGGAAAACTTTTAAAGGCATTTATTGAGACATCGGGAGTGGCCTTTGAGACCCGGTTAAGGATTGCCGTCCTGAAAGATCCGGGATCAATGCTCCAGAGTCTCGTGGCGCTCCAGACAGAAGGCGATTTGAAGGCGCTTCTTCTGAGGTTAAAAAATTTATTAAAAGACGGGAACATTATTAATACACTAAAGCAGTCAGGCTACACTATATCTGATATATCAGGCGCAGTGGATAAATTCATTAAGAACATTGAATTTTTTCAACTGACGTCAAAACTTAACGATATGTTTTATACCTTTCTGCCGGTACTATGGGATGATTTAAAGGACGGTGAGTTTTTATTCAAGAAAAACAGGGAGAAGGGCAAAGAGTCGTATACCTGCGATGTCAACCTCGACCTTGAATCCATTGGGAAGCTGTCCATTTCCGTGACCATACTGGATAAGTCTTTTTTCATCACCTTCTATGCCGAAAGGCATGAAGTCAATGAGCTTATTAAATTACAGAAGCATGTCCTTGAGTGCCGGTTTGCCTCACAGGGACTGCCTCTGAAGGCAATAAATTTCAATCATAAAAAAACCATCCCCTTTGGAAAGGCCAATAATCAGGGGGTAGACGTAAAAATATAGCCATGAAGGACAAATCCGAGAAAGCCGCGGCGTTAAAATACAGGCATGGCAAAGACTCTGCGCCGAAACTTGTGGCCAAAGGCAGTGGCAAGGTCGCAGAGAAGATCATTGAGATCGCGAAGGCACACGGTATCCCCGTACAGGAAGACAAAGAACTCGTCGAGTTCCTCTCCATGCTTGACCTGTATCAGGAAATACCGCCTGACTTGTACAGGGCAGTCGCCGAAATCCTCGCGTTTGTGTATGCGCTGAAAAAGAATGTGAGAGTCTAATCAATATTGTTTTCACAAATCCATCCCACTGTAGGGGCGTATTGCAATACGCCCCTACAATTCCTCTGCCAGTTTCTCTATCGCAGATTTAAGACCCAGTACAACTTCCGCCATCCGTTCATAGTCAAGGATTTCGGGGACATCCCCAACTCCATGATATTGGGGATTTCTGTAAAAGGCGGTATCAGTCACCATTAGGGCATCATAGCCGAATTTCCAGAAAGACCTGTGGTCAGAAAAATCGACACCAGGGACAATAAATAACGTTGAGAGGGACTCGACCGGCAAAGCCGTGCCTTTCTTAAAACCGATCTTTACACGATTTAAAAAGCCTCTCGACTGAAGATTACTTACCAGCATTATGAAATTCCCCCTGTCAGGATACAGCCATTTCAAAAAAGACAGCGGCAAAAGCTGGCTGTCGGGTTCGTCGCTGAAATATCCTATCATCTCAAGACATATCATCCCCTTTACATCCCTGCCTGCCTGATTCAGGCTTTTGGCATATACATAACTTCCCATAGATTTACTTCGGAATAAAGGAGGTTCCTCAAGGGTAAATGCAACAAAATGCACCGTCTTATTAAGCGGCGTACCGGCAAGCAGCCTCGCCAGCTCAAGGAGTCCTGCAACCGCGCTCGCATTATCGTCCGCCCCCGGGGTACCGGTAACAGTATCATAATGGGCGCCTATAACAAGTATCTCTTCCGGCGCTTTCATCCCTTTTTTCTCTACATATATATTTTTATAAGTCATTCCTTTGTAGTCATAGGGTTGATTGAAAACAGAATAACCATAATCACTCAATTCCGACGTAATGTAATCAATTGTTCTATTCAATTCATTTATTTGAAGATATCCCCTGGACCCTATTTCACTGGCAAGGACATTAACGGTTTTCCTGAGGTTGTTTTGTATATCTGCCTTCATCGTAAAATTAACTTGTCCCTCATCATTATTATACCGGTTCACCCTGGCGGCCGTGCCCTCAGTAGTCCCGTCTCTGTTGTAATAGTAGAATGCAATCAATAAGGCGCCTGTCAGCGATATTCCGGCAAGGATACATAATAATCTCTTTGATTTCATTTATGTCATTTTTCAATGAAGTATATCACTTGCAGGGCTGATTTATTAAGTTTATGTAGGGAGAGTGAAATAATAAAAAAAAGGGGAAGCAGTGCATAATCAACAGCCAACAAACGAGAAAATTTATTACATATTTACCCGTCTCCGTGCCGCTGAATTACTTACTACCACCCCCCTCAACCGTCATTCGATTTTTATTTTGTGTTCTTTTTTCTTCGCAGCTTCTGTTTTCGGGATCTTTACTTCCAGCACGCCGTTCTTAAACGACGCCTTTGCCTTATCAGT
The DNA here is from genome assembly GCA_964393845.1 of uncultured Nitrospiraceae bacterium. Classification (GTDB taxonomy): domain Bacteria; phylum Nitrospirota; class Thermodesulfovibrionia; order UBA6902; family UBA6902; genus UBA6902. Next base: position 7,891 of record CAYMUX010000096.1, read on the forward strand.
CTGAACCTCTGCCGGAAGAACAAATGAACGTTTAAATGATCCATACGAACGTTCCAGACGGAAGTAATCTTTTTTCTCTACCTTCTCTTCTTTCTTTTTCTCTCCTGAAAGTGTGATTGTGTCATCAGTCAGATTAACTTCAATATCATCTTTCGACATACCGGGAAATTCCGATTTTACTACAATGTTATCTCCCTCTTCAAATATATCTACTGACGGAGATGGTTCAGTCTCTTCTAACATCCGTGGTAAATCCGGCCACAGCGCACGGCTAAATGGTCTGCGGAAGAATTCATCAAACATCTCTTCCATTCTCTCAAAAGGAGCAATCCATCCAGCAGGGCGATAAGGCATAAGTCCTTTTTTCTCTTTTATCCTGATTCTTTCAGCTGTCATTTTCACCCCTCCTTTCTTCTATTGACCGCTCATGAGAGCAGCCAATTTTATAGACAACCGCCAATGCGGTTATTGCTTCCTCTTAATTATTTTATAACACAGATTTACCCTCATGTCAATAGGGTTAACTATCCATATAATAACAATATTTTAGGGCTGAAAATAATTCTGTAATGCATATAAATGACGGCAAGTAACAGTATGAAATATTGGCGAAAATTGACCGGCAAGATATTTTTATTTATAGTATGAAAGTCTTTTTCAAACATGAAAACTTCTAGAAAACAAAAAACATTAAGACCTACTACCGGTAAAGTCAGAGAAGCCCTTTTCGATATTTTGCGGGGCAAAATAGAAAATACCAGATTTCTTGACTTATATGCCGGTACAGGCGCTATAGGAATCAATGCCCTGAACGAAGGGGCCGCAGATGTTTTTTTTGTTGAAGAGAGTAAAAGAAACACTCAAAAGATAATAGAACTTACAAAAAAAAACCGGGCTTCTGATAAAACTACAGTTATTACTAAAAAAGTCATATCCTTTCTTGACTGGGCAGAATTGCAAGAAATCATCTTTGATATAATATTTCTGGATCCGCCGTATCACACAGATGAAATAATGTATGCCCTGGCTGCAATCGGCAAGTCACACATCATAAAACATAGCGGAATTGTCATTGCAGAACACTTTACAAAAAAACCGTTGCCTGATATGTTCGACAGGCTGCATAAAATAAAAGATTATAACTACGGGGACTCGGTGCTGAGCTTTTATGAAGCTGCTTAATTATTTTAAAAACACAATTGATATAATTTGTATAATGAATGTCTGAGTTGTTACTGAAAATGAAAGGGGTATAATAAGCCATAATGAAAAAGTCACGGAATAAAGTCGCCATATATCCCGGCACATTCGATCCAATTACCAACGGGCATATTGACCTGATTAAAAGGACCCTCAAAATATTTGATGAAATAATAATCGCCGTTGCCCCGAGTAAGAAAAAACAGCCGTTATTTACAGTAGATGAAAGGATTGCATTAATTAATCGATCTATCAAAGATATACATGGGGCCAGGGCAGACTCCTTTAACAGGCTTCTTGTTGATTATGTAATAAGCAATAAAGGTATTGCGATCATCAGAGGGCTTCGGGCAGTCTCGGATTTTGAATATGAACTTCAGATGGCCCTTATGAACAGACGTCTTGATTCAAATATTGAAACAGTCTTTATGATGCCGAGTGAAAAGTATACATTCCTTTCATCAACAGTGGTTAAAGAAGTTGTCTCCTTCGGGGGGTCTGTTAAAGGGCTTGTGCCGGAAGCAGTTGAAAAAGCCCTCAACAATAAATTTAATAATAAAGGGGGCCAGGTATAAATCTGGACCCTTATTTTGCTATTTGAAATTTAAGTAATCAGGTCCTTCGTGCTTGACCGGACAAAGCAGGTAGAAATCTAAAGGGCAGTCCGGGTCCCTGATTTTATTATAAAAATATTTCTGCGTTTTTCATTTTGAATTTTTCAATTACATGGGTTATTTAAAAATCATCACCGCTATTCTTATCTGGAGCTCCCTCGGGATATTCATCAGAAAGATTGAATTGCCGAACCATTGCATCATCTTTTATGCAGCCGTAATTGCGGGATCACTTCAATTTATCCTGTTATCATCAACCGGTTTATTAAAAAAATCAAAACGGTCCCATAACAGCTCCAAAAGCGCTCTATTCCTTATCTTATCCCCGATCTGTTTTATGGCAAATGCATTGTTATTTTACTTTGCCTTCAGAAATACAACTATAGCCAATGCCGTGCTTACGCATTATACTGCTCCGGTCTTTGTAGCAATCCTTGCCCCGATACTGTTAAAAGAAAGCCTTCATAGAACAACCTGGCTCGCAATTATAATCTCATCAATAGGGCTGTGGTTGATCCTCGGCGGGAAGCCGTCTGATACCGAAGCGCTTTACGGAAGCAGGGAGCGCCTTGCAGTTATTGCAGGCGCTTTGTCCGGACTGGCATATGCTTTTTTAATTCTAATTCTCAGAAAGATAGCTCACCTGTATTCTTCCCTTTTCATAACATTTATACAAAACGGCATCGTTGCCATTGTTTTATTGCCTTTCGTAATCAGGACACCTATATCAATGCAGGCCCTGCCGTATCTCATAACAATGGGAGTAGTACACTCCACCATTGCTCCGCTGCTTTATGTTCAGGGATTAAGAAGTGTGAAGGCAAATGAGGCGGCCATACTCGGATACTTCGAGCCTGTCGGAGCTACACTATTGGCGCTTATCTTTTTACATGAGAGACCGGGTTTGATATCATTACTCGGCGGGGCATTGATTCTGTTTTCAGGGTATATGATTTTAAAGACCAGAACAAATTAAAACCGTCACAATATTTCCAGCATAATATCTTTGTTTAAGTTCGAATATTGTGAAATAATAAACTCATATGAAATTTAATAAAGACATTAAAGATAAAATATACAAGCACGCTTTACAGGAGTACCCTGATGAGTGCTGCGGTATTGTAACGGGCGATAGCGATATGCAGAAGGTGCATCTTTGCGAAAATATTCAAAACAGACTTCATACAGAAGATCCGGAAAGATATCAGAGAGATGCCCGCACAGCTTATGTTATTGAAAGAAGCCGGTTTGATGACATCCTGTCTCATGCAAAAGAAAATGGCGAAGAGCTTATAGCTTTTTATCATTCACATCCTGAACATGAAGCATATTTTTCGGAAGAAGATTTTGCAGCTCAAACCGTCTTTGGCGAACCGGAATTCCCCGAGGCCTTACACGTAGTTGTTTCTGTTATGACCGGTAAAATTCATGATATGAAGTGCTATAAATGGGACGGCAGTGTTCAGGTTTTTATAGCTGTTGAAAATTGCTGTTAAACGCTTTTATCGTGATACAATTCAGATAAGAACTTACGTATTTAAAATTTAATCAGTAAACCACGTTAGAAAACTAATTTCTCTAACGGAGTAAAGGGGGATTACGATGAAAATACTATTAGCCACGGACGGCTCGGAATATTCCGAGAAAGCAGCAAAGTTTTTAGCAGGGTTTAATTTTTCCCCGGATGATGAGATTAATATTTTGCATGCCATAAGCTGGATTCCGGTTGCAACTGAATGGGAAGCCCTCTACTACAATTTCAGAGAAATAAGAGACGAAGTCGTTCCGAAGATACTTGCTTCAACAGCAGATATTCTAAAACCGGTCAAAGCAAAAATCAGCACCTCATTTAAAGAAGATTATCCCGATAAGGCTATAGTGGATGCAGCGGAAGAATCAGGAGTTGATCTTATTGTTATGGGGGCAAGGGGAATGAGAGGAATCGGATCTTATATTATTGGAAGTGTTACAAAACTCGTGGCGCTCAAATCATCCAGGCCTGTCCTTATTGTCAGACCGCCTCAGAAGGAAATGTCCGGCAAGTTAAAGGTCATCTTTGCGACTGACGGCTCTGTTTATTCTGATGCTATAGGGAAATTTTTGTTGTCAATACCGTTCCCCGATAATACTGAATTAACCATCCTGAATGTCATACCAACTGTTTTTGAAGATATACCGGAAAGATTCGCCATTGAAATAAACGACAGGATTAAAAATATTATAGCCGGTACAAAAGAAAAGGAATCGAAAGATTCGGAGGAGATAATTGAAAAGGCCCGTAAAGATTTAAGCGGCAAATTTGCCAAAATAGAAAAACTTACCAGATTCGGTGACCCTTCCGTGGAAATTCCTGCCGCAGCAGATGCTGCAGATGCAGATATAATTGCAGTTGGAACCAGAGGGATGAGAGGCATTAAGGGAGTGTTCGGAAGTGTTTCAAGATACATAATTAATCATTCCGGATGTTCCGTTTTGATCGGGAAGAAATGACCTGCAAAAGGGCGGGGAGACCCCGCCCCTACAACTCACAACATCATTTCTTGTATTCTATCTAGAATGCCATCACTAAGAGGACATCATCTTATATGCCTTCATTTCTTTAACGGAGAAGGTTATGGTCCGGATTTCATCAAGAATCTCGGAATCACCCTTAAAACAATCGAATATACAGCTGTGAAAATCTGCTCCGGTGCAGATGACATATGCAGGAAATGCCCCTATCTGATAAACAATACCTGCAATTACGATAAGAACGCGGAAGACGAAATAAATAATATGGACAGTAAGGCGCTGGCTTTGTTAAACCTGTCTGCCGGCAATGAAGTCAGTTGGACCAAAACCAGGGAAATGCTTCCCCGTATATTCACGCAATGGTACGAGTCGTATTGTAATGATTGTGACTGGTTGAAGGTTTGTGAGAAGAACGGGTTTTTTCAGAGCTTACTGCTTGATAAGCTTTAAAGTCTTCCTGGGGATATAAGCTTATGGGAACAGCGGAGAGAATATAATTTAATCGTCGGCACGTTTGATAACCTCCGCTGAAATATTTTCTAAAGGCAATATCTTATCAACCCCGCCCCTTTTAATGGCCTCATTAGGCATCCCGAATACAACGGATGTAGCTTCGTCCTGTTAAATGTTGTAAGCACCTGCCTGACTTCTCTTAAAGCCTAGGCAGATCGATCA
>CAYMUX010000097.1:0-12739 GCA_964393845.1 uncultured Nitrospiraceae bacterium
GGGAACTACTGCCGTAGTAGGGCCTAACGGCGGCGGCAAGAGCAATATTGTCGACGCCTTCAAGTGGGTACTTGGGGAGCAAAGCGCCAAGAGTCTTCGCGGCGGGAGCATGGAGGACGTAATATTTGCCGGGTCTGCCACGAAAAAGACAAAAGGCATGGCGGAAGTGACCCTTATTCTATCCGATATTATAAAGAAGCCCTCAAACGGCACGGAAGGTGATGACATGCAGATGACCAGCGACATCTCTGTAACGCGCCGTCTTTACAGGTCAGGAGAGAGTGAATACCTGCTGAACAAAGTCCCGTGCAGGCTTAAGGACATTAAAAACATGTTCCTCGACACAGGCCTTGAACTCAAGGCTTACTCTATACTTGAACAGGGGAAAATCGGTGATATAGTTAACTCCAAGCCCCAGGACCGCAGATTCCTGATCGAAGAAGTTGCGGGCGTGATGAAATATAAAGTCAGAAGACATGAGGCCATAAACAAACTGGAGGCATCCAAATCAAATCTGCAGAGACTGCAGGACATAATTGCCGAGGTCAAAAGGCAGATAAATACCATAGACAGACATGCCAAAAAGGCTGAAAGATATAAAAAACTCTTCGGGGAAATAAAAGATATAGAGGTCAGGGTCGCAAAGAGGGATTTGAAATTATTTCAAAGCGAATTATCAGACCTCGCGGTGACAGAGGAAAGCCTTAAATTAAAAGATGCTGAAGCCTCTGCAAATGCAGGTTCTGCGGAGGCCCTCATAGAGGAAAAGAAGCGCTTATGCGTTGAACAGGAAAGGTCCCTTGCTGAAATCAGGAGCAGCCTCTATGCACTGGAAAAGGAGACCCTGGAAGATGAAAGTAAAATAGCACTGCTTAAAAGTGATTGCGAAAATCTCAGGGAGAGAAACAGTAATCTGCTGAGGCAGAATAATGACCTGACAATAGAAAAAGAGACGGCACTTGATTCAATAAGGGAAATTAAAAACAACGCAGTTGAAATGGGACAGGAGCTTTCCAAACTAGAGAATCTTTTACAAGAGAGGAAGGAATTATTTTCCGCAGCTGAGAACGGGATTACAGAATTGGAGAATGGACTCGAAAATGAGAGGAAAAACCTTTATAACAAGGCCGAGGAATTAAGCAGCACAAAAAACGAGATCAGCCATTTGTCCCTGAACATTGCGAATATTAACAGGAAGACGGAAAAGAGTTCGCAGGAAATAAATTCCGTAAAAGACAACATGTCGTCCCTGAATCAGGCAATTGAACAGACCAAAAGTGAAAACATCGAGTTTGAAACAGAACTTGAAGAAACAAAGAAAGCCAAAGAAGGGCTTGTCAATAGATTGAAAGATAAGAAACTGGAACTCTCCTCGAGTGAGGAATTCCTTTACAGAGAGCGTGAATCACTTGCTGCGATGAATTCAAAACTCGAGTCGTTGATGGAAATTGATAAGAGTCAGATGGTTTCTCATGACGAAAACATTAAAACTCTTTGCCAGGTTGCCGATATATTCGAAACTCCCCGTGAATATGAAGCCGCCATGGAGGCCATTCTCGGAGATAAACTGAGCGCCGCCATTGTTGAAGACCAAAACGAAATCTCCAGGGCGCTCCGGCATATTAAGGAGCAAAATACAAAACGCAGGGGTTTTATAACTGTTGACCCGGTCAGGAACGTTATATCTAACGGGACGGGTACTTCTCTGTCACACAGCGGAGTAATCGGCGAAGCCATTAAATTCATATCAGTCAAAGAGGGATTTGATAAAGTAGCCGTTTCGCTTTTAAACGATGTGATACTGGTGGATAATCTGAATACCGCTTTTTCTTTGCGGGAGAACCCTGATACCGAAGCAATGCAAAGACCGATGTACTTTGTAACTCTCGATGGAGAGGTACTTGAGCCGTCGGGAGTAGTTTTCGGCGGCACAGATAAAGGGGTCTTGAAGATCAAACGGCAGATTAAAGAAATTGAAAGTGAAGTTGCATCAATAAGAGGGAAGATATCAGAAGCTGAAAAGTCTGTTGCTGCTGATAAGGAAAATATAGCCGCAACTGAAAATGAAATTATCTCTATTGACGGAAAAATATCCGGTCAGGAGAAATATTCTCACGCCCTCAAGATGAAAATCGAAAACCTGGAAAAGGAAAATGACCGGATGCAGCATAAACATGAATATATTTCCCTGGAGATGACCGATGATCACAGGGAAATAGACAGCCTGAGAAATATCCTTGAACAGAAGGAATTAAACTGCAGGACCCTTGAAGATGAAAAACGGGGAATAGAGGGGAAAATAGGATCAGTCCAGACATTGATTGCCGAACAAAGAATATCTCTCGAAACAACGCGTTCGGAACATACGGAAGTCAAGCTTGAGCTGACATCCGTGCGGGAGAAAATGTCCTCTGTTAGAAGAGAGATTGAAAGGCTTAATGCCGCTGTAGTTGGAATAGACCGTAAAACGGAAGAGATGACAAATGAGCGCGGCAATATCCGGGACACTATCGCGCAAAAAGAACAGCAGGTTATGAAAAAAGAAGAGACACTTAAAGCGAAAATTCTGATATTAGGCGAATTACAGGCAGAAGCTTCAAAAATAAATGAGATGCTCGAAGCAAAAAAAGCGGAGCTTGAGCTGATTGAGAAACAGCAGAAAGAGTTGGTCCGGCAGCTTGAAGCGATACGCAATGAACTCAGTCATAATGAAATGAGAAAGATGGAACAGTCAATGAAACTCAATTATCTTAAAGAGGACATCCATAAGACATACTCCCTGGAAATTGAGACTGCCGATGTGCCGGATTCAGTCAGTCTTGAAGAAGAAGAAAAGCTGCCTCAGATCAAGGACAAGCTCCAGGCTCTGGGGCCTGTGAGCCTCGGCACGCTTGACGAATATGAAGAACTTAAGACAAGGTTTGAATTCCTTACAAATCAGCGCGATGATCTTGTAAATGCAATTACCGCCCTTGAGGACACTATTCATAAAATAAACAGGACTTCAAAGCAGAGGTTGGAGGAGGCCTTTGAAGCCCTGAATGAGAAATTTAAGGAAGTGTTTGCAATCCTTTTTGGAAAGGGCAAAGCGGAACTGCAGCTTACCGAAGGAAGCATTTTAGACGCGGGGATTGAAATAATAGCGCAGCCTCCCGGCAAGAGACTGCAGAATCTTAATCTGCTCTCAGGAGGGGAGAAAGCCCTGACAGCGCTTTCTCTTCTCTTTGCAGGATTCATGATCAAACCTACGCCGTTATGTCTGCTGGACGAAGTTGACGCGCCTCTTGACGAATCAAATACAGATAGGTTTATAAACCTGTTAAAAGAAATGGCAAAGAATATTCAGTTCATTACTATTACCCACAACAGACGGACAATGGAAGCGGCAGATTATATGTACGGCATAACTATGGAAGAGCCCGGGTCCTCAAAAGTAATTTCCATGCATTTATCAGAGGCAGTAAATTAGCGATAAGATATAATCTTGCATAGCACGTGTTAGTCATAACGGATAACAGGGAGGACATGATGGTTCCGGAACTTAAATATAACGAGCAGGGGCTTATCCCGGCCATAGTACAGGATGTCAATAATAACGAAGTCTTGATGCTTGCATATATGAATAAGACCTCGCTGGAAAAAACTCTTGAATCCGGCAAGACCTGTTTCTGGAGCCGGTCAAGACAGGAATACTGGACTAAAGGTGAAACATCAGGCAATGCGCAGCTTGTAAAAGAAATACTTTATGATTGTGATGAGGATACGCTCCTTGTAAAAGTTGAACAAATCGGCTCCGGCGCCTGCCACACAGGCAGCAGGACATGTTTTTACAGAAGCATAGAAATAATGGGGAAGTGAGTTATTGCCGTAATATTTCTTTCTTAACTTTTGCGCTTAAAGGGGGGCATGGAGTGAGACTAGGGGAAAAAGGGGAGGGACTTGCAGAAAAATTCCTGAAGAAAAATGGGTATAAAATAATTAAACGTAATTTTAAAACACGGATAGGCGAAATCGACATTATTGCCGATGATAGCGGGACTCTTGTTTTTATAGAGGTTAAAACAAGGGAGAGTATTGCATATGGAAAACCATTCGAGGCTGTGAATTATTTAAAGAAGCGTAAGATTGCAAATGTGGCGCTAATGTATTTGAAAAGGTTAAATGAAGTGCCGCCATGCAGGTTTGATGTAGTCAGCATATATTATGATAATGGAAGGCCTGAGTGTGAACTGATTAAGGATGCGTTTGAGGTATGAGGGGATAAGTACAGTCAAAAATAGATTCCTGATGGCACCTATACAAGGAGTTCAGAGAGGAAACAGTAAAACTGATTTGATGTAGATTATTGAGTTGCTTTAGTATCAAAACTCCAAACACCGTCGTCTCTGCTACCGCCCCGACCGTCTGTTGCGACTACTTTCCAGTAATAGGTAGTACCAGTCTTAAGCCCGCTCACTGTTTGGCTGATTTCATTATTTGAATCGATATTATTATTACTACTACTACCTACGATTCCGCCTCCGCTGGAACTTGCGCCTGTACTGCTTCCGCATGAAACCAATAACATGCCGGTTACTGCTGCCACTGCTATCAATACAATTATTTTCTGTCTACTTTTTTCATTGCCCGTGAAGAACATAACTATTCCGAACAGGCAAAACCCTATACTATGAGCACCTATCCCGGCATAGTAAACGTTTCTATTCGTCAACTTCGCAGTATTAATGGAGATACACCCGGTTGTAAGACCGACGTCTTCACACACATATAAGTTATAAGAAACAGGGTCTCCATCCGGGTCAGCAGACTTCTTCCATCTAAATTTTACATTCTGGTCTAAGGTCTTCTGATTGTTTGCCGGAAAGATATGACCGGGAATGGAAGGTGGATTATTTAAATCTGATGAAAACCCCATTCCACTTACGGTTATTATTACAGTATTAGTGTCAGGGTCGTTGGATGGAATATCAAAGGTATCAGTGTATGAGCCTCTGACACCCGGATTAAACCTGACCGTAAATGTACAACTTGATGTCGATGTTATAGTCCTCGCCGAACAATTATCATTAACAATACTGAAGGGGTTAGACAGCACATTGGATTGTGATATATCACCTATTAAAAGGTCTGCATTGCCTCTATTAGTAATCATCATTTGCTGGTCTGATACTCTGCCTGTTGTTATATTCCCGAAAGATACATCATGGTCATCATGTGGATAAACAGGATCTATTATACTAATATCGGGGACCGGCACAGATCCACCTTCTCCGCTAACACTTATTACCAGTGAATTTTCATCGGGATCATTTGAGGGAATATTAAAAGTATCACTAAATATGCCAATTGAAGTTGGAGAAAATCTGACTTTAAATATGCAGGTTGATGCCGGCGCTACAGTCCGACCCGAACAGCCGTCCATCAAGATACTGAACGGGGCATTCAACAAATCAGACCCGGCTATGCTGCCCATCATCAGGTTCGCATTACCGTCATTCCTTATCGTTATCGTCTGCTCAGATACATTGTTCTTTGTTATTACTCCAAAAGCGATCGTAAGGTCGTTAACAGGCGCGATAGGATCAATTACGGTTATGTCCGGCTCAGGTTGTGTAGTTGTGACCGCTACTTTACTGACTTCATTTGAGAGTCCACTTTCATTGCCGGAAGTATCGTATGCAGACACAGAAAAATAATAAGTGCGGCCGTCAGATAGATAACTGATCTGATAGGTGGTAATATTTCCGATATCTATAACACTGGTGTAATTCCCGGGAGTTCCTCCATAATAAAGTTTATAGCCGGCCAGATCAGTTAGAGATGTTCCGTTTTGATTGACAGTGGGCGGATTCCAGGAAAGCGTAACACTGCCTGCAAAAATAAAAGATGGATACAAAAGAACGAACAAATAAAACGTCAGTCCTATATAAAAGCGTCTATATTTTATAATCTGTTTTAGCATTACTAGTTTCTTTTATAATTTATAATGCCGGTGTATCTCTTATTCTCTATACATTTTTTAAGAATATAACTTGTACAGCAGGGATCACATTCCTTACAAGCCCTACATGTATTCTTAATATCTTCAAGGAGATTATTTTCTTTCATTTCTTGTCTTATCATTTTTCAAATAATTTCTATATGACGGACTGATCCATCTAAATTAGATTTTTAAGCAACGTCTGCATCTAAAGTTCCTATTCAATTTTCAAACTCCGAGTAGTAACGCAATAGGCATGCCAATGATTTGAGGATACTTCAAGTCTTTGTAATTTAATGATATTTTATTAGGCAAGACATAATAATCTGCTCATGTGGGCTAAATTATGTATGGATTTCCCTACGGCAAGATTTAATGGACTCTCAAATAATAAACTTAACACAATAAAATTAAGCCATACAGGGCTGTATGGTTTTTAATACATTATGATAGATTATGACAGAAAACTGTCAATAACCTCTAAAGCCTCTTAAAGTCTTCCGGGGTAAGTTCATGTTTTTTAAGGAGGTTATAGAAATCAGCACGGTATTTACCGGCCATCCCCGCTGCCCTGCTGACATTGCCCTTTGTAAGTTCAAGGAGATTAATTATAAAACTCTTTTCAAAGGAATCTTTTGCCTCTTTAAGAGATTTTACTGATTCAGGAAACAGACCCTTTTTCTGGAGAATAAGGTTTTCGGTAATGACGTCCTGCTGGGTCATGGCCATAGCAAATTCAATAGTATTTTCCAGCTCCCTTACATTCCCCGGCCAATCATGAAGCATAAGCTTTTGCATCGCCATGGGGGTAAAACCTTTAACCTTCTTACTCATCTTCCTGCCAAAATTATTAAGGAAGAATTCTGCTAAAGGGGGTATGTCCTCTTTCCTTTCCCTGAGAGGCGGAAGCCTGACGGGAATAACATGAATTCTGTAAAAGAGGTCTTCCCTGAACCGGCCTTCCTCCACTTCTTTCTCCAAGTTCTTATTCGTTGCAGCAATAATCCTTACATCCACTTCAACCGGTCTGCTGCTGCCAACAGGATAGAATTGCCGTTCCTGTAGTACCCTCAACATTTTTGCCTGGATCGAGAGAGACATATTGCCTATTTCATCCAATAAAATGGTGCCGTTATCAGCCTCAGCAAACAACCCGTTAGCGCTGCGAACAGCTCCTGTAAAGGCCCCTTTCTCATAGCCGAAAAGTTCACTTTCCAGTAAAGTTTCAGGAATAGCTGCACAGTTTATGGCTATAAACGGTCTATCCTTCCTCTCGCTGCCGACATGTATGGCCTTTGCGATCAGTTCCTTGCCTGTGCCGCTTTCTCCGTTTATGTAGACGGTAGAATCAGTTTTGGCAATTAGAGATACCTGGTTTAATATATCCTGCATCTTTTTGCTTTTAGCAATAATATTTGCAAAATCATATTTCTCTTCCAAAAGCCCTTTAAGTTTTTTGATCTCCGAAGCAAGCTTGCGGTTTTCAAGAGCCCTTTCAATCTGGCATAGCAGCTCCCGTGGATCAAAAGGTTTTGTAAGGTAACTGTAAGCGCCACTTTTCATGGCTTTGACCGCACTATCAATACTTCCAAAGGCTGTAAGAATGATTACAGGTATATCAGGAGTTATTTTATGAATATCCTCCATGAGTGATATCCCATCCTGCCTTGCAAGCTGCAGATCAATAATGGATAAATCAAAAACATGTTCTTTAACCGCAACCATTGCATCCTCTTCCCTTAATGCGGTGACAACCCTGTAATCTGCTGATTCAAGTCTCATCCTTATTACTTCCAGGAGATTGCTGTCATCGTCTACTACCAGTATATTGCCGGGTATATTTGTCATTGTTATCTTTTCAACTCCTTGTTCTTTTTTTCAATCTCGATGTCCATCTGTTTTGTCTTTTCCATAATATTAAGTAAATTTAGCCATATTTTAGCCTGCTGCAGCAAAGGGCTCCCTGGATATTCTCTAATGAGCAGCGAGAAGTAACTCATGGACTTATTATAGTCCTTTTGAGGATTATCATAATGAGCATAAATAAGCGCACTGTTGAAAAGCGCTTCATCTTTGAACGGGCTTTTGCCGGGCAATTCCAGGACCATCAGGTTTTCCCGAAGGGCCCCGCTGTAGTCGCCGTCAGATAAAAGTTTTTGTACGCGAAGCAGATGTTTATTAGTAGTTGCAGGTTCATCAACCTTAACATTTTGCTTTTCAATGACCTTAAGTACACCAACCCATATCTTTGCCTGTCCCGCCAACGGACTCTGAGGAAATTCATTGATAAGTTGTTCGAAGTGACTGACGGACTTGATGAAGTCCTTTTCAGGATTGCCATAATGAGAATAAATGAGGCCGATATTAAAAAGCGCCTGATCTGCCGGCCTTCTATTAGTGAACATGGAAAGAACTTCCCGGTTTTTCCTGAGCGCATCGTTAAAATTACCCTCTGCAACCAGCCTGTTGCTCTGATCGAGATGATTGAGCGCACTTTGCTGTTTTCCCTTATACTCAAAGGCCGCGCAACTAAATAACAAAGAAACTACTAAGACGGCAATACAAAGGAAAAGGTACTTCCCTTGTCTGATGTATTTTCCACCCAAACCTTACCTCCATGAGCATTTATAATTTGTTTGACAATTGAAAGGCCTAATCCGGAGCCCTTGATCTTATTGGATCCGGCAAGAATATCCTGATGATATTTTTCAAAAACCATCTCGATTTTTTCTTTTGATATACCGGTGCCTGTATCAGCAATAGAGACTTTTAAACCCTGATCTGCTCTGCCGACATATATCCGTACCGTGCCGTTGTCCGGCGTAAACTTCACGGCATTTCCTATTAAATTCCTCAACACTTGCAGCATCCTCTCTATATCCATTTTTATTCTCGGCAATTTCTTTCCAATTTCTGTTTCCATCCTGATTTTCTTTCTCTCCACTAAAGGTTCCATCTCGCCGGTAATTTTACTTATCAGAGTATATATATCTTCCTGATTAAAATTATAAATCATCATTCCCGCTTCCATCTTTGAAAGGTCAAGCAGCGAATTGACTATCTTTATCAAACGATTGCATTCCTCGTTTATTATAGATAAAAGCCTTTTTTGTTTCTCCGTTGCTTTCCCCTCTTCCAGTCCTTCAAGAAAAAGGTTTGTTCCTTCCCTGATCGTAGTGAGAGGGGTCCGTAGCTCATGTGACATAAGTGAGTAAAAATCTGATTTCATCTTGTCTATTTCTTTCAGTTTTGCACACATCGAATTAAATGATTGTTCCAGCATCATTATTTCAGGAGGAGATGAAAGTTTTAAATCATCACCAAATTCACCCCTTGCAATCTCTCCTGTTTTCTTCTTAATTACAGACAACGGTCTTGTAATGCCCACAGTAATTATAATAGAAATGATGATACCAAAAATAAGAGAGACAACCCCTATCACTATTGCCGCCTTACTCGCGTTAATGTCGGCTCCACTCAGCCTGTTTACCTTTTTGTAGGTGGTCCATTGAACATATGATCTTAATTCCTTCAAAGCTTCCATTATCCCGTTTACGGCGTACTCTTTTTCCTGTTTAAACGTGTCGACTGAGTATTGCTGCCCGGATTTTATGTAACTTACCTCTTCATTAAATAGTGATTCGTAACGTCTTTGGAGCTGTTCTATTCTCACAAGAAGATCTCTGGCCTTATCCGTATCCGCTACTGACATTACTCCCTTTAGCTGCATATCAAAATCATCTTTTGCCAGGATAAACTGATCGTATAATCCATTATCTCTGATAATGATAAATTTCTTTTCATACCTCATCATTGACAGAAGTATGTCCGACAGTTTTTTTTCATAATCTATCAACCGGTTATCGATAAACAGGATGGATTGGGTAACTTTTTCCAGCTGGCGAAGCTGTGCAATGGCGTAAATGCTTACTGTCATCGCCAGAATAAAGATTACAAAATAGCCGATAACAAGCCGTGAAAAAATTGTTAATCTCATATTCTAATGCTTGACCCAGAAAATGCATTCATTGGGTTGAATAAATGAAATCAGGGAAACGAGCGGTATTATGTAGATTCCATTTTCTTAACATGAGTCTATTATTTATACCGAATAATTCTCTTTGGGGTGATCAGTAAATATTTTTTATGCTAGCACGATGCTTAATGAATGTCCATAGGTCCCCGCAACATGCACTATATTATGTTTAATTATGACGCATTACAAAACCGATCTTGATATATTTCATTATGAATCAATAACTTAATTTCTATGCTGTCAAATAAAAAAGCAGGTCTTTTTTCTTCGAAAAGAACAATTCAGTAACTTTAAATAGTCCTGATTAGGTGTTAATTTTAGTGTGATATAATGATGCTATGAAAGAAGCCATGTTTTATGAAAAACTTGAGAAACAAAAAGTAAGATGTTTCTTATGCGCGCACCACTGTATTATCTCTGAAGACAGGAGGGGGATATGCGGGGTGAGGGAGAACAGGCAGGGGACCCTTTACAGCCTCGTGTATGGAAAACTTATATCTATGAATATTGACCCTATAGAGAAAAAACCCATGTTTCATTTTCTTCCCGCGTCGACTTCCATGTCTATAGCGACTGTAGGCTGTAATTTTAAATGCAGGCACTGCCAGAACAATGACATATCTCAGTACCCCAAAAAACACGCGGATATTCCAGGGGAAAACATTTCCCCAGAGGATGTAGTTAAGGCCGCGGAAAAGGCCGGCTGTAAGAGTATCTCTTATACCTATACTGAGCCGACTATTTTCTTTGAATTTGCTTATGATTGTGCCCGTCTTGCACGTGAGAGGGGAATTAAGAATGTTTTTGTGAGCAATGGGTATACGAGCCCCGAAGCGGCGAAGGCCATTGCGCCTTTTCTTGACGGGAACAATATTGATTTAAAAGGCGGTGATGAATTTTATAAAAAAATATGCGGCGCAAGGCTGCAGCCTGTATTGGACACTATTAAATTGATGAAGGAACTTGGCGTGTGGGTGGAAGTTACTACTCTTATCATCCCCTCGCATAATGATTCGGAAGAAGCCCTGGACAGTATTATTGAATTTATTAAATCCGTAGATGCCGCGGTCCCATGGCATGTATCACAATTTTATCCCACGTTTGAGCTTTTAGACCAACCGAGAACACCTGTGCAGACATTGAGACGGGCAAGGGATATGGGCCTCAAAAAAGGTCTGAAGTATGTATATGAAGGCAATGTGCCTGGCGAAGGGGGAGAAAATACATATTGTCCAGGCTGCGGAGAGCTTCTAATAGAACGATTTGGTTATCAAATATTGCAGAACAAAATAAAGGATGGCAAATGTTTTAAATGTTCGGGCATAATTCATGGTGTCTGGGTATAATATTGGAGATTCTGAATTGACAATTTAAATTTGATTTTTCTGTTGATGAACTGATGGATTCACAATCTTCAATCATCAGTCTTTTCTTTTAAAAGGAGTAAATGATGGGGAATAAGCTTAGAGATGAGATACTGGAGCTTCTCTGGTCGTTAAGAGAGAAAGGCTCAAACAATTATGCTGATGTTATAAAAGGTATTAGTGACAATGACGTTTCTGACGTTATAAGAAAAATGGAAAAGTCAGGCCACGTAGTAGTTGCCGACAACAAAATAAGTTTTACTGAAAAAGGTGAGGCCCGTGCAAGGGACTTAACGCGTCGTCATCGTCTTGCCGAAAGACTTTTTCATGATGTGCTTGAAGTGGGAATGGAGGAGAGCGAGGAAACTGCATGTGAAATAGAACACTTTCTGTCTCCGTCTGTAACTGATAGCGTTTGTTCTTTTTTAGGACACCCGCCAACCTGTCCACATGGTAAGCCTATTCCCAGAGGCAGCTGTTGTTCTAAATTCAGTTCTGACTTTAAACCTCTTGTTATGCAGTTGAAAGAACTCGAAGTCGGATTAAAGGGAAGGATTGTCTTTATTAAACCTTCTGAGAGCACAAGACTTGAGCGACTTGCGACTATGGGTATTGTTCCAGGCAGCATTATAAGATTGAAACAGAAAAGACCTTCATTTGTACTGGAAATAGATGAAACAACACTGGCTGTTGATACATTGATTGCTGAGGAAATATATATTAAAGAACATAGATAATTTACATTTTTAATGTCCTATATTACGTCATGAAGTTCCAGCAGAATACCCCGTAAAACTGCTTATATAATCTATCTTATAATCTTTTTTAAAGAATTAATAACAAGAATAGAATAAAATTTACTATACTTAAACATCTTTCCTACATCAAAAAATATTTTGGTCATTGAGATAAAAAAATGGATACAAAGAGAAGATTGAATGTTTTTATTGCGTCACCTGGGGATATGGTTATTGAACGAAAGATTGTGAGTGAAGTGTGTTTGGGTTTAAATGAGAGTACCTTAATAAATCATATCGGGGTATCTTTAAATACCGCAGTATGGAAAGATATTTTCCCTTTCACAGAAAGCGCTCAAAGAATTATAAACAGGCTTATTGATGATTGTGATATTTTTGTCTTAATTATTTATAAAAGAGATGACATTCATTCGGGCAGAATTGAATCTGAAGCCCTGAATGAATTCCTGTCAGCTTATGATTCATGGAAATCATTGAAAAAACCGCATTTCATGTTCTTTCTCAAGGATGAAAAAGTCTCCGCCGCAGAAGAGCTCAAAGATCCTCTAAATAGTGTCTGTTTATAAACCGCCGTTTTTTTCGACGGGGGCGCAGTTTTCGA
>CAYMUX010000098.1:0-12672 GCA_964393845.1 uncultured Nitrospiraceae bacterium
AGTGTTGTAAAAGACCAGCAGAAAACAATCGAGGAGCTTAAGTCAAAAGTTCAAAAATTGGAAGCCAAATATCTTGTGGCAAATGCTCGGAATGAAAGATATTAGCGCCTGAATTGTACAATGTAGGGGCGAACGGCTGTTCGCCCCTACAAAATTCCAGCATCATTCTGTATATTAGCGTTTCCACTCCCCGCTCTTACCGCCGCGTTTCTCCATGAGTTTAATGTCAGAGATAATCATGCCTTTGTCCACTGCCTTGCACATGTCATAGATTGTAAGGGCGGCGACCGAGACCGCTGTCAGGGCCTCCATTTCTACTCCGGTCTGTCCCGAGCATTTAGCCTTTGCCTCTATATCAACTTTATTCTTTTTTCCGTCAACTTTAAAATCAACAACAACAGTTGAGAGATTAAGCTGATGGCATAGAGGGATGAGGTCGCATGTCTTCTTTGCCGCCATGATCCCGGCAAGCCTTGCTGTTTCAAAGACATTGCCTTTTGCAATATTGTTGCTTGTAATAAGTCTGAGGGTCTCTTTTTTCATATAGACAGAGCCGCTTGCCACAGCTTCTCTCTGTGTTGCTGATTTGTTGCTAACATCAACCATGGTTGCTTTACCTTCTTTGTCGATGTGGGTAAGTTTTTTCACAATATTCCCTCCAGTATTGCGGAAGCATCTGTAATATATTTAGGACATTGCCTTGATATTATAGCCCAATCATCGGGGGTAAGTTTTTCTTTTAAACCAATATCAAAACCAATGAGGTTCCTGCAGGTCATGGACTGGTTCATTTCTTTAAATTGATGTATAAACTTTTTTGCAAGCTCATAGGTTTTCATCTTTGAAGCAGTGTCGTTTACACCTGCTGCTCCGTATTTAAGGCTGATTATCATAAGTGCCCCTGTTACCGTGCCGCAAGTTTCACCTGTACGGCCCATTCCCCCGCCAAAGGCGGTTCCTATTTTCAGCGCAGTATTATGATCTAATCCCAGCTCAGTTCCATAAGCTGCCAGGAGAGACTGCGTTCAGTTGAAACCTTTTTTGAAAAGCGATATAGCATCATCGGCTTTGGACATGTAAGTATAATAATCCCTAAATGTAAAATTTTCTATGTTAATATAACTTCACAATGAGAAGAATTGTAATTGCAGGTCTTGGCGCGGTTACCCCTTTAGGTAAAGACATTAATTCAACGTGGGATAATATGACCCAACTGCGCTCCGGTGTAAGTCGAATAACAAAATTCGATGCCTCTGCATTACCGTGTAAGATTGCCGGTGAGCTTAAGGATTTCTCACCTGAAGATTATATCTCAAAAAAAGACATGATAAGGCTGGACCCCTTTGTCCAATATGCCGCAGCAGCGGCGTTGATGGCTGGCGAAGATGCGGGACTGGTAAGTCAGGAGTCAGGAGTCAGGAGTCAGGAGTTAAATCCCCCCTCGCCCCCCTTTTCTAAAGGGGGGATTAATTCCGAACTCATAACTCTTAACTCTAAACTCGATTCCGCAGGAATCATCATCGGATCGAGCAGAGGCGGGATTACAAGTATGGAGAAGGCGCTGGAAAATCATCTCTTAAAAGGCAAACCTTTTTCAGCTTACTTAATGTCTTCAAGCACGATAAACATGGCGGCATCTTACATATCCATGAGCTTGGGAATAAAAGGGCCGGCTCTAGGAGTATCAACTGCATGCGCTTCAGGAACAAATGCAATTGGAGAAGCCTTCAGAATGATACAACACGGTGATATTGAAATCGCAATTGCAGGAGGAGCTGAAGCCCCTGTTTGCAGGCTGGCTGTCGGCGGTTATGGCGCATCAGGAGCTCTGTCAAAGAGAAACGATGAACCTGAAAAGGCGAGCAGGCCCTTTGACAGGGACAGGGACGGGTTTGTTATTGCCGAAGGGGCATGTGTTCTTGTCCTTGAAGAGCTCAGTCATGCCTTAAGTAGAAATGCAATCATTTATGCGGAACTGGCAGGATACGGGACTTCTTCGGATGCTTTCCATCAAACCAGGCCTGACAGCGAGGGCGAGGCCATTGCAATAAGTAAAGCGTTAAAAGATGCAAATGTGTCGATTGAGGAAGTCGATTATATAAATGCACATGCCACATCAACACCAATTGGTGACGCCGCGGAGGCAAGGGCAATTGAGCAGGTCTTTGGCAAGAGAACAAAGGATATTTATGTAAGCTCCTGTAAATCGATGTTAGGCCATATGCTCGGCGCTGCCGGTGCCCTGGAAGCGGCAATTACAGCGCTTTCGATAAAAAGGGGGATCATAACACCAACAATTAATCTTGAAAACCCCGACCCGGATTGCGACCTTAATATCGCCGCATCCATGATATTCAAAGATATAAATGTTGCAATCTCAAATTCCTTCGGCTTCGGAGGTGTTAATGCGGTGCTTGTTTTGAAGAAATTTAACGGGTAAGTAGGGGCAATTCATGAATTGTCCCTACAATTCAATTATAAAAAACTATAATCCCTTCTTGCTTTGCTTATGCTTATGCATTTTTTCATCTGCTCTTGACAGCACTTCCTCAATGGAGACCGGCTCTTCAGGTTTATAGAATGAAGTGCCTAAGCTCAGCGATAATTTTAGCAAGCCGCTTTTATCGGCATTATATGTATCGATATTTTCTTTTAAACGCGCCATGATCAGGCTTTCATGGTCTTCAGACGCAACCAGAGTGGAGATAACAAACTCATCTCCACCAGTCCGGGCAAGAATGTCCGCCTCACGAAAGGTCTTTCTCAGGATATTTGCCGTATCGATCAGCACCTTGTCTCCTGCCTCACGACCATGATCATCATTTATTGCCTGCATGCCGTCCACCCCTGTATATATAATCAGCATCTCTTTCTTTTCCCTGGCTGCCGTTTTTATCTGCTGCTCGGTCATGCTCAGGAATGTATGAAGATTATAGAGACCCGTAAGTTCATCTTTTGCACTAATATATTGCAGCAGCTCATCAGCACGCTTACGCTCGGTAATATCAAAGGCAGTGCCCTGAGTCCCGACGATAGCGCCTGCGTCATCATATAGCGGAATCATGTTGATTGCCAGATTGATCTCATCTCCGTTCTTTGAGAAGTATGTTGTTTCATGTCCGATTATTGATTCACCTATCAGGCAATTTCTGAATGCATTAATGTAATGTTCTGCGGCCTCAGGCACTTGGAAATCTGAAAAAGGTTTGCCGAGCATCTCTTTAATTTTATAGCCGTAGTTTTTTTCCCAAGCCGGATTAAGAAATGTAAACTTGCCCTCAGCATTGGTACGCCATATAAGAGTGTTGGTCGAAATCACTATGTCCTGGTACAAGGCGTTGTGGTCTGAAGATTCTTTTTCTGTCTGATTAATTTTAATTTTATTCCCCATAGTTCGCTCCTTAATATAGAGGTTATTTAATTAATTTAAAGTTACATTTGGGAGTAATGGCATCTTGAAATTTGCCGTTACTATTATCCGATATCTATCTATTCGGATATTAATATCAATTCTTTAGCTCTAAAAAATCAAGCGTTTTTTTATTCAACTTTCAGCATAGAGAAGGAGTAAGTTCAAGTGGAAGAACGAAAGGCCTGGAAAGAGATGTATTTATATGTTTACGCAACCTGCCATATATATGTAACAAGTCCTATGAATATAAAATTACTGTCAATGATTGCCTCGAATAACGTACCAGCCTGAAATCTCCGTTTATGAAAAACATAAAAACATATTACCATGAAGGCCGGTGAAAATATTAAATAATAACCCAGTGTCGGAACAAGCCCAAATGATGCAGACAGGAACATAAATGTTCCTATAATCAGCGCAAGAATCAAAAGCATTATCTGCGTCTGCTTCGGACCTATAAGTATAGGAATAGTTTCCCTCCCGATAATCCTGTCCCCCTCTATGCTTAAAATGTCAAATACAACTGATCTTATAAATACTGATATAATCACAAACGCTAATATTGAAATGGACTTATAAGAAAGATACATCCCCTGATTCTGTATAGGTATCAGGACTATTACCCATGCCCATGCCAGTGACACCAGGAAATCCTTTGACCCCGGGAGGTCTTTAAGTCTCTTGTATTTAATGAAAGGCTGAAATCTTTCAGGAACGATCCTTATCGTATATATAATGCCCAGCAAGTATGAAAATAGGAGCAGAAGAAAATCGATAATTCCAAGCAGATATGATAAAGACAGGGCAGCCAGGGACGCTATTGTCGCCGCAATGATAAGGGTTTTTCCATAATCTTTGAAAAATCTTGTTCGCGCGGGATCGGAGAATTCATCTTTTAACCTCTCGTTGTATCTGTTGAAGGTATGCACTGCAAAGACATAAAAGAAGGCTATCAATAGAATCGTAGCGGACGGCTTCAGCCCCTGGAATACAAGGCTTGCATAACACATGCTGACAGCGCCGAGGCTCAAATACAGTGTGCTTTCTACCAGAAATTCACCAATACTCTCAAAGGACCGGTATAATCTACCCTTACTCTTTTTTAAGAGAAACTGTATTCTGTCTATTACTTTATTGATTACCCAGTTCGGAGTCGATGCGCCGGCCATTATCCCGATATTTTCATATTTCTCCAGCCCGAGATGATCGAGCTCATCTTCTGTTTCAATATGAAAAGAAGGGACGCCTGTAGAATGGGATATATCATACAGTCTTCTCGTATTTGCGCTGTTTTTGCCCCCTACAATAACCATTACATCAACTTCTTCCGCGAGCTCCAGGGCCTCTTTTTGTCTCATGATGGTTGAATCACAAATAGTGTCGAAAATTTTCACGTCACGCACCTTATTCCTGATTTCCTCAACTATTTTCCTGAAAATTTTTCTGTCCTGAGTTGTTTGTGCAATAACGCATGCCCTGTCCAGTTCGGGCAGGTCCTCAACATCGGTAATATTTTCAATAACAAGCCCGTTACCGCCGGCATATCCGAGTAAACCGTTAACTTCAGCGTGCCCTTTGTCCCCAACAATAATTGCTTTATATCCTGCTTCTATTTCCCTTTTTAAAATAACATGTGCCTTTGCAACGTGAGGACAGGTCGCATCACATATGACATTACCCGTATCTTTTAATTTTTTGCGCTCTTCAGGAGATACTCCGTGGGCCCTCAGTATTACAGTTGCATTGGAGACTGAATCGTCACCGAGAATCTCAACGCCCTTTTGTCTGAGCATTTCAACGGCCTGTGGATTGTGAACAAGAGGACCATAAGTATAAAGTTTCCCTTTCTTTTTGTTGGCCGCATCAAGGACAATGTTCATCGCCCGCCGCACCCCCATACAGAAGCCTGCGGTTTTGGCAAGTTTAATCTTCAAATACTAATCTCCCAAGTTATAGTAACGGCAATAAATAACTTAAGTTAAAATATGATATTTCCTTTATATTACAGCTAATTAAATGCTTAAGATGTATTTTAATTTAATGCCGTTACTATAGTAGAATTCCTAACTTTTGCACTATTGCATTAATGAACTATTGTTGAGCCTCTTTCATAATCTCCACACCGGAGCTTGTCCCTATTCTTGTAGCGCCTGCTTCAATAAACGCCTTTGCTTCTGAAAGGGTTTTTATCCCGCCTGCCGCCTTAATGCCTATCTTCCCTTTTGTTATGGATTTAATCAATTTCACATCTTTGATGACCGCACCGGCAGGGCCAAAGCCCGTGGATGTTTTAATATATTCAGCTCCCGCGTTCATGACTGCTTTGCAGGCCGCTTTCTTTTCCTCATCTGTAAGATAGCAGGTCTCAATTATTATCTTGTGGACTGATTCCGGGGTAGCCGTGATAATATCTGAAATTTCCTTTTCTACCGCTTTCCAGTTATTCGATTTTGCATGACTTATATTTATTACCAGATCAAGTTCATCCGCTCCGTTCAGAACGGCCTCCATGGCTTCATATATTTTTACCTGAGGCAGCGTCATGCCCAGAGGAAATCCAATTACAACAGCAATTTTGTTGTGGGTTTTGAAGAGAGTTTCTTTGGCAGTTCTTGTAAAAGACGGATGAATACAGACCGAATGAAAGTCGAATTTTATTGCCTCATTACAGAGTTTGACAATGTCCTGTTCAACTGCATCCGGCCTGAGAATAGTGTGGTCAATTAATCTGGCGATATCAAGCATTTATCTCTCTCCTTTTATATAGTCCGCAACTTTTTTCTTATATTCCTGACGGAGCATCCTGGTAATCTTACCCGGCCCGGAAAATTTTTTAGCATCAATTATCTCAGCCACCGGCATAACTTCCATTGTAGTATTTGAGATAAAAACTTCCTGTGCATTGTATATGTCTTCAGGTTTGAATCTGCCTTCGCGGGTTTCTATTTTTAATTTTTTTGCGGCTTCTAAAATTATCCTGCGGGTAATGCCGTCTAAAATTCCGACCTTCAATGACGGGGTTAAAAGGACATCGTTTCTTACAAAGAAGATATTCGTAATCGTTCCTTCAGCAATGTACCCTCTGTAATTCAGCATTATTGCCTCATAAGCGTTTCTTTTCTTGGCCTCAATTTTTGCAAGAATATTATTTAAAAAATTCAGAGATTTGATTTGAGGATCAATCGCTTTACTGTAATTCCGCCTTGTATCGACAATGGCAATCTTTACTCCTTTTTTATAAAACTGCTCCGGATATTCTTTAAATTTATTGGCGAATATTACAAAAGTCGGTTTGGGACACAAATCGGGATCTAATCCTATCGGACCGGCACCTCTTGATAACGTGATCCTGATTACCGCCTCTTTAAGGCTGTTTGCTTCCAAGGTTTTGTAAACAGCTTTTTTTATTATATCCGGCGCCATTGGAATGATGAGGCCTATCAGAAATGCGGAGCGAAAGAGTCTGTCGATATGTTCGTCAATCCTAAAAACTACGCCGTTATACACTCTCAGAGTTTCATAGATGCCGTCGCCATAGAGAAATCCATGATCAAAGACAGAGATCAATGCCTTGCCTCTGGGAACAAGTTTATTATTCAGATAAATCATTGCATCAGTTTATCATGGCAATGCCGTAATTTCCACATTATGCGGACCCCCAAGAACAGAGATAGGAGCTTGTCATTTCGAACGAAGTGAGAAATCTTGCCGGTTTACAATATAGATTCCTCTCACCCTTTGGGTGTTCGGAATGACAGACATTACAACAGGTCAAAATGTCTATCTCCGTTTTCGGGGGACTGTTCATGAGGGATGTTTTAATCAGCTTTTATGAGTCTGGCTTTATTGACCTGTTTGCCATATAATCTCTACAATAGTCTAAATTTGGGCCTGTCAAAAGGTTAATATAGAAATCCCTGGTTGAATCTGATCTATAATAAGAATTTCATAACATGATAAAAAGAAATTTAGGCATGACTCTACTATTAGTAATTGACTTGCTTACGATATTTTTTATGCTTCAAGGTGCATTATTTGCAAGAAAAAATATACTGCCGTATTTTTCGCAGTTCCCTGAATTCCCGCAGATAGACTTTACTTTTTTTTGGTGGATCTATCCTGTCTGGCTCTTTTTTTTCTTATATGAGGGGCTCTATACCAAAAGGTTTTCTTTCTGGGACGAAGTAAAGATGTTATGGAAGGTTGTGTTTTTTTCTACGCTTGCCATGTTTGCAATCCTTTATCTCGGCAAGATTGGCGAACAGGTATCAAGAACCGTATTAGTAGTGATGGGTATTATTTCCATCCCGATTCTCCCCATAGTCAGGACAAATGGCAAGAAACTTTTAATGTATGCAGGGCTGCTTGAAAGTAAAGTCCTTATCCTTGGAGCAGGAAAGACCGGGCAGCTTATATTTAATGCGTTAAAGAGGGACAAGAATCTTGGTCTGAATGTCGTTGGTTTTCTCGATGATGATCCGGGGAAAATAGGAAGAAATATCGGGGGAATAAAAATACATGCCGGCGTAGATAAAGCACAAAAGTATATCGGCAGGTGCGGCATAGAGAATATTGTAATAGCAATGCCGGGTATTGAAAAGAAAAAGTTTGTCTCGCTTGTCAATAAGCTCCAGCATAAGGCCCGGAACATCCTGCTTATTCCCGATCTTTTCGGGATCACAGTAATGGGAACAGACCTGCAGCACTTCTTCGAGGAACAGGCGATTGGCATTGAAATCAAGAACAATCTTGCTCAACCTGTCAATAGATTTATAAAAAAACTTTTCGATCTGATCACAAGCTGCATTCTGCTTATAATATTAATAGTACCGATGATCGTAATTGCCGTACTTATAAAAATTACCTCCAGGGGGCCTGCAATATTTTCTCAGAAACGAACTGGAAGAAATGATAAAACCTTTAAATGTTACAAGTTCAGAACCATGTATGACGACGCTGAAGACAGACTTAATAATTTAATGGAAAACAGCGAAGAAGCAAGAAATGAGTGGAGCCGTAACTGGAAGCTTTCCAACGATCCGCGTATAACAAAAATCGGGAGATTCCTGAGGCAGACGTCACTGGATGAGCTGCCGCAGATATTTAATGTTCTTAAAGGCGATATGAGCCTTGTGGGCCCAAGACCTGTTACAGAAGAGGAAATAAATGAATATTATAAAGACCAGGCAAAGCTTTGCTTCGGTGTCCCTCCCGGAGTTACCGGATTATGGCAGGTAAGCGGCAGAAGCAATACAAGCTATGACTACAGAATTACACTTGATTCATGGTATGTGAGGAACTGGAATCTTTGGCTGGATATTGTTATTTTATTGAAAACTGTTAGAGTTGTTCTTAAGAAAGAAGGGGCTGTCTAGAAAACAACTTTTGCCGTCATACCCGCGAAGGCGGGTATCCAGAGGTGTTGAGTTCATAATAATACTGGATTCCCGATAAAGACCTCGGGAATGACAAATTAGGACTCTTACGAATGCATAAAGTATAAAATTAAGGAGGTTTGTAAATGGAAAAGTGGAAATGCACTGTCTGCGGTTATGTTTATAATCCTGAAGAGGGAGATCCTGACGGCGGGATTGAGCCGAATACACCATTTAAAAATATCCCTGATGACTGGGTTTGCCCTGTCTGTGGAGCTGCAAAGGACCAGTTTGAGAAAGTAGGATAAGGATTATTACATGATTCAGTAAGAAATGTCTTTGCCTTTGCTGTAGGGGTAATTCATGAATTACCCCTACTCTATATTAAATACCGCCACTTCCTTCACCCTTGGTAAATATTCACCTACAGGCACAAGTTTTTTGCCTTCGTTTACGCACCCGATAATAATGGTCCAAAGTTGATTGAGTTCATCTTTTTCCCTGTTATTCTCTGGGATCATTTTAAGCAGACTGCCTTCCAGTTCGATTCTCATAAAGCGTCCTCCTTCATTATATTTACCCGTTTAACACCAGTATATCAAATAACTGACGTCTTGCAAGGTCTTTATTTTTTAAAATCGGAGGAGGCGTCTGACTCGGGGAAATTGGAACATTTATAGCAAAAATTATTCCCACAAAAAAGCATCTGGTTTCTGTTAGAATTACTAACAACCCTCCAACCTTAAGTTATAACTAGAATTATTGACTTACTGCTAATTGAACTATGACGACCGAAGCAGATGCAAGAATGGTAATTGACCAGCTTCTTAAAGATGCAGGCTGGGATATTTTCAACAAGGCACAAGTCTCCACTGAGGAGCCTTCCGCTGATGGTCGTGCGGATTATTTACTTAAAAATACAAGAACTCAACCTTTAGCAATCATAGAAGCTAAACGTTTCACAATTGATCCTTATAGTGCAAAGGCACAAGCAAAAGAATACGCGCAATCTCTCAATGCTCCTTTTATCATTCTCAGTAATGGAAAAGAACATTACTTCTGGGATTACATTGACGGAGGTGATGCACGACCAATTCTTGGTATTCCTACACAAGCAGATTTAGAAAGACGAGCCAATCTCAAGATTCATCGGCGTGGATCATTGCAAGAATGTTTAAACGCTATTCCGTATCCAGTGAAGTTTCGTTTTAAGGGTGAAGAAATAGAAGCCCGCCCTTACCAGTTGCAATGTCTGGAAAAAGCTGACTATGCGCTTATTGCCGGACGTCGCCGGATGCTTTTTGAAATGGCTACCGGCACCGGCAAGACACTTACTATTGCAATGCTTATGAAACGCTGGTTTCAGGCGGCAATCATTTCAAGGGTTCTTTTTCTTGCTGATCGGATTGAACTGGCGAAACAGGCAAAAGAAACCTTTGATGATTACCTGCGTGACTGGCCTTCAACATTGTTATATGGTGGCAAGAAGAGTCTGGAAGGGCAAATCGTTGTAGGCACGCTTGACACCATTGCCGGGCAGTTAGGAGCAAACGGATTCGGGCATGGTTATTTTGATCTGGTCATAACAGATGAATGTCATCGTTCTATATATAATACTCACAGAGCAACCTTGGCCCATTTTGATGCTGTACATATCGGCCTTACTGCAACACCAAATCCCGGTGAACTAAGATGGATCAGCGACCATGAACGTCAGCTTGTAAAAAGCACGTATCTCTTTTTCGATTGCTGGGACAGCGCAAAGAAGGAAGGCATGCCTTCCTATTCTTACACCTTACAGGAAGGCATCAGAGATAAATTCCTTGCTAATTACAAAATCTATTTAGCCGAAAGCAAACTCACCTTTGAAGGGGCAACATGGGAGGAGGATGAAATTTCTTATGGAGATTGGGGACGCACTGCGGAATCGGAAGACAGGCTGAAGCTTATTATTGACGAATATTATCGAATCGAGGAAGAACGATCATTAGAGACACCGAGAAAGACCATAGTCTTTGCCGTTTCTGAAAAACAGGCTGTTATACTTGAAAGGCTTTTTAATAAATTATTGCCTGATGAAGCCTGTCTCCGCATCGCCGCTCAATTAAACCGCCCTCCCAATCAGGTAAGACAGGAGTTTGCAAAGAAGATAACCTGTTACTCCAATAATGGAAATCCAAAGCCGATTATTGATCAGTTCAAATATGATCCTTTGCCGATCATCGCGGTCTCTGTAGATATGCTGGATACAGGCTATGATCATAAAGAAGTTGAAAACCTTATCATGCTGCGCCCTACTAACTCGGCAATTAAGTATGCGCAAATGCGCGGACGCGGGAGCCGTCTTTGTCCGAGGATTGGGAAAACGGAATTCTTAATTTATGACTTTGTTGATAATACGGAAAACTTCGATGATCCCGGAATGGAATATCATCGTCCGAAAGAGGTCAGCGCCCGTTACGGACTTGAACATCCCGGTGAGACGGAAGCAGACGTTGATACAACACCGCCGCCGTATCCTAAACCGAAAATCCACGAGTTCTTTGTTATAGCAGAGGGATCGCTGGAAGATGAATTCCGCCGCAGGGAGACGATTATTGTTGGACCTGAAGGATTGGCAATGGATCGAAAGACATATCAGGATAAATGGAAAGACAAGATCATAGAACTTTATAAAACTGATCCTGCCGTACAAAAAATATTCTCAGGCCAGGAATTGACCGAGCAGGAATGGGAAGAGCTGGCAAGAAGGCTTAACTCTCCTGAATATTACTTTGATGAAAGAGCGCTTCGTAAAGCATTTGAGCAGCCGACCGGCTCTCTGACAGATTTTGTCCGTGCTGCACTCGGACAATATAAGTTCCCGACGCGGGAAGAGAGAATCGTAAATGTTTTTAATACATGGGTTGCAGAACATTCCAACAGCATAAAGCCTGAACAATCCCAAATGTTGCGACTTTTAGAACGTCGCATATTGGAAGGAGACAAAATAGAAATGCGGATGTTCAGCCAACCTCCTTTTTCTCTCTGGGGTGGGCGTGTTCGCATGGAACAATTATTCGGTAAGGATAATCTTGCCAGACTTGTAGAAGAATTAAATATACTGCTCGCTGCATGAAGGGATAAAAATGGACTCAGGAGAACTGCAAAATACACTAAAGCGTCTATGCAAGGTGATGTGGGAGGCAAACGTCTCAAATCCCATAACCTATGTTACGCAAATATCTTACCTGCTCTTTCTGAAAATGTTAGAAGAGATAGATGTCGAACAAAAAGAAGCAGGCAATGGCAATTACAAAAGCCTGTTCCGCAAGTACAAGATAGGAAATCGTGAGATAGATTTTGAACCGCTCCGATGGAGTAAGCTGACTTCCGATCCCGACAACGAGCGGATGCTCCGCACTTTGCGTGACACCCTTCCACAGTTTGCCGAACACCCATTACTCTCTCAAGGCGCAAAAGCTATATTTGAAAATGCCTCTGTTGTTATTCCAAATGGAGCAGCTCTGCGCCGCGCTGTTGATATAATCAATCCCATACTGAAAAAGGACTACATGATTTAGGCGATGCATCTCCGGGAGGGGCAGGAAGAAACCGTACACTTGGTCTTAAGTTTCTGGATAGAATCAAAGTGCCGGTGCCGCCTTATGAAAAGCAGGTCTGGTTTAGTCGTTTTTGGGAGAAAGCTAATGCAGCAAGGCAATTACAGAACGAAATATCATCTGCTTTAGCCGCCTTTACACCTGCTTTGCTGGCTAAAGCCTTTCGAGGCAAATTGTAATGACGACTATTTATATTCCAACGATCAATGATGACCTATCAGACTTTGACTGTAGATTGTCAACACAAATGACCCCTTTTCCGCAAATAGAAATGACCCCCTTT
>CAYMUX010000099.1:0-12495 GCA_964393845.1 uncultured Nitrospiraceae bacterium
GCATCAGCTTTAATGACTTCCGTTCCGCCTACCCTTTCAAACTCTTTTTCCTGTATCACCCTGAGAAGTTTAATCTGGGTGCTTAATGAAATGTCCCCGATTTCATCAAGGAATATCGTCCCGCCGTCGGCAAGTTCAAACCTTCCGATCCGTTTTGTAATGGCCCCGGTGAATGCCCCTTTTTCATGGCCGAACAACTCGGATTCCAGCACCCCCTCACTAAAGGCCGCGCAGTTTACCTTGATAAAGGGCTTGACCGCCCGCTGACTGTTATAATGTATCGCGTTGGCAATCATTTCTTTGCCTGAGCCGGTCTCCCCCGTAAGAAGGATATTTACGTTCTTTGGAGCTACAGACCCTACTATTTCCATGACGTGCTGCATTGCCTTGCTCCTGCCGATGATTTTTCCGAAGTCGAATTTCTCCTTGACCCTCCGCTCCAGCTCCGTTTTTTCAACATAGAGGGTCTGCTTTTCAATGGCCTTCTCTATCATTGCCAATATCAGTCTCGAATTAATGGGGAACTCATAAAAATCATAGGCGCCTTCCCTCATGGCCTCTATCGCCTTTGAGAGTGTGACTTTTTCCGAAAGGAATATCAGCTCCACGTGAGGCCTGAGGCTTTTGGTCCTCTTCAGCAATTTCAGCCCCTTGACGTCGGAGAGGTCATAATCCACGATCATGATATTCACATGATGTTTTTTTAAGACGTCGTAGGTCTCCCTGGCGGTTGAAGCGCATTGAATGACGGCCCCCTTGCTTTTAAAATATGCAATCAGCCTTTCCCATCTCTTATCGCCTTTTTGGCTTACGACAAGTATGGTAACATTCAGCTCCAGGCTTTTTTTAACCATGGTAAATTTACCTCAGATAATACTTCATTCTTATTAAGTGCGCCATTTTGGTTTCATTTGCCCTGCTTAATTATGGCGTTGCGTCAATATGGCGCAATTAGTATAAAAACCGGCAGGAAAAAAGTAAATGTTTAATTTTGATAAACCTGCTATGCAGTTTATTTGTCAGGGACCTTACTAAGGTGCTGCCAAATTTCCTCCGGAATTATCTTTCTAACCTTTTGAGCCGACAGGATGCTGACATTTAATCCCGTCAGAAAATTATTTTTAACGGTATGAACTTTCTCCAATGGGGTAATAAGGTCATTTTTTTCAACTTCTGCCCTAAACTCAAGAAGCTCATTAAATTGTTCTATTTTTCTCGGTCCTATTATGATTGCATGTACATGAGGCCGGCTGCATATCCACATTAGTATAAGAGACACTTTCGAAAGCGAATGCCGTTTCAACAGTTCATTGAGCTTGCCGTTCCATTTCAAAACCTCAGGGTTGGAAAAGTAAGGGTTCCTGTTCCTTGAATCCTTTTTCCCGATCCCTGATATTCCGGAAGAACTCTTACCCTCGCCTAACAGGCCCTGCTCCAGGGGAGAGGTAATGCAATTAATACAGAGTTCTTTCCCTGCCGGTATTACATTATGGTCCCGGTGGACCGGGTTAAAATGTACCTGGTGCGGGATGTTTCTTTCATCTATAAGGTTATCTTTGACCTCTAGTTCTGTTAAATTCCCCACACCCCAAAAGCGGATAAGCCCCTGTTTCTGAAATTCCTTCAATGCGCCGATACTTTCACGCACCGGAACTTCGGGGTCAGGCCAGTGTAGCTGGTAGAGGTCAAGGTAATCCGTTTTCAGCCTGTCAAGACTTTCAAAGAGCTGTTTTTTTAATTCTTCGGGAGAGGCCGAATGTTCTACCGCCCTGCCGTTCCAGACAAGTCCACCTTTTGATGAAATAAAAAATTCCTGCCTGTCTGTTTTTATAATCTTCCGCAACAGTCCTTCCGACTTGCCGTGGGAATAAAACCCCGCGGTATCGAAATGCCGGATATTGTTTTCAGCGGCAGTCCTGAGGACCCTGAGTGATTCCCTTTCATCATGACTCCCGAACCCCTCTCCGCCCATGCTCCATGTGCCGATCCAGAGCCAGGGGGTGCGTGCACTTTCAGCGTCTAACGGTAGAAGTATTTTATCTTTTTTCATACTGCTCTCTCTTCGGAGATTCTGTTCCCAGCCCATATCTCTCATACAGCGACTTCGCAAACAAATAATCAAGGTGCCCGGGGGTATCCGGGTGATATCCGAAGACCTTGTCCCAGACGTCCCATCGTTCCATGCATAAATAAATGAGATTTTCATCGGGTATATATTTTTTCAATTCATCGTACAGGCGTTTATACATACTGACCCGCAGCGGTTTTACATACCGCACCTTTGCATCATCTCCTGAAACCATCTCTGCACAGGTCAGCCTGCTGCCGGGATAATTATTTTCTATCTTCTTTCTCATTTCAGGGTTAAAGCGAAGGCTGCCGATAGATATCCAGGCAATCCTGTCAGGTGATACTGCTTCAAAAACCTGCCGCACCAGGACATCATAACCTTCTTCCCAACCTTTATAAAAAATCATGGGATCGAAATGCAGGCCGATAAGGTAACCGGCCTTCAAGGCCCTTTTCATAGCTTCGAGACGGTTTTTAAGCGGAGCCGTTCGATGTTCTTCGGCCTTAACAACGTAGTCTGTATTCAGTGACCATGAAACAACGGTTTTACCGTTATGTTCAAGGGGTAAAATGGAATCAACACAATCGGACTTTGATTTCAATTCAAGGACGGCATTCGGCAATCCTGCAAATTCCTGAATAAGTCTTGCGGCCTGTCCGGTCTCTTTTTCCAGCGCCAGGCTGTCTCCGAGCTCCCATGTGCCGATACGGAACAACCTCCAGGGTTCTTTTGAAATCTTTTCTTTTACCTCTTGCATCAGGGCATCTATATCGTTAACGATTTTTGTCGATCCGTCAGTCAAATAGTTTTGGAGGAAGCAGTAGGAGCATTCAAAGGGGCAGTTATGAACAGACTTCAGGACATGTATACGGCAGCAAAGGTATTTTGTATTGAAAGTCGCACAGGTCCACATGGCCTCGCCTTTTTTAGGGATTGACCGAAGATCACTTTTGCCGTCTTTGAAATTTAATTTTTTAGAGTTCGTCGAGGATTGATTCAATTGCTTTTTTAACTTCATCAGAGCTTAACGCATTCAGTAACTCCCGCCATTTTGACGGGTCGCTTACATTTACTGATAAATTTATATTTTTATTTTCGAGCGTCCTGTCCCAGTTGACGTTTATTCCCTTCGGGAGCTTCAGGGAGTCAACGGCCTTCTGAATCTTCGTGTTTTTGTCGGAAAGGATCGGGAATTGCTTCAAATGGATCAGTTGCCGCAGTTTTTCGGTTTTATCACGGGGACTGAATGACGAGTCAAAAAGTTCCTGAATATCGGGCTCAGAGAGAAAGTCCCCAATTTTTTTATTTTCTCTTTTTAAATAGTCTTTCAGATTGGATGCTATCTCGTCCAGCGTTGAAGCCGTAAGCTGCAGGACAGACTTCCATTTAATCAATTGAACGAGAAGGTCCTTGGGATGATATGTTATGTTGAGCATTTGTTTCAGCGAAAACTTTTTGTCATGACAAAAGAGTTTAAGCTCTTTCGGCAGATTATAGATGCGCTCGCATTCGCGGAAAAAATCCCTGTTTGTTTTTAATTCAAACGGCATGCAAAGTGAATTCAGTATCCAGCCCTCAGGGGCATTTAAGGAGCCGGCAAAGTATATAAACTGGATTTTATTTATCGTGCTGAATTCAATTTCATATCTTTTATTGCAAAGGATCAGGGTAATTAAGTCCGTAACAGGCGTGGTCTCGGGCAGAACGGTCGCGCGGATCATTCTTTCCTTATTCAGAATAGCAAACTGGATCCGCTTCATCCCGTCAACGAGGTGGAGTTGTCCATTGTCGTCTTTATATACAATGATCGGATCTAAAATCCCGAAGGCATCAAACGAGTTGATATGACAGGTCTGCTCCGGAGCGAATTCGAAAAGAAAATCACTCAGCGAAAACCGGCTGTCATCGACAAGGACGTCTTTAATGTTTATATTTTGAATGGACATACCCTATTTTATATGATTATGCCTGATTACTGATACTACTTTAGTGCGTCCAGTAATTTCCTGCATTCAATGGCATCTTTTGAGTTACCCCTTTTATCATAGCCGGTTATCAGAATAGTAAGCTTTATTGTAAATATATCAATTAGTTTTTGCCGGAAGTAAGGCACGGACTCTTTTCTCAGCAAGTTTACTAAAGAGGTTACCCTGAACCTGTCCATAGCAGGATATTTGTGTGAAAGCTGATCTTCATGACCGCCGTATTTGATTACAGTCAGACCGGGTTCAAGGCCGACAGGATGGTGCCTGGATATCTTTAACCACAGGTCATAGTCTTCGCACACAGGAAGGCTTTCATCAAAGCTGCCATATCTTTCGAGCAGTGATTTTTTTACCAATACACCGGATGGTGAAATGAGACAGCGCTCAAGCGACTGCTCCCAAATCCACCCGCAAGGTTTTTTATGATGCTTGCAGGGATTTACTCTTTTCCCGTTCCTTATCCAGATTTCTTCTGACTGCAATATTTCGTAAAAGGGATACCTTCCGAGATATTCAACCTGGTTCATCAATTTATCTTTCTCCCAGCAGTCATCTGAATCCAGAAATGCTATCCACTCAGTGCGTGCGTGTTTGATGCCTTCATTTCTTGCCTTTGACGGGCCTGAGTTTTGAGGTAGATGAATGCAGGATATTTTGTCTTGATAGCCTGCCAGCACTTCCTTTGTCTTATCATTAGAACAATCGTCGACAACAATAATCTTTTCAGGCTTGCAAGACTGAGACAGTATTGAATCTATGGCATGTTTAATGGTATGCGCACGATTGTATACGGGAACTACTGCTGTTATCTTTGCCTGATGTGTATCCGGCTCCAGGAAGCTGAAGAGTTTTTTTAATTCCTGCCGGAATAGATCAAGATTTCTATTAAAGTCGGAATTGGTATTGGAGTCGGAATAGTCGGCGCCGAATTTCAGACAGTGAAAGCTTATATCCGTATCCCTGAAAACCTTGGCCTGTGAATAACATT
The DNA here is from genome assembly GCA_964393845.1 of uncultured Nitrospiraceae bacterium. Lineage (GTDB taxonomy): Bacteria > Nitrospirota > Thermodesulfovibrionia > UBA6902 > UBA6902 > UBA6902. Next base: position 5,045 of record CAYMUX010000099.1, read on the forward strand.
CCATATCGATTGCATCATGCTTTTTCAATGAATCAGGCAGATTGCCGGTGCATGCTTTCCTGACGCTTATCAATGATTGAATATTGATAAGATCATCAGGGCAGGGCAGGGGCAGTCTTGTATCGAGCGCCAATTGCCTCCCGTCTTCATCAGCAGCGAAATCCGGTTTTATCCATCTGCCGAGGGAATGCTTTTTATGGATGAGACCGCATGTGCCGATGTTAAGAACGAACAGCGGCGTAAGATTGCCGCGTATCCAGCAGGCGGCTTCTTCACTTGCCTTGGATCCAGCTCCGGTGATGACTACTAACATGCCTGTCTTGAAACCTGTCTGATGTTTTAATGTCCCTAATTTAAGCGCGGCAAGAGTACGGACGGCAACACCCCGCGATTCGAACCAGTCCTTCGGGATTTCTTTTTTGAGAGCAACGGTGATGACGAGCTGGATGTCTGATGTCCTTTTTTCCATTTGGATTATAATGAATTATAGCTGAATTATTTATTTATACCCAATACTGGTAATCCAGTTTCATCTATAATTCGTTATCTTTTTTATGTCATGCAAGTTTATGATTATTAATCATTTCCTGCTGGAAATTATTCATGGATCATGATATACGATAAAATAAAAAATTTTGAACAATATCATTGCATGCATAAGCATTTCACTGATGTATTGCGGTTTATAGAGTCAGGGCCAGTTTCAGAACGATCAGACGGGAAATATGAAATTAATGACCAGGGGGCCTATGTAATAATTGAGACCTACGAAACAAAGGATGTTTCAGAATGCTTTATTGAATGTCACCGGAAGTATATAGACGTCCAGTTTGTAATTGAGGGCATTGAAAATATAGGAGTTTGCCATAGGTCTGCATGCGATGAGTTTCCTTATGACGAAGAAAAGGATTTCCAGAAATTAAAGGGTGACACGGATTTGCTCACATTGGGAGCAGGGAGCTTTATGATATTTTATCCGGAGGATGCGCATATGCCCAAGGTGAAGTATGGAGGATCGTCAGGGACAGTGAAGAAGGCGGTCTTCAAAATTCCGGTGCAGATATAATGGTCCGCCCTTTGTCCTCTTTTCTCTCGGCTTCTTCAAATATCCGTACCTTCCCGAATTCTCCATCGTATCCGGGTGCAATGTGAACATCGCCTGTCCTCATCCTGGCTATGGCTTCCCGTAAAAGAGGTGAACTGGCCTTTTTAATATCATCCAGTGATACATTCATTAATATGTTGAATTCATTGCCCAGTTTGCCGAGTACTCCGAGATATGCATTGTTTACAGTCTTGCTGTTCACTCCGACTCTAAGGATTTCAGAAATAATTTCTGGCAGCGGGATAATGGAATGGAAATCAGGAGAGCCTTCCAGTCTGAAATTATCTTCTCTGTCCGCAAGTTTATCAACCCTGTGCATAACACCTACAGTTACCTTTCTCCCGCATACGGGACAGAGATAATTATGACTTATCGTCTCTTTCGGGGTCAGGCTGACTCCGCATGTCCTGTGCCCGTCGTAATGGTATTTGCCTTCTTCAGGGAAAAATTCTATCGTGCCTTTAAAACCCTTCCGGGTCTTTAAGGCAGCCATCATTGACTTGTATGAGATGTCCGTATCAAATATATTTGCCTCACGTCCGACCTTTGCCGGAGAGTGGGCGTCCGAATTGGAAATAAGAGTAATATTATCGAGGGCCGAAAGACGCCGGTTCATTGCCGGGTCCGATGAGAGCCCTGTCTCAATTGCATGAATATGAGGAGTCAGTTCATCAAAACATTCCTCAAGGGAATCAAAACCCGATACAGCGCCGAATACGGAAAAGTGAGGGGTCCATGCATGGGCCGGGACGTACATTACATCAGGCGCCGTATCAAGTACAATTTTCAAAAGCTCCTTTGCATCCAGTCCAAGAATAGGTCTTCCGTCGGAATTGATGTTCCCGATTTTTGATAGTGCGATACTTATCTTTGCAGCATCCCCAAAGTCAGGGACAAAAAGCAGGGAATGGACCTTTCGCGTCTTATCGTTTTTTTTATAGATGCAGCTTATCTCGGCTGAGAGCATGAAAGAGACGTCCGACTTGCACGAGTCGGGGACATCATTGGTACGGAGTTCCTGCTTAAGAGTGAATAATCCGTTGCCTGCCGGCTCCAGCTTTTCCCGCAATTCCTTCAACCACTGGGGATGTGTGAAGTCACCTGTCCCGATTACTGTAATACCTTTGAGCTGCGCCCATTTCCATATGCTCTCAGGGGACATCTCTTTACTTGTGGCCCTTGAATATTTTGAGTGGATATGAAGGTCGGCAATAAAACGCATTGGAGATTATACCATGAAGCGGGTTGAATATCCGTTTTCAGGGCGAGGACCTTGCCACTACATTATTGCTGACAGATGAAAAATGGTGCGAAAGTGGTGGCTGAACCCCTTTGGTGGTACTCCTATGTGACGACTGCATTCTGTAACTCTGCTGTAAAGTTGATACCCGCTCGGTGTAAGATAGAGAATGCATACCGTATTATTGATCGGGAGTTTAATATCGTGAAAGCACTCATAAAGGATTTTGCCATTTTCACCGATGTGAGTGTAAGTCCCGGCCTCAAGCTTGGTGTGGGCGCATATGTCATGGTCCCTGCTTCATTTCTGGAGGCCTCTTCCGGAGTTATTGGAAGATCCGAAATAACCGGGCGAATAAAGGTGCGGAGATTCGAAGGCACTTCATCGACAAGGCTCGAACTTCAGACCGTTTTATGGGCGCTCACAGAGAACCGGCAGGGACCACATGGAAGCCTGACAATATATTCCGATTCCCAGTGCGTTTCAGGCCTTCTTAAGAGAAAACCCCGCTTGCTGGCAGGAGGATTCCTTTCGAAAAAGACAAACCGGCAGTTAGGCAACGCTTCTCTTTATCGCACATTTTACGAATTGCACGACGAATCAGGCTTTCACGTTGTAAAGGTGGACGGACATTCCGGATCCCGCGCTCATGACACTGCTCACCGGATTTTCTCATTTGTGGATAAGGAAGCAAGGAAGGCCTTAAAGATTTGGCTGAATGAGTAGGGGCGTTGCATGCAACGCCCCTACTCGAATGGGCCGGTAAAATAATAACTGCCTGCCTACTGCCGGAGTATTTTTGCGAGGAGCGATGTCGCGACATTTAAAAACTCCTCGGGAGACAGTAACGGCCCCAGCAGCGCGGCCTGCTCAGCCCGTCGCAACAGGCGCTCGTCGAATGCAGCGTCGGGTTGCCGCATCCGCAGCTCAGATATGAGATATGCAAAATTCGCAACACGGGACGGCTTCAGCGCAAACCCGGGAGAATCGTATACCAGGACGCTCTCACGAAATACAAGAGTGGGCAGGCTTCCGGAATAGAGATTGAAGAACCCTTCACGTTCTTCAGTCTTAATCTCACGTGTTATCTTTTTGGTGCGGCTCATAACGAGACCGCCTGAAAGCACGGCCCTGCCCAGACTGAACTTCCGCTCCTTCGACGTCTCGATCTCCGTTTTCCTTGCAATACCCGTACCGCGCAGTAAGAGGTCAATGCTTCTGTAGTCAATGATCAGATTCTGTCCCTTCCCCGATTCAACGTCAAGCGCCTCATCATCCAGCCTGAATTTTCTAACGATGAACTGCGCAGACTCTGTTTCAATTTCATCCTGGTCAAGCACAATGGCATCGAAGCCCCCTGACGCCAGTCTCTCCGCAATCTTTTCTGCAGCTTCATGGTCCCGGCACGAGGCTGCAACAAGGGGGCCTTTAACAGGAACGCGCAGCCGGGAGAGCGCTTCATACACGGTGGTCCCTAAAGCAGCGGCGAGGGCCTCTGCAAGGTCATCTTTGTGTTCCGGCAGATTGTAGATGGCGGCAATATGCATAAGTATTTCTTCTGCTGATACTTATTATACTGTATCCGGAGAATACCGGAGGGCCTGCTTCTTTATTGAAGGTGGGGGTCAGGCACCTTTGAACATTAGAACAATCAAACATTCGAACAGATTTTTTTGTGGACAATTTAAAGGGCAGAGCCTCCCTCTTTTCTTATAGAGGGAATTAAATAGGGACACAGAGCTTGTCTAAAAAAACTCGAACAGTTACCGTGTTTCTGTCATTCAGGGTTGTCAGGAATCTTTCTTTAAGAAGGATTCCAGACGCGCTTCACTTGCGGGACAGACCAGACATAAGTTATACGATTCTGTAAAACCATCCAGCGTCAGGGGGCGACCCCTTGTTCTTTTCATGTAATCTAAAAAAATGCATCAAGTTCGGCAACAAATTTTCCTAGATAGGTCATTCTTTCTTTTAGATCGAGATAAAGCCTGCTAAAATCAAGTGCTCTAATAGTTCGCAGAATACAGCTTTTTTTCTTATTATAGGCAAGGCCACCTAAATGATAAATATTGTCTAAATCATTAGCAGGATGTGACCTGCGCTCTAGGTCTGTCGTTGCCAAATCCAAATGTAATTTATTCTTTATAAAATCAAGAGTCAACGATGAATGTATTCTAGAAATATGAGTTGTTTCTGCAAGAAACCATGCTTCAATTTCCATTACTGCTAACATAATGCTCACGGGTACAGGACGTGTGGGCACATGATATTTCAGGCCAGTTTCTAGCTTTGCGATATCACTATATGTCATTGGATAAACATCTCTGAGTCCTAATATCTTTTCATAAGCATGCTTGCTCAAACTATCGTAGGAATCCAAAATATCCGATTTCACATTATTTTTGCTTCCACAATCGCGTATCAGTACGTAATACCTTTTATTTGATGTATTAGAAAAAGCACGAATTTCTGAAATTGTCGTGAAAACTCTATTTCCTTTTTTACTCTTTTTTGCATGTTGTTGTTCTATTTCAATATTTTTTTCACCTGCAATTTCAGCTAATAATTTACTATAGTAACGGCAATAAATAACTTAAGTTAAAATATGATATTTCCTTTATATTACAGCTAATTAAATGCTTAAGATGTATTTTAATTTAATGCCGTTACTATAACAAACAATAATTCTGTTTGACCTTCCACGAAGATTGCTAGCCGTTTCATTTTTTGCTAAATCCCTTCAAATAAAAGTCAGAAGAAAGGAAATCAAAATTTGCTAGGCCAGTAAACGCAAAGTCGTCGAATATTTTCTTTGAATTCCTATAATTAAATATCTTGCACTTTCCTCCCTCTCTCTTAATTACACACCAATATGCCAGCGGCACATTATTCATTACAAAGCGGTCATTAGTAGACATTATTAATTCGATATGAGATTTTTCAGCTTTCTCTATTAATATTTTTATTAACGCAGTAGATCTCTCGTAATCTAATCCTTCCCCGATATCATCAATGAGGATACAACTAGGTACGCTTTCTCGTTGAGAAAAATTGAGTTGAATTAGCAGTGATAATGCTCTAAACATGCCCTGAGATATATCGGTCTGATAAGTATTATTCAGCAGATCGGTTTCTTTAACATAAATACCTTCAATCTCAGTAACTGGCATCCCTTGCGGTAAAATTAATCCCGGTACTGGTCCAACTCCAATTTCATCAATAGTGTATCCAATAAATTTCATTTCTTTCTTTATCTGTTCTGTAAAAGCTTTACCATGCTTCTGCAAGCCTTTCTTAAAAAAATAAATGACATTGTTGGTCTCTTTCAAATTTTGTTCCTTCTCTTCCCCTTTCGCAGAAACAGAGAATACGTCCTTCCCTAACTGAGTGCCAAAATAATAGTGCCTCAAAAACTTTCCCCATTTATACAAATCCTCAAAAAAAGGATGCTGAATCGAATCCCTCCGTGCTACACAAGCAAGCTCATTCTCTGGTGTTTGAAATTCCATTTCTCTATCAAGTTTAATCGCAAGGATTTTTCCTTTGCCACCTTTGCCTCTTTTGAGATAATGTTTTTTGTCTATTATCAACTCCTCTTTAGTCACTCTGGCATCTTCGTAACTCAAGATATATTTAATAACCTTCTTTTTATTTTGGAATACAACCTCATAATCACCGGATCTATAAATCAGTTTCGCATCACCCGAAACCAGATTGGCAAGTCCCGCAATGATATTAAGCGTTCTACTTTTCCCGGTGGCATTTTTACCAACGATCAAATTAATTTGTTCGAGTGAAAACTTTTCAAGCTCCCATGCTTCTGGTCTATTAATGTATTGGCTATATTTGATGTCTTTTAATATCATATTGTTTCCTCCGAAGTAATTAATAAGGTTTACAAAATATCTCCTAATCCTAATAACATAAACCCGAGTTACGGACTATCACAAAGGCTAGGATATAATTTACAATATTACTATACTTTTTGAAACTTACGAAAGACCAGGAGTCTACCCTTGAAATTATCCTCGTTTATAAAACCAAGTACTATAAAAATTGCGGTTCCATCCGCGTGAGCGATTTAAGAAGACAACCGAGTAGGGTCAAACCTTTCTTGGTCATTGAGATCGCAGAATCAGAATGGGCAGAGTCAAATCTTTTATCGTGACAGTTTGCATATAATTATCAAGCTTCAACCTCGATAATTCCCACTCACAAGAAAGAAGAAAATCGAAGTCCTTGAGCTTCGAATGAGCCGGTTAAATAAAAACTGCCGCTTGCTTAGTTCCGCGCCAGCGCACATCTGAACTATCGCGTCTGTAATGCTCGGCCAAGCGAAGAATTGTGGCCAGACCTGCTTATTGATATTTGAGAGTATTTATTGTGATACCAGGCAATTTGTCATCGGGCCAGGATTCGGCAAAGGCACGCATGTACTTTAGATTCCTTATCGAGCAGCGCCTTGGTTTTGGCGGGAAAAAATCCGTGCTAAAGGGGCTAAAACTGTGGTGCGGGCATTGCCCGGACCAACGAATTAAATAGAGCTGGACAGGGCAGACTCATTTATACTTTATCACGGTTTCATACTCAATGCTTGCATGGTCGGAAGCCTGCTCATCAATGTTCCCTTGACAGGTGATAGCGCCCTTTTTCACCTTCTTATGAGTTTTGACCATATCAGCGATCACGGAGTTCATATCAAACCCGCCTCCGTCACAGCCCTTTATCATGCAGTCCATTTTAAAAAGGGCATAAGAGTCAGGGACGATATTTACAGTGCGCAACATAAGGATGGGCCTTCCGCTTTTCTGAAAATATGTCATATAAATTACAATGTCCGAAACCGAAGGGAACCGGTCCGCAACCAGTCCGGCAGCAAGATTCTTCTGCCTTTTTAATTCCTTAATTATGGCAAAATTTTGCCTGTTTATCATTACTACCTCCAAAATAAAAATCCCCCCTGCTCTGGGAGCAAGGGGGATTTTGTCTGTCAATTACATTTTAACAACATTGATAGCCGTGGGGCCTTTCGGGCCCTTTTCGGTATCAAAGCTTACTGATTCACCTTCTGCAAGGGACTTGAATCCGTTGCCTGTGATCGATGTG
>CAYMUX010000100.1:0-12436 GCA_964393845.1 uncultured Nitrospiraceae bacterium
CCGGTAGCTCTACCAGCTGAGCTATGGGCCCTGCTAAGTAAATATCAACATGACATTCTATGACAAAATACATGTAAAAGTAAACCCATCGATAGAGAACATAGATAATCACATTAAAGGTCTTTACGAACAGCAACGCGCTGATAGAATTCACACTTCTTGCAGTTCCCTATTTTCCGGGCAATAGCTCCTCTAATCTTCTTCCCGCAGAAAGTACCGGCAATGGCCCAGCATATTCGCCCGTAATTCGGGTAAGCAGGACAAATCATATGCGCAGCTCCTTCTGAATTTTCCACACCGCACTTGGTAAATTCCCAGCACCTTATCTTCTTGCCATTTTCCTTGCTCTGATACGGGAAAAGCATCTTAAAGGATGTGCCTTTACCCATTTCGCTGACAGCAAATATTAACCCGTTATGTTCATCTATGATCTTTTTACATATGGAAAGGCCAAGACCTGTACCAGCGCCTATCTCTTTTGTTGTATACAATGGTTCAAATATCATACTTAATGCCTCAGCAGGCAATCCGGGCCCGGTATCCGTAACTTCCACGACAACATACTTGACCTCGTGAAATTCCTCCATATAGGTTTCGACTGTAAGCTTTCCCTCTTTAGACATTACATCTATTGCATTAGATAGAAGGTTATTTACTGCCTGCTTCACCTGCTCTTTGTCAATCAAAATCTCAGGAAGTGATGGATCCAATTTTTCTTCTATATCTATCGACTGTTCCTTACATATCTCTGAAAAAGTATGAAGAGATCCTTTTATAGCATTATTAATTCCCTGATACTCCATGTCGTATTTTGTTTCTCTTGAGAACGAGAGGACATCTCTGAGTATTCGTTCCAGCCTGTCTACTTCCGATACAACAATATCGGCATATTCTTTTTCCCTCGATCCCTGCAATAATTTATTATTAAGGCGTCTTGCAAAACCTCCTATAGATGTAAGAGGGTTTCTTATTTCATGAGCAACATCCGCAGTCAATCTTCCTAACGCTGACAGTTTCTCTACCTGGATTAGTTTCCCCTGAATCTCCCGCAATTCCTCTATATATTTTTCAAGGTCCTTATTGAGATTCTCTATCTTATTTTTATCGCTCTTCAATTTCTGAGCAAGCATGCCAAGGGGTAATGCCAATAAGAACAGGAATGCTATCCTGACCAGAAAATCAGTCCAGTGAAGTTCATGGAATCCGTATCGAGAGCTGATAAAATATAATACGGCAGCTACAGAAGCTATTATCGTTCCAGGCACAAGACCATAATAAAAAGAGTAGAGTGCAGTTATTAAATAAAAGCCGTTAAAAAAAGAACTGGCAAAACCACCAGTCACTCTGACCAGAAGGTATGCTAATAAAAGGTCAAATAAGAGAGCAAAGCCATATATGATTTTCTTTTTCTGAGGCGACAGAAACAGCAAGACATAGATAAGAATACTGTAGACAGTTAAGTAACCGAATATACTGCCGACAAGTCCAAATGTCTTCGGTGAAATATCAGAAAATAAAAGCCACCCCAGTCCGCCGCAAAAGATTATTATTCGCAAAAAGACAAAAGCCATGTCAGCTATCTCGATATTGGCTTTAATCGTTTTTAATTGTTTCTTTATTTTCTCATTGAGATTCATACAGGAAATACTTGATAAATTGAATTTCTGGAACTATAGGGAAGCTTCAATTAATTTCATTTTAGATTTCAAACGCTTTCGCAGAAAAACTCTGCTTTTTGTCTTAATATTTCTCTTTGATAACAGTTTCTTAAAGCATATTTGTTCTTAATAATTATTGTTCGGTAGAACCTGGGTAATTCTTTAACTTAGCACATTGTACGTGCACCAACTCGTCCCCGCTTCATAGTTGAAGTTTTATATTACTATCATTCATAATACTTGTCATGAATCCCACTTTCAAAAAGGTCCACTCGGAAATTCAGAGGGGCATGAGGCTTTCCAGATGCATTAAATGCGGCTGTATGAAAGGGACTCTGGAAAATCTCAAGGCGTCACTTCCCTTATTGAAAATCAAGGATGCATCTGAATTACTCCAGAATATAAACGAATGGTATGATCAACTTGAACCGCTTGAATACCCCTGCTTTGGATGCAAATATTGTATTCCGCCTGAGGCAATGACTATACTTACAGAAAAATATCCTGTGCTGGCTTCGGCAACATTATCAAGCTGTGAAATTCAGGTAAATAACAACTCCTGGCCTCCGGTTGAGGGCGAATATACAGTGCTGGACAAGTCGGCACCTGTAGCGGTTTCAACGCTTGCAAGCGTTAAATTGGAAGAAAAACTTGTAAGACTCAAACCCCAAGGTCTCTGCATTGTAGGTAAAACTGAAACGGAAAATATTGGTATTGATAAAATCATAAAAAACGTTGTGTCAAATCCCTCAATCAGTTCCATAATTGTTGCTGGAAAAGATACTGAAGGACACCAGAGCGGCAAGACGCTGCTGGCCCTCTGGGAAAACGGCGTAGATAAGAATATGCGCATAATAGGATCGAACGGAAGACGTCCGATACTGAAAAATGTGTCTAGGGCAGATGTAGATAAATTCAGGAAACAGATTACGGTTGAGGATATGATTGGAAGCGAGAACATGAAAGCCATTGCAAATAAAATCAAGGAACTGTCTCTTAAGGCCCCTGTTAAATCAGGCGTTTCAAGCTGTGGATGCCATAGTGACTGCTGTGATACGGCGACTATCGCCGTGTCAGCTGTCATGCTTCCGAAATCCTCCATAACAATTTCCACAGTTAAGGCAAATAAATACAGCAAATCATCTATAAAACTGGATAAGGCAGGATATTTCGTAATACTTCCTCAGAAAAAGAAGGCTGCCATTCTGGTTGAGCACTACTCTTATGACAACAAACTGATCAGAAAAATAGAAGGCAACGACAGCCGGGACATATATCTGACAATTATTAATAATAAATGGGTAACGGACTTAGGCCACGCTGCATACCTGGGCAAAGAACTATCGAGGGCAGAACTGTCGATAAAAAAGGGTTACAAGTTTGTTCAGGATGGGGCGTAGGGGCGGGGTCACCCCGCCCTTACAGAGTTAAAATATAAGATAGCAACATTAATTATCTAATTCTTTAATCGCAAATCTCAAATTTCAAATTGTTCTTATTATGGGGAAAATAACAGCTGTAGCCAACCAGAAAGGCGGCGTCGGAAAAACAACAACAGCTATTAATATAGCCGCTTCACTTGCTGATGCCGGGAAACATGTTCTTCTTGTCGACACTGACCCTCAGGGCAATTCAACAAGCGGGCTCGGCATGGACAAAGACCATCTCAATGGAAGCATATACGATTTATATACTGAAACAAAACCGATAGAAGAAATTATTCAAAAGACAAGCATGGAACACCTTAATATTATTTCTTCAAACATAGACCTTGTCGGCGCGGAACTTGAGCTTTTCGGAAAAGACAACAGGGAGACGATACTGAAACGCGCACTGGCATCAGTCAAACATCAATACGACTATATCTTTATTGACTGTCCGCCGTCTCTCAGTCTTCTGACATTAAATGCCCTTGTTGCAGCTGACAGCTTACTTGTTCCGATGCAGTGCGAATATTACGCCCTCGAAGGGATCAGTATGCTTCTCAGGACCTTTAATCTAATAAAGGACTCTTTTAATCCTGATCTGGAAATAGAAGGAATATTGCTGACAATGTTTGATGGAAGAAATAGTCTTGCTCACCAGGTTTCCGACGAATTAAGAAAACATTTTGGAGATAAGGTTTACAGGACATTGATCCCGAGAAACGTGACCCTTGCTGAAGCGCCGAGCCATGGAAAGTCCGTTATACAATATGATATCCGCTCTAAAGGAGCACAGTGTTACCTGGAACTTGCAAAGGAGATAATTGAAAATGAAACCTGCTCTCGGTAGAGGTCTGTCTGCTCTGATTCCGCAAAAAGAAAAGGAGAAGGGAATGGATACAGCCAGGGCCATCCTTGAACTGAACATAAAGGCAATTAAACCCAGCGAATACCAGCCAAGAAAAGTCTTTAAAGATAATGCCCTGAATGAGCTCGTTGCATCAATAAAGGAAAAAGGCATTATCCAGCCTGTAATAGTAAGAAAAACTGCCGACGACTCCTACCAATTGATAGCCGGAGAGAGGAGATGGAGAGCTGCCGGGATGGCCGGACTGGCGGTTATTCCTGCAATTGTTAAAGACGTTGCCCCTGTAGAAGCGCTTGAACTGGCGCTGATAGAAAATATTCAGAGAGAAGATCTGAATCCCCTTGAGACTGCGGAAGCGTTTCAGCGTCTGATAAACGATTTCAGCCTGACCCATGATGACCTGTCTAAAAAAGTCGGCAAAGACAGGGCAACCGTAAGCAATTATTTGCGAATATTGAAGCTTCCTGCCGATATAAAAAAGTTGATTGCGGAAGGTTCAATAAGCATGGGCCATGCAAAGGCGCTCCTGCAGATTGAAAACAGGAGAATTCAGCTCGATATTGCAAAAAAGATATTGCATAGCGGATTAAGCGTAAGAGAAGTGGAGAAATTGAGCAGGAAAGTAGCATCACTCGACGCCTCTAATCAGAAGCCCTCTAAAGATCCTCAGATAGCCTCGCTTGAAGAAAAGCTGATTCACAGCCTCGGCACAAAAGTCCGTCTCATCCACAAATCAAATAAACGCGGTAGAATTGAGATCGATTATTTCTCACTTGAAGAATTAGACAGGCTACTGGAAATACTGATACCTTAGGCGTAAAACCAAACTATCTTATTCGTATTTTCAAAACAAATAATATAATATATACAAATCAATTTAATGATGGAGTAAGGTTAAAATGACATCAACCAAAAAATATTTATTTTTAATTATTATGCTTCTATTAATACCGGGCTGTCAAAAGGAGCAGAAGGACCGGGCGGAAAGCCCTTCGAAAGAAGTTTTATCGGGCGATGCACATACCAATAATCGTATTGCCGACCTGTTGGCATCAGTAGACATGCACCACTTTACTGATCCGGTAAAGGCCCCTGACTTTGAATTAAATTCAGCGCAAGGAGAAAGAGTAAACCTTGCCCAATATCGCGGGAAAGTTGTCCTGCTGAGTTTCTGGGCCACATGGTGACCATGGTGCAAGAAGGAGTTGCCTTCTCTGGAAAATCTTCATCAGCATTTTAAAGGGAAACCATTTGCTCTTATTGCCGTTGATATAGAGGAAAAAAGAGAAATTGTTCTCAAATCCGTGCAAAGTTATGGTCTCAGTTATGTCAACGTATTAGATACGGACGGCAAAGTCAGCGCATTGTTTGGAGTCAGCTCTACTCCCGTGAAATTTCTGATCGACACTGAAGGGAACATGGTAGGGGCTGGTCTCGGTTATAAAGAATGGGATAGTGATGAAATCAAGACACTGATTCAAGCGTTGATCGACTCAGGACAAAAATAGATAAGTCGTTACTGTTAAATTATTCCTTTACCTTTCCTACTTCTTTTATCTTTTCCAAAAGTTCTTTATATTGACTGTCAGCATACGCCAGGCCGTATTTATTATCCCTGGTTATTCCTACCTCTTTCCAGCCCTTATCTTTCTCATATATCTTCATACTCATTAAATCCAGATTCCCGTCTCCGCCATCGTCTAAATATTCAATGCGTTTAAAATATTCAGGGAGGTTATCCTGGGTACTGACAACAACATCTGATATCCCCCTCTCCTTCTCCAGTCTGAAATAAGCTATAACCCTCCCGTTGATTTCGCCTTCCCACAGCTTTTTATCATCAGGAGTGACAAATTTCATTGGAGGGATGATTATATTGTGCTTTATAGCAGGAGACTCGCTCAATTTTTCCTGAGCACTGACACATCCTGCATTATTAACTATCAGCAGCATTACTAATGCCATGAATGCCCTTGTAATATTCATGATATACCCCCGGATTAGTTGATGCTTTAACCGATTGCTGAATTATAACAGGTTGTCTTAAACTCATCAATAAAGAAATCTATAAGGGCATGTACCCCCGCAGATGAAGTCTAGATAGAACCGGTTTGTCGACTCTGAATCCGATTCTAATCTGTGCCCCGAAGATCACCGCAGCGGCAAGAGCCTGATACGCGCCCTGTTCTCATCCACACTGATAAGAACACCGGTTTCAAGTTCATCTCTAAAGCGTGCAATGACATTAAGGACAAGGTGTTTTGATCGTTCAGGAGCTATATCCTGAAAGCGTAGCTGAATAACGCTCGGATATTCGGCTTCTGTGGCTGCAAGGATTGCGCCGAAGTCAAGGTCGTGGGTTAATACGATATAGCCGCTGGTTTTGGCCCATGCCATAATCTCTCTGTCCGACGCTGTATTAGTCCCGATTTTTGACCAATGAATGGCGTCTATACCTCCTGTCGCAAGGACGTCGACCCAAGTGGGTGATAGATTCATGTCAATTAGAAGCTTCATGCCGTCTGCATGGGGAGGTCTACTTCTTCCGAGCGCCAGGCGGCATAGGAGAGTGCCTCGTCAATATCCTTAGGTTCCAAATAAGGATAGAGTTTTAACACGTTTTCTTTGGAATGACCGGCAGCGATCATGCCAACGATCATCCCAACCGTTACGCGCATTCCCCTGATGCAAGGTTTTCCGCCCATCACTTCAGGGTTAAAGGTAATTCTGGTCAAATTTTTCATCGCATCACCTCACTTTTCTAAAACTTGCCTTATTTTAATACTTATCTTCTCTCCTCCGCAATTGCAATTTCGTCAGCCGCCTCTTTAGATTAATTGTGCCTGTCACCTTTTTGATACCAAGGGTATCTGCTATGCGCCGTTATTTGTTAAATGTATAGTGTAGGTTAGACCCCGGTCGTTCTGTGAACCATTTTCTTGTGCGAGTTTTTCAACAGCCTGTCAAGCCAGATCCCGTTCTTTCACATAAGCCTTAAATTCGGAGCTTTCATTTGCATTATGAGCTATTTCTTCTGCTTTTTTCAGATCAGCTTTCCAGTCTTTTTCGATTCTCTGGTTAATACTGGCCCTCCATACTAATAATTTCCATTTTTCGCCCAATTTATTGATCGACTCATTAATAACATGTAAAGCCTCAATTTTATCACCATTCGAACTTAAAGCAAGTGCGCATTTGCATCTTGCATCTATCCAATCAGGCTTTTTAGTGTAGGCCATTTTATAATATTCTGCTGCCGTTTCCCGACTTTCTTCTTCTCCCATATCGTAGAATTCTTCTGCACTGATGTGCTTAATTATTTTACTGTGGCTGTTCGATTGTGCAAACCCGTGTATATCAGGAAAGAGAGTTTGTTCAGATATATGATGTTTTTCGTCCAACTCCTTCAAAATATCTTTTTTACTTTCAGCAGAAATAACCATTATTTTCAAATCATCAATAAGTCTATCTGTGCTATATTCCCAATATAGTCCCCAGCCAAAGACAAAAACTGACTGTTGTTTTTCACTTCTTTTACACGGTAAATTATCAGGAGTTTTCCAATGCCATATCCCGGGGTTGCTACCAGGGTCTAAAGCTAACTCGATATTTATAAATGGATCGATATCAGGTCTAAAAGGCAAACTACCAGATCTGATCTGCTTGGAATAACTGATACAAAAAACCTTACCATCAGGATCGGCATCTTTATGTTTACACGGTTGACAGGCAAAGTATAGCGCCACTAATGGATCGTATGAGAAATCAAGCAGTGGTGTTGCGGCTCCATAATGCTGAAGAACAGCAAGGATATTTAAATCGCATTCATTCTTCTTGAAATACCCGTTAGCTCTTGCTTTCTTTAATAACTCACCTGTATGTTCAACCGAAAGACTGAATAACAAAACGCTTTGTCCAATTCCAGTATATGTTATTTTGATTCTCCTTATAATTCCTGGTTCAAGAGGCCAGGATGAGCAGCACTGGCCTCTATATGTGAAATAACCATCGCTCCATAGAGCGTCCGATTTTTTAATATATTCATCTATGTTATGGATTTTATTATCAGTCATAAATTTATTCTAAATAATGATGAACTTCCACTTAGTTAAAGAAGATATGATTATAAATAAAAATTTACGGGAACTTTGGGGACGCTCTTGACTACGTTGACGTATTACCAAATTAGTTCACGTAGTCAACAACGTCCCGCATTCACCGGCTATAAATCTATTTAATAGAAAGAAGTTCTACATCAAAAACCAGTGTTGCATTTGGCCCTATTATACCTCCCTTGCCGCGTTCGCCGTAAGCAAGATTTGAGGGTATGAAAAGCTGCCACTTTGATCCGGTTTTCATTAGCTGGAGGGCCTCGGACCACCCTGGGATAACACCCTTTACCGGGAATATTATAGGCTCTCCCCGGCCATACGAGCTGTCAAACTCGGTCCCGTCTATCAAAGAGCCTCTGTAATGTACTGTGACTGTATCAGTTGCTTTAGGGATATTTCCTTCACCTTCCTTGATGACCTTATATTGCAACCCGCTTGGCAGCGAAACTACACCTTCTTTCTTCTTGTTCTCGGCAAGAAACGCTTCACCTTCTTTTTTGTTTTTATCGCTGAGCTCCTGCATCTGTATCTTCTGTTTCGCCATCATATCTTTATTGAAATTCTCCATTGTATTGCGTAATTCCTCTTCGGTCAGCAATAGCTTGCCTCCTGAGAACACATCCTTAATCCCCTGAGCAAGAACATCAGGATTGATATCTATTGACTGTCTTTTCATACTTTCCCCAATATCCATTCCTATGCCATAACTTATCCTGTCCTTTTCAGTCTTCAGAACAGTAACTTTTGCTGCATACCCTGCATTTGCCAGAAGCATAATACAAAACAACGCTACTAATGTCCTCATTTTACCTCCAATGTTTATTGTTTCTAAAAAGATTTAACGGCAATATTATAAAACCCTTCTTCAAAATTGTCTAACCCATGTTATTCTCAAATTCAGGCAAGTAAGTTGAATGCAGGCAGGAAGGATTGAAAAACAGTACCCGTTATGATATTTATTAACTGTTATTAAGGAGGGGGAGAACAGGCAGAAAATAAAAAAAGCCGGGGATGTTACGCCCCGTCAAACTAATTCAGATTTCAATTTATCAGTAAATTGACCTTACCCGCCCTGTGCGGCGGTCGAAAATAATAACATCAATCACTTTGTCATTTTCCTTAATCCTGGCTCGTATAAACCTTCCATTTATGTTCTCAAGTTCAACACCAAGTCCCTTTTCCTGATAGTAATCTATCATGGCCCTTTTAGCATCATCATGACTCATAATAGTCTTGCACGATCCATATTGAGTGCACCGGGGACAAAAGTCGCCATAGGGAGTCACAGGTTTCCCCCGCCGCCACGCATAGACTTCGGGAAATACCCCAAACAATAAAGCCAATATTATTACGAAAACACCCATATACTTCAATGTCTCACCTGACATTAAGAATAGTCAATAAAAATGAAGGAAATATGAATATCAAAACGTATCTTAATTCAGAAATTAATAGTAAATCTCGTTCCTTTATTAAGAATGCTCTCGACCTCAACTTTCCCGCTGATGACTTCAGCAAGTTCTTTAACGATAGCCAGCCCCAGACCCTTGCCGCCTGAATTTTCACCTTTATAAAACCTGTCAAAAATCTTTGAGAGATCACTCTCTTCAATCCCCTTTCCCGTATCCTTAACAGTTATATAAAAACGCTCGCCTGTCTCAAAATGTCTTTTCCCCCAGGCAATTGTTATTCCTCCGGCATCGGTATATTTATAGGCATTTGTCAAAAGGTTTTTTAAGATGATATGAAGCTTCTCCGGATATGCTTCAACCAGCATCGACGGCCCGTCAATTTTCAAATAAAGGCCCTTGCCCTCGATAATTTTTTTCATACCCTCCCCAATACTTTCAATAAATTCCTTCAGATTGATTTCTTCTAAATCGCCTTTCCTGAAAAAACTTGCCTCAGCCCTTGTAATATCCTCGATTCCCTCTACAAGGGAGATAATTCTTTCAATCTCCGAGGTTATATTTTTTATTACTAAGTTGGGATCAGATATTATGCCGTCTTCAATAGCTTCAAGATTTCCCTTTATAACCGTCAGGGGGGTTCTCAGCTCATGCGCGATATTGGAGGTGAGGTGTTTCCTCAATGAATCCTCTCTTCTGAGGGCTTCAGCCATATAGTTAAAAGTTTCCGTCAATCGGTCAATTTCATCTTTTAATTTTTTATGCGTCTTCGGTCCATGCACTGAGAAATCTCCTTCAGCTATTTTTTCAGCCGATCTGGTTAAACGCCTTATGGGATTTGAGAGGAACATCGTCAATAAAACGGCTATTAGTAATGCCCCGACGCCGGCTATTAAAAAAGAGATAATAAGAAACTCTCTGCCCCTTTTTCTGAATATTTCTTCTCTTAGAGGCATTAAGCCCAGCTTCTCAATCGGCCTGACATACAGTTTGCCTATTTCCTCTCCCTTTACATACAAAGGATACCAGTTAAACTCTCCAATGCCTGAGGGTAATTTCAAAAGAGAGTTCATTCTGCTTAACATGTTGGAATTCATCTGCGTATAAACCTCTGTTGATGATAGAATTTTACCGTTTGAATTATCCTCTACATAGGCTTCAAGTCCGAGCATCATGCTCCAGTGCAGCGCTTCACTGAGTAATTGCCTGTTCCATTTTCCGTCCTTGTAACTACCCTCAACAGAAGCCATGATCCAGTAAATGTGGTCTTCTTTGGTTCCTACGATAAAATCATTAAAATCTTCGATGATCAGTCTTTCAAAAACTACATTTGAAAGCAGTGCAAGAAGGATGATAAATATGAATGCAAAAAAAAGTTTAGTCCTCATCAGGCAAACCGGTAAACTTATAACCTACACCGTAAACCGTTTTGAGATAGGCAGGGGTTTTTTGTTCGTCTTCAATCTTGTGTCTAATATTTTTGACATGTGCGTCAATTGTCCTGTCATATCCTTCAAAATCATAGCCCAAAATAACATTTACAAGCTGAAGCCTTGTAAATACCTGTCCCGGGCGTTCCGCAAGGCATTGTAACAGTTTAAATTCCGTCGGTGTTAAAACCAAAGGAGAATCTTTTTTTCTAACTTCAAAGCGAGTTGAATCCAGGACAATATCTCCATCATTGAAGCTGAGGACATCTTTTGGTCCCTTGGCCCTTCTTAAAAGCGCCTTTACTCTTGCAACAAGTTCTCTCGGGCTGAATGGTTTTACAACATAGTCATCAGCGCCGATCCCCAGCCCCTTGACGCGGTCGTCTTCATCACTTTTAGCGGTTAACATTATGATTGGCACATCAGAGTCTTCACGGATCGCCCGGCATATGTCTTCCCCTGCCATATCAGGAAGCATCAGGTCCAGGATGATGAGGACAAAACCTTCCTTTAATACGGATAAAGCCTTCTCCCCTGTCTCTGCAATAGTTACCCGGAAATCATCTTTTTCAAGGTATGCCTTAACTATCTCGGATATCTTCTTTTCATCTTCAACTACAAGTATCTTTCTGCCGTTCATAGTAATGATAATAGCATAAAAAATATGAATAATTTGTGAAATAAAATGTTTTTCAATCTTGCCAAGATGAAGCAAAAATGCTAAGCTTCTAGAGCGATGGGTATAGCAGAAGCCCTCAAGAAGGTACAAGCACAAATTATTAATACCGCAATCAAATCAGGCAGAAATCCTGCTGACATAAAGCTTGTTGCAGTATCCAAAACAGTTGAAGTTCAGGAAGTCATCGAAGCGATGCAGGCAGGGGCGGTTATTTTTGGAGAGAACAGGGTGCAGGAGGCGCAAAAAAAAATTGAGAGTTATGAGTTAAGAGTTATGAGTGAAAAGATTGAATGGCATCTGATCGGGAACCTCCAGAAAAACAAGGCTAGGACAGCGGTTGAACTTTTTGATCTGATACATTCAGTTGATTCAACAGCATTAGCAGAAGAAATCGACAAGCATGCGCGGAAGACAGGGAAAAAACAGAGAGTCCTGGTGCAGGTAAAGCTTGCTGATGAAGCTGCAAAGCACGGAGTCTCGGAAAAGGACTTGTTTGAGCTTGTTGAAAGAATTTCTGAATTGAATCATCTTAAGCTGGAAGGATTAATGACGATTCCGCCTTTTTTTGATGACCCTCAGAAGACAAGACCTTATTTTAGGAAACTAAGGCAGGCAGCGGACAAATTAATCGAAGCAGGATTTATTATAAACGAGTTATCAATGGGTATGTCGAATGATTTTGAAGTTGCCATTGAAGAAGGGGCCACGCTGGTGCGGGTCGGCACGGCGATTTTTTGGGAGAGGGATTAAGGCATGACCCTCTCGCGCCCAGCCTTCTTTCACAATTTCTCATTCTTTCTGCCTCATTCGCTTCATCTATCCACTGACTCCCAGTCCTACCCCTCCTGCGCCAAAA
>CAYMUX010000101.1:0-12406 GCA_964393845.1 uncultured Nitrospiraceae bacterium
GTGATCCCGATTATGCAGCCGGCTGGGGAAATGAAAAGGGATTCAACGAATATCAATACCGCAATGTACATGCCTCCGAAGCCGAGCGTTTTGAAAACGGCATATCCTCCTATCCGTTCTCTTGCAGACATCGCCATGGTGTTGGCCATCACCGCCATGATGATTATAAAAGAAACAAGCTGGATAGCGACAACAATCGCCTCGCTCATGGAAATGAAGCCCATCTGAAACGCCTTCTCGGTCTCGGTGAGGGTTTCGGCAAGAGAGTTTTTAAAGGTTTTATCTATGCTCGCAGACACTTCGGATGCAATGTTCGGGCTTTTTACTCCGATCATGTAAAAGCCGACCTGGTCCGCGCGGACCGGGTTCGTCTTTTTAAGCGTTTCATTGAGATAATCCCAGTGAAAAAAGAACTGCGTTTCATCAACACTTTTAGTTTTGCCTTTATAAATGCCCCTCAGGACAAACTCCCACTCACCGGGGAATATAGTGCCTCTCAGTATCACGGTGTCTCCGGGTTTCCAGTTGTATTTTTCAGCAAGCTTCCTTCCCGCGGCAAACCCCTTCCGGTCACGCAGAAGCGCAGCCATCTGGTCCGGCTGGAACACGTATTCGGGATATAATTCAAGATAGGTTTTCGGCTCAACGGCAAAATTGGGAAAGAAGTTTTTCTCATCAATATAAATTCCGCCGAACCAGCTTCCATAAGAAACGATGGTAACGCCGTCAATCTGGCGGATCTTTTCTTTGTATGAGAATGGAAGGGGGAAGATGAGTGAAATGGCATTTCTGCTCACAAGCCTGTTTGCCGCAGACGCCTTCACGCCTGCATACCACGCATCTACCACCGTCCTCAGAAGACCGAAGGCGAGTATGGCGATGCTTATTCCCGCAATGGTAAGGAAAGTACGTAGCCTGTGCCGGAAGGCGTTTTTAAATATGAGCTTGAGGACCTGCATTTTGTTTGTTCAATCCCTCTTGCATCTTCCTACTCCATAAACCATACTGCTTTTGCCACGCAGATTTTCTGAACTTTCAATTTTAATTTCTTCTCAAGGCCTTTCATCTCTCTGTCTTTTTCTTCAAATAGTTTTTTCTTCTCCTGAGCTATTTTATCGGCAAGATGGCTATATCCCAATTCAAGTTTATGGATATTCTTCCTTGCCTCCTGTCGCTCTTCAAAGTTCAATGCCCTCTGTTTTTTCTTCTTAGCTTCATTAAGCTCCGCTTCCTTTTCTTTTAGCTCATTATAAAGTCTCAACAAAACTTCATCTGAATATAACTCCAACTTATCAAGTTCGGCATCATAATATTCTTCATTTCTGACACCGATTTTTCCTGAAAGGTTATCTTCAATTTCTGCAAGGGCTGATTCTATTAGTTCATCATCCGGTACTCGTACAGCATTGATATCTGCATCCATCACCTCTTTTTCTTTTGCGATAATATTAACCAGCTTCTCTGCTAATTCCTGCTTCAAAATGATCCACTCATTTTTATCCCATATAAGAACAACATGTATCAAATGTTCTTCCGTATCCAGTCCTTCAAAATTAAATTTATATATGGCCCAAAAACCGCTCTTGCCGATATATGGCTCAATCTGAGATATTTTGTGATCACCCTCCGTGTAACAGAGTCTTATAAATCTTATCTTATCCGACTCCATCTCTTTGATCTTCCGAATCAGAGCGTTGGTAAGAGTATGTCCAAGATGTAGCCGTTCACATTCTGCATCTTCTGAATATCTACCGATATAGTATTGTCCCGGCAACAGCCTTTCTTTGGCCTGAGCATCAATTTCTTTAGGGATAGAATCAATTTGAAGCTTACATATTCCATCAGCCATATCAAACTCTTTAATCTCCAGGGCGCTTATAATCAGTCTTGCAAGCATTATGTCAATAGCAGACAGGTCTTCTCTGATCTTTTTATTAATAACTTTGAAGCGCGCCCGCACTTCATCGTCAAAATGCTCAAGAAGTTTTGCCCTTGTCTCAAGCATTCTCTGATTAATCTGCTCTGAGAGTTCTTCCTGCAGTCTGTCAAATGCAATGTTAATTTCATTTTCTGTCCTGCAGGACTGGTATATATCAAGTACGCGCCGCTCAAAATCAACCCCGGAACCGATTACGCCGAGTATTTCATCTGATGCGCCGAAGACGCCGTTAAAGAGCCTGAATTTTGTATCAAGGAGTTCAAAGACCCTTTTGTCGGCCGCATTCGATCTGTTAAGGAAATTGAGAACTACCACATCATTTTTCTGACCGTACCTGTGACATCTGCCTATCCTCTGCTCAACACGCTGAGGATTCCACGGAAGGTCATAATTGATGACGATATTACAAAACTGGAGGTTGATGCCTTCTGCCCCAGCCTCTGTAGAAATCATGATTTTAGTATGATGTTTAAACTCATGTATCAATGCCTCTCTTATGACGGCATCCTTTGAAAGCAAACCCTCACCTTCATGCCTCACCCTTTCTTTTTCCCACAGCGCATACGCTCTCTTTGCGATAAGGCTTTCGTTTGTTCCATTGAAGATGGTTATCTGGTCTTTATATCCGTTACTGGTAAAGAGTCTTAAAAGATATTCCTGTGTCCTTCTTGATTCAGTAAAGACAACCGCCTTTTCGCTCCATCCCATCTTCCTGGCATGAGAAAAAGCCTTTTCAATCGCCATCAACAAGGCGTCGCCCTTGGCGTTTTTGTGGATGGATTCAGCGCGGTTTTTCATGGAGAGCAGTTCTTCTTTTTCTGATTCAAGCTGCTCTAAAGAAAATGCCTCTTTAACTACTGTATTTTCTTTTCCATCTCCATCATCTTCAACAGGTTCGCCGTCCTCTCTTTTTGCTATCTCCTCTTTTTCTTCTTCGTAACCATCCACATCTTTAACCAGTGATTCAATGGAATCAGGCTGCAATCCCCTGATCTGTTTTTCAATGTTGTTTACAAGACTCTGAAGGGTTTTGGCAATTGCAAAGCTTGAACTGGCAAGGATTTTCCTGTATATCAAGATCATAAGGTGTCTTTGTTTGGTGGGAATGGCCGCTGCTACAGGTCGTTGCAGGTATTCGGATACCTGGTCATAAAGCTCAAGTTCTTCATCAGTCGGAGTAAAATCTTCCAACATTGAAATGCGGTTTGTGTAGGGGATATATTCCTGGACCTGTCTTCTGATAGTCCTTATCGCAATAGATGATAGACGTTCTTTCAAAAGTTCCAGATTATAGGGTTCATGCCCGCTTGAATCAGCTATAAATTTTACTTTAAAGGCGTATTCAGATCCGAATATCCTCTCATCGATAAAACTTACAAGCCCGTAAAGCTCCATCAGAGTATTTTGAAGAGGTGTGGCGGTTAAAAGTATTTTGGGAATCCCAGTGAATATCTCTTTCAGTTTCTTGGCCTGTATACTGCCTGTTTTCTTGTAAACATTTCTCAGGCGATGTGCCTCATCAATAACCACCAAATCCCATCTCCCGGCTGATGCAACCTCAGGATACTTTCTGGAGGCAAATGGTATCGAGGATATTACGACTTCATTCCTGTCAAAAGGATTCTTTTTACCGTTCTTCTTTGCCAGCCTATATTCAAAACCGTCAACTATGACGCAAGGGATGCTGAACTTTTCCAGCAACTCATTCTGCCACTGCTTTCTTATGGAAGCCGGAACTACAACGATAATCTTCCGCTTTCCCTCTGCCCATAATTGACAGATGATAAGCCCTGCCTCAATGGTCTTCCCCAATCCGACTTCGTCACAGAGGATGGCTCCTTTTGACATCGGTCCTCTAAATGCAAAAAGCCCGGCATCTATCTGATGCGGATTCAGATCAACCATTGCAGACGAAAGCGGAGCCTCCATCTTTCGCATGTCGTTAGAGGCACGTTTTAGAGTGAGTTCATGGGCTATGATAATTTGATGGAAGGGGGGAAGGGTTAACGAAGCATGAGACATATTTAATATATGAGAAGACAAATCATAACTGACTGTTAAATTATTGGAATTATTTTTACTATCAAGCTCACTTTGATCTTGCGATTCTTCAGGCAAAGCGGTTTGAGTTTGAGAATCAATTGTATTTATTGAGTCTACGTTATGGTTTCTCAAAGGCTTTTCTGCCTTAAATTTAAAGTCGAAGAATTCCTGTCCAATAATCAGTTTTAATTCTTCAACCTCTGTATTAACGGGTATTGCATGAAATACAAAATAACAATAAGCCACATTACTTGATTTCAATTGGAAGCCGGGTATTCTATAATCTTCCGGTTGAAAATGTTTTACATGCAGAAAGTCACATAAGGGATAACTTTGAAAAGACTTCCCCAACGTATCAAAAATCCAGTATCCCTGCCATTCATAAGAATTGATAGAAAGTGGATTGTTCCCGGCATTTCTTATGGCAACTTTGGCTAAGGTAACATCAAAGTTAATTAATTCAGGTTGGCTTGATAATCGCTTCTTGTGCTGGCAATTTACTTTATCAGAAATTGTACAGGCACATTCGAATGAAATTTTTTTTTGTAATTCAAGCAACGTAACATCAGCATGTTTACCATTAATGGTTATTTTTGTATCCATATTTATTTCGCTGGGGATACTATAAGTGATTTTGATTTACTTGGATAATATATCTCTTTCGAGTTGCGTGATTTTTTCGCATGCTGCTTCTACTGAACAAGGTGGTACACATTTGACTTCAAGCATTTTTTTTATTAGTGGATCAAAATGATCCTCATTCATCTTAGAATTATATCGCAAAACAAATTTTACCATCCCTTCATCTCCCTTTTCATTCCAGTAATGCGCAACCCATCTTCTAAAATAAGTAGGGGTAAATCCGGGGATACCCTTCCTTAGTTGAGAAATAATCCCCTTCTTTGGGTCCATGAAATAATTATAACTCATGAATACCCTGTCAGCGTTCTGCTTGACCTTCAGAAATATTGTGAGGTCATGCGCAACGCTCTCGGGTATAACCGCGTATTCATTGTAGATCTCCATATTGTAGCGCCTCGACTTCGGATCGCGGATGGTTATCACCTGACCATTGATGTCGCTATTAATTAAGTTACACACTTCCCCTGGCCTCATGCCTGAAGTCGCCATAACAAGCATCATGAGTCTGCGGTTCTCTTTCAATTCTCCAGTTTTTGTTAAGGCTCCAGCCTTGATAATTTCTCGTATGATCTCTATTGGCAGGAACTCAACATCTTTGTATCTTTGAGATCCGAACGAAATCAGTTCGCAGGGATTGTAGAATAACGGCTGTCCTTTTTTCTTGAGATATTTTATGCACCAGTTAAAGAATGCCTTAAGGAGCCGATGATTTTGTATCAGCGTGTTTTTTGAATAGTCGCCCCAATGGTCTAAGAGGAACTGCTCACACTCCTCGGCTGTGATGTCGGCGACATTCAACTTCTGAAAGTTGCGCTGAAATGAGTTAATAACGCTGTCATAAGTCTTGGGCGCTTTTGTCTTGTTGACATGTTGGTGGTAGAATTCAGCCACAGCCTCTTCAACCTTGAGGAAGGCAACTTTCTTTTCCCAAATTCCCTCTATGTCTTCAACTTTTTTTAATATTGTTATCAGTGTCACAGGGGTTATCTCCTGTTGCATATTATCATTCTTACAAGTATCTTCAGCGATGTCGGTATCAAGCAGATCAATTTCAATCTTAGACTTAATATTTTCAAGCTTCTTCATTATTTGATTTAAGATTAAAGGCGAGGCATTCTGATATTCGTCAATCATATGGTCCCCTTGATAATTTTACGAATGCAGATCAAGTTTCTGATAATAATTTTTTGACATCCAAACATTTAATTATTTTTATCCAATATCCCAAGTCAATATATTTTCCTCTTTTCTCTAAGTTATCTTGAAACTCACGCAAAAACAAAACTAGTTCCTCATCTGAGCAATTAATGAAGTTCACCTTGAAACCATATTTTTCATGAGCTATCCCCCCCATTATATTCGACCGTCTCCCCCCGGGATGTTTGGGGATTCTCTTGTAACCTTTATCATGGTCTATTCCATATAGGTAAAATCTGTATGATCCTTTTGGATCGACCCCAATATGAAGAAAGCCAATTATGTCATTACAAATCCATAGAGGCCAAATGGCCTTACCGACTTCTCTCCCGCATCGTATTTTCCCATATTTTTCTATAGCTTTATTGTTCTCCTTTTTATTATCCAAATAATACTGTTTTTCAGGCCTCAAATAAATCGGTATTAAAAAAATTGTTTTTAAATAATCTGATGGGATAAATAGATCATTTGTTTTATCACAATTAGATTCTGACATTCTTTCCTCAAACCTTCCCCAACAACTCAAAATATTCTTCCCTGCTCATATTAACTGTCCGCATGTTGCTTTTAATAATATCGACATCTATCTCCTTATATTCGGGAATAACTACGGCCCGTTTAGCGCCGGGACAGGTCAAGACATGATGCGATCCTTCTTTTCGTTTATATATGCAGCCGTGCATCTCAAATATCTTTAACGGGGTTTTCCAGTCTGTAGGGAATATTTTCGGCATCAGGCAACCTGCATGGTCTGTTTTTCAAACCCGATGATCTCATTCTCCGGTTCAACTGTATCACCTTTAATGACATAACCGCATTCAGCAAGATAGTCATTAAGAGTCCCCATCTCTTTCATTTCTTGAAACTGGATTTTAACAACTTCAGTAAGATTCACCTTTGCCTCTTCAATCGTACTCCCCTGTGCCACAAAATCCAGTTCTGGCATTCTGGCTATACACCAGTCACCCTTTTGCCATAATTCAATAGTTGCTCGCAATTTCATGTAGCCTCCTTTAAATACTTATCTTATGTTCTGTCATGAGTTCCTTGAAGCCCCTTTTTTAACGAATTAATAGATTGTAGACAATAAAGAAGGCAGAGATAAAGCAAAAATTGAGCACTATTAGTTTTCACGGGAATGACTAATCCTGCCAAAGCAAAAATCTATTAAACAAAATCCACATTCTCTGCATTCAACACACCCTTGTCGAGATATTTAATCAAGTGGGCTTTTTTGGCTGCGCGGGGATCGTGTGTCACCATGATGATCGTCTTGCCGAGTTCGTGGACGAGACGTTCCATCAGTTCCAGTATCTCTTCAGCCGAGACCCTGTCAAGGTCACCGGTCGGCTCGTCGGCCACTATTATTGTCGGGTCGGTGACTACGGCTGCCTTTGCATTCGCGGCTGCGCCGAGAGGGGTGACGATATCGCCTATGTCGGCGTTTTTGGTAAGCACAACGGCGTCAAACGGCACGCGTATGAATGAGTATTCAAGAGACACCTCTGCGTTGTTAAGCGCCGCCTGACCAGCCTTGACTGCCGCTTCAGTCTCGGCGACAGATGCAACCGCCTTCTTGTATCGAGCCTCTGAAGAATCATAGTCACTCCTCGACACTAATTCACTTTTAAGCAATTCCTTATAACGGTTAAAATTGACTGCCGCTTCGTGCAATTCAGCCTTTGCCTTTTCGAGATTAGCGAGTGTAATGTTGAGATTGGCTTCTGCCTGCTCCCGTAAAGCGGCGGTGTCTTCATTTTCGAGCCTGGCTATCAGGTCTCCCTTTTTTACATGATTTCCTTCTTCCACATTTATCGACACGAGACGTCCGGTTATCTTTGAAGCCACGGCAGCTTTCCGCTGGGCCACAACATAGCCGCTTGAATTTAAAACCGTAAATGTCTGGGAAGGATATATCTGCGATACATTGGCAACCTCTACCTCAACAGTCTTGCCTTTTAAATAAAATAAACCGGTTAAAAAAATGACTGCTGCTATTACCGGATAGAACAGTTTCCTGCGTTTCCGGGAAGCGACAACTGCCGGAGACTTTTCTATCTTCAGTTTGGAGAGATCTTCATTTAACATAGCGCCTGCCTGGTTTAATTGATTCAGTTATATAATGCGACTATTATACCAGCCTTAAAACTTAATTAAAAACAAAAACCAAGAACTGGATTTCAGGAAGGGAAAGGGGTCAATCCCCGACATCGGACAAATCATTTTCAACCAGTTTCATTATCCCTCAATCTGCTCAAGCCTTCTCTTATGACGCCCGCCTTCAAATTTTGCAGACAGCCATATATCAACAATCTTTAGCGCGGTTTCAGGAGTCATCATTCTTTGCCCGATAGATATTACATTCGCATCATTATGTTCCCTGGCGAGACGTGTCGAGTCTATATTCCAACATACGGCACATCTTATCCCTCTGACCTTGTTGGCAACAATCGCTTCTCCGTTGCCTGAGCCTCCGAGAACAATACCCTGATCACATTCCCCGCGGGCAACAGCCTCGGCAGCAGGCCTGATGAAAAGTGGATAGTCAACGGGTTCTTCCGAGTCAGTCCCGAAATCTTTAACCTCATATCCCATTGATGTCAGATGTTCTTTGATTCTTTCCTTGTACTGATATCCTGCGTGATCAGAGGCGATTGCTATTGTAAGAGACACTTTTTTCCCTTTTCAATTATATTTCTGAAATGCCGCTCAGATAAATTATAACAAATTAATCTGATGCCTCAATCCATCTCCATCAGTCAGAGAGACAAACTGTACTATAGCTACGCCTCTCGCTGTTCATGTATAATACTAATTGTCCTGGTAATTAAGAAGACAATTTGTTAAAAATAATAATGCATAGTATTCAGGAGGTAGTTGTCAATGATCGCTTATGATGAATTAAAAGATAGATTAGAGGAAATCCAAACAAGAATAGATGCCCTCAAGAGGTATCTTTGATGTCCCCTCTCAGCTGGAACATCTCAAGACCCTCGAAAAAAAGCTCTTAGCCGAAGACTTATGGGACAGCCCTGCCAAGGCCCAGGAAATCCTGAAAGAAAAATCAATTATTGATAATATCCTTCAGCCTTTTAATTTGATCCGGAAGAAATACGAAGACCTCCAGATACTGCTTGAACTTTCTGAAGAAGAAGACGGGGAATTGCTCCTGGAAGATGCTGAAAAAGGGTTGAAAAGTCTGGTATCGGAGATTGATGATCTAGAACTCAAGACCACACTCTCGGCAGTGGAAGACAAAAACAATGCAATAATGACCATAAATCCGGGGGCAGGCGGTATAGAGAGCCAGGACTGGGCACAGATACTGATGAGGATGTACATCAGATGGGCTGAGCGGGATGGATATAAGGTAGAAATAGTTGACATTCTTCAAGGGGAAGAGGCCGGGATAAAAAGCGTCACTTTAACAATAAGCGGCCAATATGCCTATGGCTATCTGAAGGGCGAAGCCGGGGTCCACCGGCTCGTAAGGATATCACCTTTTGACGCGAACAAACGGCGTCATACTTCATTTGCCGCAGTCCTTGTTTATCCTGAAATCACTGAAGACATAGAAGTGGATATAAATGAGGACGATTTAAGGATAGACACTTTTAGGGCATCAGGCGCCGGCGGGCAGCACGTGAACAAAACCGATTCTGCAATAAGAATAACTCATAATCCAACAGGAATTGTGATAAGTTGTCAAAATGAGCGGTCTCAGCATAAGAATAAGGCCGTTGCAATGAAGTTACTTAAGGGCAGACTATTCGCACTCAAGAAAAAAGAACAGGATGAAAAACTCGACAGTTTTATCGGCGAGAAAAAAGACATCGCCTGGGGCAGCCAGATAAGGTCTTACACCCTTCAGCCGTACCAGCTTATAAAAGATCACCGCACCGGCTGTGAAACAGGGAACGTAAATGCAGTATTGGACGGAGACATAGACGACTTTATTAAAGAATACCTGTTAATGAGGAAGCAAAAAGTAAAATTTCAAAATGCAAAATAAATACCTCAACCCAAATAATGCATTTTTTGGGTTAACAACTACTAATGGTCAGACTTCCCTGAATTACAAATTTGATTTAATCTCACCAATAGGCCTGACAAAAACATAATCGAACGGCTGTTTTACAAGTACATTAGCGGTAGTATCAATGCTCTTGGTAATTGCAGCTATCGGCAGAGTGATTACAAAGATAGCTGAGCCTCCCACCAAAGCTGCAAAACCGATGGGTTTGAATATAAGCGCATCGGCCATAACGTCAATTGCTTCATCCTTATCTGCAAAGGCCATTGAGGATGAAAGAATGATTACTATCGTTAAGGTCAATAATACAGTTATTATCTTCTTCATAAGCATTCTCCTCTCTTGTTAAAGAATATATTTAAACTATATTTGTAAAATATAAATAAGTCAATAACGTAAAATTGCCATACATCAGTAATGTCGGTCTTTTAATGATAAAAGTTAAGTAGAAGTTTGAATAGATTATATCTATAGTAACGGCAATAAATAACTTAAGTTAAAATATGATATTTCCTTTATATTACAGCTAATTAAATGCTTAAGATGTATTTTAATTTAATGCCGTTACTATAATACAATACAAGACCTTATCTTTGCCGGACTTTGTACCCTTTCTCTTTTAAAAGATCTATGACACTGTCTTTCCCGACAAGATGACCTGCCCCGACGATTATTAGAATATCACCACGTTGTTTCATCAGCTTTTCGATTTCAGGGACCCATCTCCTATTTCTTTGCGTGAAAAAACGGTCGTATATATCAGCGTGCTCAGCATGGCTCATTTGCAGGATGGAGGCCAGTTTGTCCACATCGCCTGTTTTCCATGCCTGAAACATATCAGAAGACATCTCCTGAATAATATCGATTTCTTTTAATACTCCTTCTAAAAATGCCTCCTGCTGCTCACTGCTCATATCTGCAATAAGATTAATCTGAAACTCATTGGATTCCAGAAATAACATCCGTTTCCCATCTTGTTGTGCCTTTTTAAAAAAGTATCTGTCTACGCCCAGATTAGGATCAAGGCCCAGCCTGATAAACTCCATTCCGGCTACGGTCTGAGCAACAATCCACGGCCTGAATTTTTCAAACTTTGAAGAAGACAAACCAGAGGCCTTAAATCTGTCCTGGAGCAATTTATATGTTTGCCTTGAAATATTCTCAGACAATGTCTGCCCGGCCGGATAAAGACCCCGCTGAATTATCGAGCTTTGTTTTGCAGGATCATTCTCTCCTTCAAAGTCTGTTTCAAACACTATGGTAATGCAGCAGTTATAGATATTTTCTATTGCCGGGGGAAGAGGGTACGAATCAGGCCTGAGCACGTGAATGGATCCTAAAAGATAAACGGTATTTCGTCCAGATTCAACAGACCAGACAAAATCCTTCTGTGTTTCCGTCTTCCGGCTTTCATATGCGGCGGCGGGGTTAATAAACAACCAGAATACAGCAACGAGCGCAACAAGAGATATCAGTCTACGGCTGCCAAATTTCAACTGGTCATTTAAAAACATGTTGTCTCCTTTTAACATCTACTTTATCTTTACAATATAATTTCTAAGTTCAAAATTAATTTATCATAAAATTAAATAAAAGGAGCTCTGATAGAAGATTTTGAACTATTGATATAATTCAGTCATCAATAAAATATTCAATAATTTTCTCTTTTAAATATTGAGACAAAATATTTTTGTAGATAAGCGCTGTGTTTCTTTGAAATATTAGTAAATTGGATGCCTATTAAATAGCTGGATTCCGATTGTTGTTTTATATTATGCTTCCTGGAATACTCATTAATCCGTTTACACCAAACTACCATGCCTTCAACATCAACTTGTCTGGTCTTTTTAACTTTCTTATCCATATCGGGCAAATAAAGTCTGATGCTCATACGCCTGTTAACCTCAAGCGGATTACTGCCAGACAGGCAAAGCCCGGAATAACTTATATCAAAGCTATTGCCGGAAAATCTCTCTTTATTGCTTATTCCGCCTTGTATCTTTATTAACGTCTGAATTCTTGGATATTTTCTCCTCTCCATGATGCTTCCGGTTTTATCAACTTTTTTTCCATTTTCCTTATCAGCCGGTCTGTCAGTGTATTTCACCGTTTGATTTCGTCCTCTTTGTTTGGCCTGATACAGGGCTTTATCAGCATAGCTCACTATCTGCTCAGGCCGCCTGATTTTTTTATTATCAGGATACGTCGCTATCCCGAGGCTTATAGTAATGCCTAATCTTGTCTTTCCAACTGTAAAGGAATAATCACTTACTAATTGCCGTAACCTCTCTGCCTTTATATAGGCATCTTCACTATTTGTATAGGGCAGTATGATTACGAACTCCTCTCCTCCATATCTGACCGTCTTGTCTGCGTCCCGGACGTTTTTCCTGAAAATATCAGCCAGTTTCGATAAGACTACATCTCCGATCTAATGACCATACGTATCATTAACAGCCTTAAAATAATCTATATCAATCATAATGCAGGATAAAGGAGTAACCATTCAGTTACGGGTGGCAGCGCCACGCCCCGGATGATTTTTTATATTG
>CAYMUX010000102.1:0-12354 GCA_964393845.1 uncultured Nitrospiraceae bacterium
TTACCTGTTGGAGGAAATGCCCTGGGTACGGGAATAAACGCTCATCCCGGATTTAAAAGCAGCATTATAAAAGAGATCAGGAAGATAACAGGAATTAATTTTAAAAGTTGCAAGAATTTATTTGAAGGGATTCAGAACATTTACCCTGCTCTGGAACTCAGTGCATCATTGAGGGGGGTAGCTGTTACACAGATAAAAATAGCAAACGATATACGTTTATTGAGTTCAGGTCCCCGTACGGGGTTTGCAGAGATAAGGCTGCCTGCTGTTCAGCCGGGATCATCTATAATGCCGGGCAAGGTAAACCCTGTAATGGCAGAGATGCTTAACATGGTCTGTTTTCAGGTTATGGGTAACGATACCGCGGTGTCTTATGCAACTCAGGCTTCACAGCTTGAGCTTAATGTTATGATGCCTGTGATCGCGCATAACCTGCTTTTTTCTATTGAAATATTATCAAATGGCATTAATGCATTTACTAATAAGTGTGTTACAGGAATTGAAGCAGATGCAATAAAGTGTAACGATTATGCGGAAGCAACACTTGCCATGGCAACTGCTTTAAATCCTCTTGTAGGATATACTGCTGCCGCTGAAGTTTCTAAAGAGGCATATGAAACTGGAAAAACCGTAAGGCAAATTGCTATCGAAAATAATATTTTAAATGAAAAGGACGCAAGCCGGATACTGGATCCTAATAAGCTTACAGGGAAGTAGTTTTTATCTTCAACTTTTTCCATTGATTAATCTTTATAAAAATGGTATCCTCGAAATCTATAGTATTGTTCTCGTAGGAGCGATTAATACCCCTTCAGTTTCTTCTATTACTATATGTAAAATAATGTGACACACCATAAGTGTGTAAATTTAATATGAAAATTCTACAATAATTATATAATGAACATTGAAATGTCGAGATTGTTTACATGGTTAATCTCGTCTTGTGGGTAAGATATAATGAATTCAAAGGGTTATAAATTGGCTAATTTCTTGCATATAAGAAAGGTAGGGGCGAGTTGTCCAATCATTTTAATGCTTATGTAACTGTATCTAAACAAAAATTAGAGCAAAATATGTCTTCTAAAGATAATTATAATGGAGTTGATGAATTTAGTGATAATCTGACGCTTGAGAAGCTTTTATCTTCAAATAAGTGGATTGAGTATTTCCATGAGCTTTCTAAAACGTTAAATGTCGAATTGAGCGGCTATAATTCAGATGGAGCCCGGCTTTTTATAACAAATGAAAATCCATTCTGCAAATTTAGCAGATCAGTAAAGGCAGACAGTCTTGACTGTCCCAATTCCTGTGATCAATTACTGAAATCAGATGTGTCTCATATCTTCAGATGTAATTTGAAACTGCTATGTTTTTCTTTCCCTGTTAGAAGATTTGGTGAGAAGGCATTTATTGCAGGAAGAGGGAGTTTTGATGAATATGGGAGTCTATTGGATTTTCTTAAAATTCTAAGGGACAATAATCTTCCTGAGCTGCCGATTTTGATGCCTTTAAACTTTATTGAAAAAGATCACATGAAATCTGTTTCAAAATACGTAGAATTATCAGTAAGCCGGCAGTTAATCAGCTTAGAGGAGAAGTATAAACTTGAAGAAAAGTTCTTACGTATGACATCGCTTTTTGACAGTCAGGCATTCGGGACATTATCCAAAAGGCCGGAACTAATGTACAGATATATCTTGGATACTATTGAGTTTGTATTCCGACAAACATCAGCCATTTTAATGGTACTAAGTGAAGATGAATCTATTTACAGGACAACGTACTGTATAGGGAAATATAAAGACATCATTTCGGACTTGACCCTCGATACTAATAATCCTGTAATCAATAAAATGCGCGATACAAAGGCAGCTATTTTTTTAGAAGACTTTGCTGAAGTTTCATCTTCGGGCCAATTCAAGAGAATAGAATCTTCGTATTTTATCCCTATTTTCATAGGGGGCGCTGTAGACGCAGTAGTTGGAATTTTTACCAAAGAAATCTCCAGAGAGGATATGAAGATTTTAAATGCATTCAGGGAGTATGTGCAGCTTAACCTTGAAAACCGGAACCTCCGCATGGCGGTCAGCAAAAATAAAAAAGCAGATGAGAAATTGACATACCTGGCAGATATAACAAAATCGATTGTTTCCATTTTAGATCAAGATAAACTTTTAAATACATTGCTGGATAAATCTTTGCAGCTTCTTAATGCAGAGCAGGGTTCCCTGATGCTTTTAGACCATGATACGTCTGAACTCGTTGTCGAGGCGAAAAGATGTATTGATGATACGGTACAGGAAAAGATGAGGTTTAAGAAAGGCGAAAGCATTTCCGGGATGGTGCTGGACAAAGGTGGGTCTCTCCTTGTTGAAAATATTGAAAAAGATCCGAGGATTAAACAGGCAAACAGACCCCGCTATCGAACTAAATCTTTTATGAGCGTCCCTATAAAAATTGAAGACAGACTGGCAGGCGTTCTTAATTTGTCTGATAAAATTAAAGGCGATATTTTTAATAAGGATGATCTAAGCTTAATTGAATCTTTTATCAGCAGTGTTGCAATTGCGATTGAGCGGAGCATCTTATATAAGCAGACGGAAAAACTTCAGAAACTGTCAATAACAGACCCTCTGACCGGCATATATAACCGCCGTCATCTTAACAGGAGACTGTCAGAGGAAATTACCCGTTATAACAGATATAAGCATCCTTTCAGCTTTATGATGCTTGACCTGGACAAGTTCAAGGAATACAACGACACATTCGGCCATATTGCAGGGGATAATCTCATAAAAAATCTTGCAAGCATGATGGAGAAGTCCCTCAGGACCGTAGACATTGCTGCAAGATTCGGCGGAGATGAGTTTGTAGCAATATTTCCCCAGACGCCCAAGGTGGATGCCATACAGATTTCAAACAGGTTGAAAGAACATATTGAAAAATCATTAAGTGAACATAATATAGAGATGCCTCTTTCAATAAGCGTGGGGCTGGCGACTTTTCCTGATGACGCGTCATCAATAATGGAACTTATCGAAAAAACCGATCAGGCCCTTTATCTTGCTAAAAAGGGAGGGGGGAACAGGGTGGTATATCTCTGAAAATTGTCGATTATGTATTTGGCAATTTTCAATTGATTAACTTATTATGCCTTTAAGAGAATTTACTTCAAAACATTTTTCAGGAAGAAAAAATGAGATTGATATTCTTCAAAGTATTGCTTCACTGGCGAGTTCCGGTGATGCGAACAGTATTATTCTGTCAGGTAAAAGAGGTATAGGCAAGACAGAACTCCTGAAACATCTTTTTAATGAACTTTTTAATCGCCAAAATAGCACAATACCTTTTTTTTACACTGTCAAAACATCATTTGCTTCTTTAGAAATTTTTTCAGAAGATTATCTGTCTAACTTTATCCTTCAAAGTCTGGCCTTTATCTTAAAGGATTCAACTTTAGTAAATACCGGTATCTATTCTCTAGAAGATGTAAGAGATATTGCAAATGAGTCAGAAGCAACCTGGGCCGTGGATATTATTGATAACTATTATCATTTAAGAGAAGGGGGAGACCCCGTTAAACTGTTTTCATTTGCGATATCTGTTCCGTATCAGACTTATATGAAAACGGGCATGCCCGTTGCTGTAATAATAGATGATTTTCACAAGATAAGAAAATTGTCCGAACGTATGACAGGCAGCAATGATAAGGATTTGTGGATGCTTTTTGAGAACTTCGTCAAATTCAGGTATACACCTCATGTCCTTGCCGGTTTTCAGTCAGAACTTCACAAGATGTTTTTTGAGGAGACGTCTTTTGGGGAACACCTTGAAATAATCAATTTGGCAGGATTAAACAAGCATGACTCTATTAATCTATTTAGAGTGCTTTGTGAGAAATATGCCATAACTTGTGAGGCCGAAGCAAAGGACTTTATAGATATGTTCTGCGGCAATCCTTTTTATATAACGAGCTTTATTCAGGCCTCTCGTCAGACTGTCAGAACTATTACTGGAGACGATTTAAAGGAGATATACTTTAGAGAGATAACAAAAGGGAAAATTTATACTTACTGGACATCAATTTTAAAGACATATATAAAAAGGTTTGAATTAAGAAAACCTTCACTTAATTTACTTTTTAAACTTTGTGAAAATGGCGCTGATGATCCATCCGGCCTATCAGAAATACTTTCTGTTAAGCAGGAAGATATTGACTATATATTAAATATACTTCACATTGCCGGAATTTTAGAGACGGGTTTTAGTACAATTGAATTTAATGATGACCAGGTATTAATTGACTTTATCAAGGGGCTGTATCATAAAGAAATTACGAAAGAGCCGCAGGACAAGATTAAGGACATAATATTAGGAGATATAAGTCAGAATGTAATATTGACTAAGACACCGTCTTTCGACATTACAATTCCTGCGGTATCAGGGGCCGGGCTGGTAGCCGTCAAATCACTTGAGCAAGTTGCCCGATTTCTTAAAATGCCGCCGGATACTATCGGTCAATTACAAATTTCGCTGGTTGAATTATTTTCCGGTGTTCTTGCTGATAACGGGGCATCAGGGGAAAGTTATAAATTAAAATTTAATTTAAAAGACAATATTTTTTCAGTAGAAATATTAACTTCCCAACCGGATTTGGATTTTACAGATGATGAGAGTAGACGAATCAGGTCATACATTGATGATATGAGAGTAGAGAAAGTAATGAATGGATATAAGATCACCATGATTAAAGGACTTAAAGAAGATATTGCCACTGCCTCGTAACTTATAAATTTAATAGACTCACCCTGTTAGAGGATGAAGTTCTGTAACGGGGACTACTTGTAAACCTTTCTTATTCTCTGTCCAATTGAAGTGAGGACTTCGTACGGAATAGTCCCTGTTTTCTTTGCAATATCATCAGCAGTGATTTGTTCCTTGCCCTGACGACCCATCAGCACAACTTCGGTCTTATAGGTGACATCCCGAATATCAGTAATATCAACCATGATTGTATCCATGCAGACCCTTCCGACTACCGGCGCGCGTTTCCCGTTGATAAGCACTTCCCCCTGATTTGAAAGTTTTCTGTTATATCCGTCAGCGTAACCGACAGCAATTGTTGCTATTGTGCTTCTCCTTTTTGTTACAAAGGTCCTGCCATAACTTATTGGAGTCCCGGCCGGGACTTTTTTTATGAAGACGATAGAACTTTTAAGGCTCATCACCGGTCTGAGTTTTGCAGTTTCACAACTGCCATAACCATAAAGCATTATGCCCGGTCTGACCATATTGAAATGTGCACCGGGCACGGTTAATACGGCAGCGCTGTTAGCCATATGAAGATATTGGAAATGAATTTTATTTTGTTTCAACTCCTTGACAAGGGATAGAAAGATTTTTAATTGCATATCAGCAAACTCTTTATCCTGAAGGTCTGCTTCCGAAAAGTGGCTCATGAGCCCTTCAAGTTTTATATTTTTCAAGGAGGATATTTTTTTAATCTCTGCAGATGCTTTCCTGATATCTAATCCAATGCGGCCCATTCCAGTATCAACTTTAACATGTATCGGTATCTGTTTATTGAGTCTGCGGGCTTCAGCAGAGAATTTTACGGCAGTGTTAATATCGAAAACCACAGGCGTAAGATTGTATTTAAGGCATGCATCAATATGGTCTCTATCGAAAAATACAAGAATAGGGGTGGTTATTCCGGATTCTCTGAGAGATATCGCTTCATTAGTAAATGCTACGCCGAGTTTTGAAACGCCTTTCTGTATCAGGTGTTTTGATACTTTTTCGGCTCCATGCCCGTAGGCATTGGCTTTTACGACAGCGATAACTTCTTTGTTTCCTGTTTTTTCCCCGACAACTTTCAGGTTGTGGGAGAGGGCAGTGAGGTTAATTTCAGCAAAGGTCTTCTGCAATTTCACTTATGACTTGCTTTCCTTCTTTGCCTCGGTGTCCTTGGAATTGTCTTTGGGGGTCACGTCAATCTCAGGTTTATCAGATGTGGACTTTTTGAAATTCTTTATTGCTTCTCCTATCCCCCTGCCTATTTCGGGCAGCTTTGATCCCCCAAAGAGAATAATTACTATTACTAAAATAATAATCAGCTCTGTTGCTCCTAAACCAAACATGTTACCCCCCTTTCAGCTTCTCTTTTGAATCTTATTATATCCTTCTGTCGCAAATAACGCTCAATATCTTCAGGAGAATTCAGATTTGCAAAAGATGCCGCATGAGTATCTATCTTTCTTATTTCCTCTATAGTTATATATTGTACTCTTTTATTTCTTAAAAAGTCTCTCAAACTTTTCCTGCCGGTCAGTACGGCTTTTTCCATAGCGCCTAAAAGCCGCTTTGAATAAAATGCAAAAAGCGGTTCTGTATAATCCCCCATTAATCCCCCTTTACTAAAGGGGGGGAGGGGGGATTCAGGTATAACTGCATCCATATTATCTCTCTTAAGTGACATATATCCGATGAGCTCTTTATTCAAGAAAGGCATATCACAGGCAGATATGAAAACCCAATTGCTTGATGAATTTAACAGGGCCGTAAATATCCCTGTTACCGGCCCCCGCACATCATAGACATCTCCAAGAAGCTGTGCCCCAAGATAGGAATAATATTCCGGATGGTTAGTGACAATGAAAACCTCTTTGAAAAGCTGCTTCGTGACCTTAATATTTCTCTCAATTATCTTTTGCCCCCCGACTTCAATAAAAGACTTTAACACCGGCATCCGGGTGTTTTCACCACCCGCGAGGATTACCCCCGTGCAATCTTTTATCAAAGCGGTCATATGTTATTTACTCCAAAATTTTCGGCAATTTCTCGCAAAAGTCTGGATATGTCATTTCGAGCGAAGAGAGAAATCTTTTGTTGTCATAGCTGAAGACCTCTCTCTCCGTTCGAGGTGACAGATAATGGACATCGCAAGAGGCTTTTGTGATAATAATTATTTCCAATTACTGATTACTCTTAACAGTTCTTTTGTCTCAAGGACCGCGTTAGTTTCTTCCTCACCCGTCATATTTTTAATTACAATCTCATTCTTCTTAAGTTCATCCTCACCGATGACAATAACATTTCTGGCTCCAATGCGATTGGCCTTCCGCATTTGGCTGCGGATGGATGTATCTTCGTGGTTCATCTCGACCCAAAGACCCTCGGCCCGTAACTGTTCAGTAAGTAGAAAGGCTTTTTCGGAAGCTTTATCTCCCATAGGGCAAAACAGGAGGTCTGGTCCATCAGTCCCGCCCACTATGTTTTTAATAAGCGGTATGATCCTTTCCATGCCCATGGCAAAGCCGATGCCGGAGGTCGGCGGGCCTCCGAATTCCTCCACCATGCTGTCGTATCTACCACCTGCGGCTACTGCGCTCTGACTGCCAAGGTTCTCACTGCTGACTTCAAAAGCCGTTTTAGTATAGTAGTCAAGTCCCCTGACCAGATTGGGATTTACAGTATGCGGCACCTTCAGTAATCCGAGATAACTCCTCAGTTTGTCAAAATGGTCTTTGCATTCTTCGCATAAATAATCAAGAACAGGAGGTGAACCTCTTCTTGATTCAATACATGAAGGGACTTTGCAGTCAAGTATTCTCAACGGGTTTGCGTCATAACGCCTTTGACAGTCACTGCAGAATCCGGCTAATTTGCTGCTGAAAAAGTTTTTCAGAGCCGTCCTGTAGTCAGGCCTGCATTTTTTACAGCCGATTGAGGTTATCTCAAAATTAAGTCCTTCAAGACCAATACTCTTTAAAAGAGCTGAAATCATTGATATGATCTCAGCATCAAGTTTGGGATCATCAATGCCCATTGCCTCAGCCCCGATCTGATAAAACTGTCTGTATCTGAATGCCTGGGGCCTTTCATAACGGAACATGGGGCCCATGTAGTAAAACTTCTGCGGCGCAGGATTGTTAAAAAGATGGTGTTCAACATATGCCCTTACAAAAGAGGCAGTTCCTTCGGGCCTTAATGTAACGCTGCGGCTGCCCTTATCCTGGAAGGTATACATTTCTTTCTCAACAATATCGGATGTTTCGCCTATACTTCTGGTAAAAACATCCGTCGCTTCCATTATGGGTAATCTGATTTCCTGATAGCCGTAGTTTTTGAAAATATCCCTTGCCTTATTTTCAATGTGATGCCAGACAGAGATTTCCGGAGGCAGGATGTCCTGGATGCCTTTAAGCGTTTTATACTTCATCCGGGGTTTCTTCCTCGCGTTCCTTGTCAAATTCCAGCATGCCGAGGTGGCTTTCTATAAGACGTCTCACTTCTTCTTTAAAATGCCTCCTGATGCCCTTTAAATCAGTTATGTCCTCGTGGATTTTGACGACCTTGTTCTGGGCTGCTCTTATAAGCTCTTCAGCATTCAGCTCAGCCTCTTTTTTTATAAGCTCAGCGTCTTTTTTTGCAGTAGTTTTAAATTCCTCTACCAATTGCTGTGTTGTTATGAGGGTATCCCTCAGAGTTACTTCCATGTTTTTGTATTCTTTAAGCTGCTTCTCAAATCTTCTTGACTCTTCTCTTAAATTGGCGTTTTCCCGGAGAAGCTCCTCCATTCCCTCTCTAATAAGTTCAAGAAAGGAATCAACCTCTTCCATATCAAAACCTCTGAACCGTGTTGGAAACTGCTTCTGTTGAATATCAAGCGGCGTTATTCTCATTTACTCCCCCTTCCGATATATATCCTAAATTCTAAATTTAAATAATAAAACTGATAACGAATTATCATGTCACTTCATTCGCGCTCCCATATCAAATATGGATGCTACTATGAAATATTTTATAAACATTATTACAAGAATCACTATCATCGGTGATATATCAAGTCCCATTGAAAAGCCGAGCCGCCTTCTGATTGGGCTTAATACGGGATCGGTGACTGAATGCAGGAAGCGTACAATCGGATTGTAAGGGTCCGGATTCACCCAGCTTATAAGTGCAGAAATTATTATCATCCACATATAAATTGTTAAGATTGTGTCAAGTATCAATGCTACTGCGTGAAATAGATTACCAAAAACGAACATTAACTCCTCCCTTTCCCCAACTCATCCGCCCTGTTCTTTGCCGCTTCGATGGCGGATGAGACAGTATCTTTAAAACCTTTTTCATCAAATGTCCTGAGCCCTGCGGCTGTTGTACCGCCGGGGGATGTGACCATCTCTCTCAGCTTTGAAGGACTTATGCCGGAGTCAAGCAATTGCGCTGTGCCGACCGCGGTCTGTACTGCAAGTGTGAAGGCATCGTCTTTATTAAGCCCTGCTTTTATCCCGCCTTCTATCATTGCTTCAATGAAATATGCGATAAATGCAGGCCCGCTTCCGGAAACTGCGGTTACTGCGTTCATATATTTTTCCGGCAATGTCAGCACCTCTCCAATCGACATGAAGATTTCCCTGACAACAGATATATCCCTTTCAGAAAAACATTCACACAGAGATATGACGGTCATGCCTTTTTGAACAAGTGCCGGAGTATTCGGTATAACCCGCACTAATTTTTTAGTCTTTAACCTTGATGAGAGATAAGCAAGGGTAATACCGGCTGCGATTGATACTACAGTCTTATCACCTGTAACCTCTTCGCTTATTTCCTCAAGAACCGTATCAATATTCTGCGGCTTAACAGCCAGGATTATTATATTGCAAGAAGTGACTATTTGTTTATTGGAGTCAGTCGTCTCTATTTCATAGGTCTTCTCAAGATACTGTCTTCTGTCCTCTCGCGGCTCCGAGACCAGGAGTCCTTTATGTACGGGCGAGGTCACCTCGCCCCTACTGACTATCCCTTTTATAATGGCCTCTGCCATGTTGCCGCCGCCTATAAAGCCGATTTTCATAATTTCATTTCTCCATGCAAAGTTGTAAAAAATTATACCTCAATGAAAGACTCTTTAACAATAAGACTAATTCTTATAAAAATTCCTGCGAATTTTATTGGGAAGATTGAGCGATGATAGTGTAGTGCGGCTTAAATCCCTTTACTATTGTTCCTGTGCTTGGTAAGGCACAGGATATTGCAATTGCTCCTTGTTGCCGGGCATGGATATGTAAAGAAGCGTTGGCCGCACTACAATAGCGGTTATTTCTTCCAGTATCTCAACGAATTTCGGAGGGGTTGAATCAATGACTTTGCTGTCATGCAGGTGTTTATGATTTGGGAAAGCAGGGTAGCAAGCAATACTGCCGGCGCGTGGAACGTGGACTTCTACGGTGGCAGCGTATACCATACCTATAAAGTCGTCAGCATTTATGCGTGGTGTGTCCGGGGAGGACAGAGTCATGATGCTTATTGAAGACAGTAATGAGTAACGAGTACTCGGTACTTTATTCATGTAGTTAAGGGAGATAGAGATTGAGCCACTCAACACGTTTAAAATCTGAATCGTTAGATGCAAGAACGGTAATTCCTCTGTCTTCAATTACTTTCAATACGAGAGCATCATTTGAAAGAAAACCGTATTTTGTCTTATTGTGCTGGCTTGCTTCAATAAGCTTTTGGGTTATCTGGACGATTTCAATGTTTAACTCTGAAATTTTGTTCGGGACAGTTAAATGCTTTGTCAGTTGCTTCACAATATCAGGATGTTGTTTTAGATGCTTCGGGAGGTTTTTGATTTCTACATCCAGCATGGACGAAGCCTCGACCATCATGAGACGGTGCGTGGATTCCATAACTGTACCTGCTGAGGTAATGCCGTGTATTTGAGAGGTCTCTACCCTGCAAAGAAAATCGGTGCAGGATTTATTGAATACAGAGTCACTGGAGAAATGGTAGACAAAAATATTTGCGTCAATAAATACCCTGGAACCTGCTTCTATTTCGTGAAGATGCAATCTTTACGCCTCTTCAATGAGATATTCAGGTTCAAGGGCTATGTCATCTGCGGTCTGCCTGTTCCTGGCAGGAACAATACCGCTTGTGGCGAGGGCAACGCTTTTAGTTTCTTCAATGACAAGGTGCACCTTTGTATGCTCTTTTATTTCAACTGTGGAAGTAGGTTTGAAAACTCCATCTTCAAAAACAGCATCTATTACTCTGGGCATGATCATGAACCCCCTTTGAATAAGGTGAATATAAAGAAACTTTACCATATGGGCGCTTACGCTGTCAAAAAGAAAGGGAAGTTAACCACAGAGATTACGGAGAGATTATGAAAAATAAAAAATTACTAAATTTTCTGATTGCAATTATCATGTTTCTCTTTCCACTCGCAGCATCCGCCGAAAACATCAACCCCGGCAATGACGGCTTGCAATGATAAACAAATAGAGGCGGACAATAAAAAACTGTGACATGGCACAGGCTTGACGCAACAATATGAGACATGCTCACCTTGCTCAATTCCTTTTAAAGGATAACTCAATGATTTATTGTCAAAAAATAAATTTTATGCATCTGGCATGGATATTGTTAGTACTTTTTTATCTTTTAATCAGTTGAAGGGAAAATTCAATCTAATTTCATTAAGACAATTTAATTTAAGGGGAGTTATCTTCGTGGCATCAATCCTGCGACAGACAGACAGACAGACAGACAGACAGACAGACAGACAGAATCTAAGTCTTATTCAGAAATATTTTGAATTACAAAAGGGCGTCCCGATTTTTCGGAACGCCCTTTTTGTTTCTGCAAATCCAGAGCCGCTTAGCGGTTATAAATTGAATTCGTAATTAAAGGGAGGGGAAACAGGATGAAAAGGACAATTATTTTAGCGGTAATGATGGCGGTGGTTTTAGTATGTTCGATGCAGGCGAATGCGGCCCTATCCAATCGCGGGACGGACAGTCAGGGCAACAGGCTGATCTATGACAGCGACCTTAATATCACGTGGTACGATTATACGAAGTCCAATGCTAATTGGCAGAATCAGATGAACTGGGCATCTGCCTTGTCGGTGTCAGGGGGGGATTTAGTGGGGGTTTATGATGACTGGAGACTGCCGTCAACCGTGGATGGCCCATGGGTCTGGGGTTATGACGGGACTACCACAGCAGGCTACAACATAACGAGCAGCGAGATGGGGCATCTGTTCTATACGGAGCTTGGGAACAAGGGGTATTTAGACACCGCTGGTAATCCTCAAGCCGGTTGGGGATTAACCAAGACAGGTGACTTTCAGAATTTGCAGGCGTACTACTACTGGTCGGGTACGGAGTATGCAGCCGATGCAGGCCTCGCATGGGGCTTCTACTCCGGCTACGGCTTCCAGGACCACGACGTTAAGTACCGCCACCTCTACGCCATTGCCGTGCGTCCCGGCGATGTTTCCGTCACCGTCGTACCTGAGCCAGTGTCGATGATACTGTTTGGCATAGGAGGTGTAGTACT
>CAYMUX010000103.1:0-12275 GCA_964393845.1 uncultured Nitrospiraceae bacterium
CATGTACCGTAACCGTTCGGCTGATTGGCTGAACCTAAGCCATGCGGGTCGCCGCTCCAGTTTATCCCGAACGGCACATTTGTCGCCCCGCCCTGTCCGTGGCAGTCAGAACAAAATGAGGCATAATCCGGCAATTGCGCGCCGGTAAATGATTCACCTGTCGGCGTCCTATAGGTTCCGCTTCCTGCGTAGAAGTCCATTTTCTCATTCCAGTCATTGCCCCAGACATCAGTGTTATTCGAAAACATTGTCACAGGACTTTTACCCAGATTTGCCTGTGCATAAG
The DNA here is from genome assembly GCA_964393845.1 of uncultured Nitrospiraceae bacterium. Taxonomy (GTDB): domain Bacteria; phylum Nitrospirota; class Thermodesulfovibrionia; order UBA6902; family UBA6902; genus UBA6902. The sequence continues at coordinate 287 of CAYMUX010000103.1, forward strand.
TACCGGTCACAAGATGCACGTTATGACATGATACACATTCAAGAGTATATGTTTTGCTTGTATGAGTAAATGTGGTAGAACCTACGCCCGGATGCCCTCCTATGCCTGAATGACAGCTTACTTGATTGCAGAGAGATTCCTGGTTTAATTTGGTCATACCTATATATGCGCCGGATGCGCCGTGTACATCATGACAGGCAGAACATTTCAGGTTTCCAACCGCTTTATGTGCAGAGCTCTCATAATCCGTATAAGTCGTATACCATTGAGGATCTGCTATCGCCACTGTCCCCGGGTTATGACACTGCTTGCAGTTGCTGTTGTTTACGTCATTTGCATATCCGGACTTTAACCTGTCCGCCGCATTATTGAAATGCGCAGTTGAAAGGTCATGACAGGCGCTGCACTGTTTGTTGGCAACAGGATTTCCTGTGTCTATAGTTGCCTGCCATGAAAGTCTTGTATAATTGCCTGTTGTCTTTCCATGTCCGGTGACTGCAAACCCATGTTGAGCTATCTCCCATAACATTAGGCGCCGTGTCGCCCGTCCCGTCTCTTTTTGTATTGCCGGGGGTAGCATCATGACAACTGCCGCAATAGATTACCTCACTCGTTGCCACTGCCCAACTGCCTGCCGTCCCTTCTGAAGATCCGGGATTACCCCAATATGTTTTGGCTGTTACCGCCCCTAACGCTGAATGACAGTTATTACATACTGTCGTATTTGCAAGATTCTGACCGTCTGCGAGCACTGGAGGTACATTCGCCCCATGACAATCCACGCATGCCAGCTGCGGACCATATCCTTTCAGTATATGCGTCGTATGCGCCCCGCCCCCCATACCGGCAAATCCATTAACATGCTTATGACAATTTGTGCACCTTGTTCCGGGAATTGATCCCATATTAGTATGTAATTGGTCAGAGCCTGAGCCGTTATTTCTGAAATGCGTTGTCTGTGTGTGGCATACCTCACATATTCCATCATATGTAGTATTTCCATCTGCGAATGAGTTAGTCCCCGTTGTATTGAAAAATCTTACCGTCTTGTTTCCGCTCTTGGCCGGTGTTATTGTGATCTTGCTCAGATCTATTGTGTCATTGATAAGATTTCCATATACGATTGCAAAAATATTCCCAACTGATACTTTAGTCAGATTAACAGGTCCTTCGATTGTCAGCGTATCTGTCGTATTGCTTAGAATCTTATAATTGTATTTCACCTGGGATACGTTGGGATATACAACGAGTCCCTGATATACATTGACAGTCCAGCCTGCTCCGGTTTTTGTCAATGTTGTTGTCGTTACCCCAGTTGAAGTCCCTGAGTAAAGATAACTTGCGCTTCCGTATATCTTTGATTGTTTCTGATAATGCGGGTTGTGGCAGACCCTGCACTCTACTGTCCAGTCTCCGTAGCCATTGTCTATCTGAAGACTGTGAATGGGTCTTCATATATGGCGCATCTATATCGTTATGACAGCTCCAGCAAAGAGTGTTATATTGTGTATCGTCTATATTCTGGGGCGTATGCGCTGTCCAGGGCGGCAGCAAAGAAGGTTGCGTTCCATATACAAAATGACACGAATCACAACCGATATAATTTATATCAAAATGCGGATAATCCACTATAGCATGAGCATATACTGACACAAGGCATAATACAAAAGAAAATAGTAATATCTTAATATCTCTTGCTCTTTTCATAATCAAGCCTACTCAATTTTTATTTATAAGTATAGTGCAAAATAAGTGCCAAAATCATTACAGCTTATAACTACTTATTTCTAATGAATATAACGGATCGTTACTCTTTTTTCTTAAGTGTTACTTCCTTCTACTTGTAGAGTAATACGCATTTGGTGCGCGATAACACACAACAAATTAGTTGTTGGCTTGACCCAAAAGCCGGAATGACGGATTATACTATTTGATTGCCGGTTTAATACGATCAAAGAACCAGGGCAAAGATGAAAAAGGATAGTCTTGGCTCTAAGCTGCAGTTTTTAGGTTGAACAACGGTCCGGAGCTTTATTTTTGATACGCAAATAAAAGACGGCTGACGGGATGAGAAAAAAAGAAAAACATATTATCGCCGTCTTCGGGCCTTTCACATCCATAATGTAGCCCCCGACAACGGTGATGACGAGAGAGAATGCAGCGAAGATCATCGCTTGCACCGACCCCATCGTAGCCCTTATATCGCCGGGGATAAGGGCTTGAAAATACCGGGAGCCGACCGGTGTTTGCAAATCCGAAAGGACCGTAACGGAGAGGTGCACGATCAGCGCGAGCGTGAAGAAGGGTTTGTTGATAAAATATAAAGACAGCAAGGATATGAATTCCACAAACGTCGTAAATGAGAGGTAGTGTTTCTCATGGCCGATCTTCTTCAGCAATTTTTTGGCAAAGAAAGGCGTGACGATTCCAGTCAGACTAATAACCGAAAAGGCGATCCCGAGATATTCCATCGGCAGCGACAAATCTACGAGAAGCGGCTGCCACGCCATACAGCCGAAATCTTTTGAGCAGACCGCAAAGGCCGTCGCCAGGACCAGATAAAGCAGCGACTTATTCTTACACAGGAGATAAACGCCTTTTTTTGAGGTGCGCAGCGTGTTATGGATCAATCCTTTATCTATCTTCTTTCTTTTCCCGCGCTCTTCTTTGGCGAAAAAAAACAGGAACAGACCCTTAAACAGGTAGCCGCTCCCCTGCACAAAAAACAGCATCTTGATCTCAAAGAAAAATAATAAGAGAGACGCAAGGAGAGAGCTTATAATAAGACCCGCCGAGCCCAGGCTTTGTATCTTAACGAACATTTCATGGATCAGGCTTTCTTTTCCGTTGCATTTCAACCAATCCACGATCCATGCTTTATCAGCCCCTGATTCCAGCGCTCTTGCTCCTCCAATTAAGAAAAAGGCGGCATACAATAAACTCGACGAGCTGATAAAGGGCAGCGCCAGCCACAAGAGCCCCTGCAGGGAAATCCCTGTGACAACGGAGAATTTTCTGCCGAAGAGATCGGCTGCGGCCCCTGCGGGGATTTCAAGCAAGAGCGCGGCAAGCGCTTGTGCCGACAGCGCATATGAAATTTGAGTAAAGGTGAATTTATGCTGGAAAAAGATGATCCATACGGGAAGGGTTACGGAGAAAGAGGCCGCACCGAACGCCGTAAGATAAAACGGCCACAGCAATTTCCATTCACCCGTCTTCATGTCTTCCCCTCTTTAAGGACTGCGGGAATCGAACTACTTATCACATTAAAATAAAGAAAGATTCCGGACAAGCCGAATGACAGCCTCCTTACGCCATACCTGTTTACTTTACCCACAGAGTTCCCGGAAGAACCTTTTTTTAAATACATTCAAAACAAAAACCCATACCTGAGAAAGGTATGGGTCTAAAATATCTAACTACTATTTCGGCGGCCCTGCTGTCCCAAAACCTCGGGACCAGAAGCTTTGCGTCCTACCCTTTCAGATAGTTTGCTATTATCGGCAGCTTATGTTTTAACTTATTGTTTTAGCTTGCAGTCTCCTCCTTTGTTTTCTCTATACTTTATTCTTTGCAAAAATTACGCCCGAAAATAACGGTTTGCTTTTATTATAATTCAGTCCTCCCGAATTAAGATTAAGTGTAAAATTACACAACAGATGTGAAATATTACGCAATTTATAAATAAAAAGTCCTTTAGGTCAATGGATCACAGCTTTATTTATTTCTTCAATAAGGTACTCGCCCAATTCTTCGAAACGCTCTTTATTCTTTTTATTGAACGGAAGCAAGGCCTGATACTCCTTCACCTTATCTGTGTCTTTTATTTCTGTAATCTGAATATCTTCAGGGAGCATCTTCCTGACATTGTGATAAGCTCCGATAAAGATAATTCCTTTCTCTTTGTCATTAAGTGTCCGGCTTATTTGTCCTGCGATGAATTTGTCTCTTTTGTCCAGAAGCCTGTTTTTGGAAAACTTATATTTAGCGAGAGCAGTTAATTTCTGCCTGACAGTCCTGGCCTCCATTATAGAAAGAAGCCTGTCCCTCTCTTCCTTGACAAGATTAAAATCCTCTGTCTTGATCAGAACGGCGCCTTTCTTGATAAGTTTTGAAACCAGCTCATAATTTATACTGCCGGCCCTGGCTGTTTCATCGACAATTTTCTGCCCCACCTCACCGTCTGTGATCATGCCGTCCTGATATAATTTCATGCCCGTCACATCTAACGAATCAAAGTAACGCACTATCGCATTCCAGAAGCCGTCAACTGTCTTTCTGTGTTTTTTCCAGATATCTTCCCCTAAATCCGCAATACCTCTGCTGGCTACATCTTCACCCATAGAGCCGAGGTCAGCGCTTGTATGAATGACAGGAACATAGATAAGATATCTCACAAATTATATTTCCCTGCTATTGACCCTTGCTTCCAATAATTCCAGTCTTTTAGCCAGCGACGCATTCTCTTTTTCTATTTCAGCTTTATTGGCTTCTGATGATAAATAAGGGTCCTTCTGCCACCAGTTTATGCCCATTTCCATTGCCTTATCAACCGAGGCAATAAGGAGCCTGATTTTTATGTTTAGGAGTTCAATGTCTGCGAGCTGGATCCTGATATCTCCGGCTATTACTATCCCTTTATCTAAAACCCTTTCCAGGATGTCTGCGAGATTAGTAGCTTCAGTAGCATGCGCCATTTTTTGATGTGCCATAAGATCACCTTCCTTTTATGCTAAATTTTATGTTGCACAACTTATTTCTGAATTTCTTTTTTGCATGACTTTTCCGCCTACATCAAATCTCCCAAAGGTCCCAGATTGAGATTCAACTCTTCATCCTTAAGACCGAAGAATTCTTTTAATTCACTCATTTTATTTTCCAGTTTCATCAGGGTCAGGCCGATCCGCTCGATCTCTTCATCGGACAATGAACCATTGTCTATTCTCTTCATGGCCTGTTTTTCCAATAATTTCCTGATCAGCTCTACAAGCGTAAGCACGAGCTTTGCCAGCCCTTTCTCAATATTTTCAGGGCCCGCATTGATCCTTTCAGGAAGTGATTCCTGTATCTTTTCTATTTCTTCAATAAACTCTTCCGGAGAATCTGTCTCGACTATTTTGTCTATCATCATATATAACCTTCCCTCACCCGAATTTAATGCCTTCCTTACACCCGGATACTCTCGGGTTTACCGGTTGAAGTAATGAAATTATACGGGGGCCAGGGTCCGCTGAATAAATATTTAAGTCCGACAGGGGCCATTTTCAAGAGCTCAAAGGCCTCTATAAAGTCCCCCTGTTTTTCTTTGTCAATAAGATAATAAGCGATCAAAAGCAGATTATCGGTTTTTAACTTTGCCAGTTTTTTTTCAGAGGCAAATTTGCTTAAATAATTATCTAAATAAGCAATACTTTTATCAGCTTCCTCATTAATTCCTTCGCATATTTTGTATCTTTCAACTTTTTCTTTTATAAAACTTAATCCCGGTGAACCGCCCGGTAATGACGCTTCGTGAATGTCTCTTATGCGTCTGCTGATTATCCGTTCTTTGATCGTATCTCCGGACCAGATGACCTTTATTCCATACTCCACCTTATTGCGGAGTCTGTCCAGATCTTCTCGAAAGTCACTGTAATGCTCTTTCATCATTGAAAGAATATCGTCTTCTCTTTTAAAGACGGTCAAGAATCTGATCGGCAAAATAGTAAATCTGTCCATAAGCTCTTCCACAACACTTTCGTGCCTGACGGCGTGATCAGGGTCTATTCCTGTGCCGATCTCTTTAGTGTCGGAATAGATGTTACTGGCGGCTACCCCTATTTCGCGATAAGGGATCGTATAAACACGAGAGTCATATACCCCCCAGAGGGAGGTCTCTATTCCATTATTGGAATCTATAATGCCGTATGTGTAAATTTTCATCCGGGAATATTACTCCCCTTTAATTCCTCAGTTACGGGTGTTATTACCCCCCCCCTTTAGCAAAGGGGGGCAAGGGGGGATTTTTTCAATTCATTCTATAAAATCTCCCCTAACCCCTCTTTTTCAAAGAGGGGAATCATCCAATTAAAATCATGTCGGCTCTTCCATAGGATATTCAATCGGGGCGCCTCTTAAACGCTCCATAGCTTCCACAGAGCTGAGCATAACCCTCAACCCCAAATATATAAGGTCCACATCAGCCAGTGAAATGACTATATCTCCTGATATAACTACTCCTTTATCCAGCACCCTGTCCAGGATTTCCAGAAGGGTCACATCTTTTGATCTCAAAACAGCATTATCCATTAACTGATATTTCCTTTGCAGGGCCGCAGAAATTATAGGGCGGCCACGGCCCGGTGCAATCCACAAACAGCCCGGTGTCCTTATATTGTTCTTTTAGAGTATGTGCCGTATTAATAAAAGAAGCTACTTTGTTTTTGTCGACCAAAAAGGCTGAGTTCAAAATCATATCGTCGTTTCTTTCCGTCACTTCTCCGGGCAATAATTTGTTGATTTGCGCTTTAAGACTCTGTTCTTTCAGTATGTCGAAACTGCATTGGCTGAGGGTATTCATTCTTTCATTCACAGTTACGTTCAGCAATTCTTCATTCTTTTTCTTTAATATAAATGCCCTGCCGGGTGATGAAGAGGAGACTTCTTTGCCTGTTCTTAATAATTCTTCATCTGTACGGATAAGACTGTCCGCCAGTTTTTTCTTATCACAATAAATTTTAATGCCCCACTCCTCTTTGTTTCTCAACTTCCTTATATTATCGCATAGCTCATCCGCAGCTATATCCAGGTATGACTTTAAATCAGCCGTGTCATTAAACAATGCAGCGAATTTAAAGGGGACCAGACCAGCGCTTTTCATGATCCCTTCCAATATTTTTTCATGAATAATCGCCTTCCCCTTGATCCATTCCAGATTTGCCGGATTATACTTGAGATTGTCCTCGCTGAATTCACTTTCTTTGACTTTACTTACTACTGCATAAAGCCCCTTGTGATGTACAAAATGAAGATCATTGACTAAGTCAATTACATCTCTGAAATCCGGCTCTTTATCTGTTACACAATACAGATAAAGAATTTCTGTATTTAATGTTTCCATTATTTCTCCGTTCAAGTCTCCCCCTTTGTAAAAGGGGGATTAAGGGGGATTTTGAAATAAAAATATTCATCAAAAAATCTCCCCTCGCCCCTCTTTTTCAAAGAGGGGAATCATCCACCGCCCTGTAACTGAAGGCTTATGCCGCACCCGGCATTTGTTTTTTAGCTTTCTAAAAAAGGGTGTATCCTTAAGTAATCTACTCAACTGATTTTGCATGCTCATAGAGCTCATATGACTGCACTTCCAGATTATTGTCCATTTTTACCTCATAAATATGCCTGTCCTTTACCCTGGTAGGAAGGCCGAGGGCCTTTATAAAGGAGCTCTCTTCATATACCTCTACCTCGGCATCCCAGTTATCGCCGGACTTGACCACCCCGATCACCCTTACTTCCTTTGTATCAAGGGCCCTTTTTAGAAATTCATAAGCTATATTCCTTGCCTCTTCCAATCTTTCCATCTTCACACCTCCTTCTCATCTTCTGTTCTGATTGCATCTAATCTCTCCAATAATTCTTTTTCTTTTATCATGTATTCTTCCTCGCTTATTTCATCCAGCTCAAAATCGAGCTGTAATTTCATCAGTCTTTCTTTTATTACTCCCTCATCGGATAATTCCTTATCAGTGATCTCTTTGAGCTTGTCGCCCAGCCAGATTAATCCATTTAAGGGTGAAAGTAGTATGTCGTCCACTAAAAACATTAATATAGACCTGTCTCTATTATCAGATTAACGAAATTAAAAGGCGGCAGCGGACCCACGTATTTGAATTTCATTTTGTCATCGTATTTATTCGTAAGTTCATTTACTCTTTCATCAAATTCTACTTCATTCTTGTCTTCCACCAGGAATGCGGCATTGAGGATCATCAACTCGCCATACGCATTATTGGTTTTCGTTTCTACTGCCAGAGGCGACAGCGTGTCTAAAATATCTTTTTTGAAGATCTCTTTTTCTTTTTCCAGGGCTGACTCTACCAGCCTGCCTATTTCCATTCGCTGATAATGAGATTTCTCCGGAGGCAGTGACGCAATTTTTTCTTTTAATGTCCGTATATCCTTATATTTTTCCAGGATATCTTTATACACAATGTCTTCTTTCAATATTGCTTTGAATGCCAACTCTTTTTTGCCTTCCATGGTCTTTAACAGGGCTGTAAATCTGTCGTATTCTTTTTCCAGTATCTTTTTTACTTTTATCTCGTCTTCAGCTATAGTTGCAAATCTTACCGGCAGTACCGTATAGTCCTTCATCACATCTTCAACAGCGCGCTCATGGGGAATTAAGTTATCTCTTGATAGGGGATATTTCTTGATTGGTGAATTGCTCACTACAGCGGCAATATCATTAAAGCATATGGCATTTATCTCATCTCCTCTTCCGCCGATTCCCGCGGGGCCGAATGATTTTTGCTCGTTCGAATTTATTATGCAATATATGTATTTGCCTTCTTTTAATGCGGTTTCCATTTTATTTCTCCCAGGCTTCCGGGTAGATAGCTATATTTGTAAAGTTAAATACGGGCAGCGGACCGGAATATATGAAATGGATCCGTTCGTTATATTTTTCACTTAAATCATCCATGATGTTGTCAAACTCCTTCTCATGCCCTTTATCTATAAGGAATACCGCATTCACAAACATATCGTCACTACCGGTCGCATTGCACTTGTAATCGCACGCCGACCTTCTGAGCTCATCTATCAATCTCTCTGCCTCTTCCTTTTTTTTCTTTACCAGCGCCTGTTGAACCATCTTGCCGACTTTCACCTTTGCCTGAAGGCTGACAGAAAGTTCATTCTCAGCAGAATTGCCTGAATCATTCCTCATTTTTTCTTTCAACAGTTCAATATCTTTATTCTCTTCCCTGATTTCTCTGAAGATAACGCCCATATCTTTCCAGATTCCTTTTACGCCAAGTTCCAGTTTATGGTCCATGTACTTCAATGAATTCCTGAATTCCCTGTATCTCCTGTCAAGGAGATTGCGTATCTCATCGGTACTAGATGCAACAGTGCCGAACCTGACAGGGAGCACGCTGTCAAATTCAGTCATCACTTTTTCAATGACCTTTTCATGGGCCAGCATGTTTTCACGGTCAACGGTAAATCTTGTCATCGGATGATTGCTGACAACCATACAGAGGTCATCATATCCAACGGTCAAGACCTCATCGCCCCTGCCGCCGACACCGATAGGACCGAAATTCCGTTCCTGCTTTGTTCCTATAATGCAGTAGATGTACTTGCCTTCTTTTTCCATTGCCTTAAACTAAAAATCTCCCCTAACCCCTCTTTACCAAAGAGGGGAAACACACCCCTTGCCCCTCTTAATAGAGGGGAACATGAAGAGTCTCCCCCTTTGTAAAAGGGGGATTAAGGGGGATTTTTTAATTATCCTCATTCTCTCACCTTTACCAGGATTGCATTCTCCTTAAATTCTCCTCCATTAAAAGAACAACTGTCCTCCTGATCTGTCTGCTCGGCAGCAAGGCAGCAATCAACAAGTATACTGTAAGCCCTGGCTACGTCACTAAACTCATTTTCAATATGTGGTGTGTCCGGGTTTTGGTCAGGATGGGAAATAAATGCCTGCCTGTAATAGGCTTTCTTAATATCGTTTCTGTTTGTAAAGCCGTTCAACCCCAGCTTCTTTTTTGCCCACTCGATTTCTTCGGACTGCATCTTCTTTATCTCGAGTGTATAGAAACTATATGGCGGCAGCGGGCCGACGCATCTGAAATTCAGTTTATCTTCAAATCTGGTATTCAACTCTTCTATTGTTGTTTCAAAACTTATTTGCTTGTCCCAATTTATTAAAAATGCGGAATTCATGACCATGTTGTCATCCATGAGATCATGGACTTTGATAAGTTCGCTAATTCCACTTAAGCATGTTTGTATTTCCAGGGCATATTTATTTCTTTTCTGCTTTAGGTGGTTTTGGACCATGACTCCTATCTTCATCTGGTCATCTGCAGTTACCCCTTCTTTTTTATTCAGGAGCGTTTGTTTGAATTGTCCTATTTCTTCTTCCCCGGCAACTTCTCTTATGACAGCGCCGAGATCGCTCCATGTTGCCGCCAAGTCTATCTCGATTTTGTTTTCGATCTGTTTAAATATATCTTTGATCTTTTTATATCCCCTGGATAATATCTCTTCAACTTCCCTTCGATGAAAGGCATAAGTGCCAAGCCTGACGGGGATAATGGCATGTGCAGCCATGACCTTTTCTATTACCTGCTGATGTCTGAGAAGATATCGGGCAACTTCATTCTTTGGGAGAGCGGCGTAATCAACAAATTGTGAATCACTTACAACAGCACAAATATCCTTATAGGGAATGGTATAAATTCCCTCATATGAACAAATCGCCGGAGCACCTGTTTTTTCCTCTATGAATCCATAAATATATTTTGTGTCCATGATATGCGCCTCCTAAACCATTTTCATGGCTGCTTCAAAATGTTTCATTGAAATTATTAATCCTTCACATGTATCCGGGTCGTTCAGGTCATGCGATCTGTTTTCTATATACTCCCTTATTGCCGATATGGAAGCCTTACGGCAGATAGATTCAATATCAGCGCCGACCTGGCCCTCGCTCCTTTTGGCCAGATCTTTCAGATCAACATCCTTTGCAACCGGCTTGTTTTTAGTATGTATCTTAAATATTTCAAGCCGCGTGGCTTCTTCCGGGACAGGGAGCTCGAGTATGATATCAAACCTCCCGCTTCTTAAGAGCGCCGGGTCGATAAGGTCTACCCTGTTGGTAGCTGCCAGCACAACGACCCCTTTAAGCTCTTCAATTCCGTCCATTTCCGTAAGCAGCTGGCTTATAACGCGCTCTGTGACATGGGCGTCCGAGCCGGAGCCTCTCATAGGGACAATGGCATCAATCTCATCAAAAAATAAAATTGTCGGTGAGGCCTGTTTTGCCGTCTTGAATATTTCGCGGATGGCCCTCTCACTCTCTCCCACATATTTGGAGATAACGGAAGGCCCTTTTACCGATATGAAATTAACTCCGCTTTCATTGGCGACTGCCTTGGCCAGCAGGGTTTTTCCCGTACCAGGGATGCCATGAAGCAATATGCCTTTTGGAGGAGCGGTATTTGCTTTTTTAAAGATCTCCGAATACTTGAGCGGCCACTCAACAGCCTCTTTCAACTCTTCCTTGATATTCTCAAGGCCCCCTACATCCTGCCATTTGACCTCAGGCACTTCAACAAAGAATTCTCTTATTGCCGACGGCTCCACTTCTTTCATTGCTTCGAGGTAATTGTCCATCGTCACTTCCAGGCTCATTAAAGTCTCATAGGTAATATCCGCCATTTCAAGATCCAGATTCGGCAGGATTTTTCTTATTGCCGACATCGCCGCTTCTCTGACCAAAGCCTCAAGGTCAGCGCCCACAAAACCATGGGTTATTTCGGCCAGTTTTTCCAGGTCCACGTCTTCTGCAAGAGGCATTCCTCTTGTATGGATATTGAGTATCTGCAGACGGCCGTTTTTATCCGGAATAGGAACGGATATCTCTCTGTCAAATCTCCCCGGCCTTCTCAGGGCCGGGTCAATTGTATTTGGAATATTAGTCGCCCCGATGACGATAACCTGTCCCCTTGACTCCAACCCGTCAAGCAGGGACAAAAGCTGGGCCACAACGCGCCTTTCAACCTGTTTTTCCCCGCCCATCTCTTCGCGTTTCGGAGCTATGGCGTCTATCTCATCGATAAAAATAATTGCCGGGGCATTTTTCCGGGCTTCCTCAAATACGCTCCTCAGCCTGGCCTCGGACTCGCCGTAAAATTTCCCCATAATCTCAGGCCCGCTTATATTAATGAAATAGGCGTCGGTTTCATTGACTACGGCCCTGGCTATTAAGGTCTTA
>CAYMUX010000104.1:0-12170 GCA_964393845.1 uncultured Nitrospiraceae bacterium
ATGTAGAATGCTTAAATTTACACGTGAAGGACTGTGGTTGTCAAGAAGTTTTTTTTACAATGTGATAACCGCTCTGTTATGTAGCTTGTGTAATTCCCCTCTTTTCAAAAGAGGGGAATCATCCAATTTCCCTCTAAAACAAAAATTGACGATTGATGAGGTTTTGTCATCAATCGTCAATTCAAAGCATCTCTTTGAATCCGGGCTAATAGTTACTGCTAAATCCTTCTTCCACTTCTACAAAAGTTTCCTTGTAAATATCCGTTCCGGTGCCGGCAGGGATAAGCCTTCCCATGATAATATTCTCTTTCAGCCCCCTTAATTCATCCCGTGCGCCGTTAATGGCCGCCTCGGTAAGCACCCTGGTAGTTTCCTGGAAAGATGCGGCTGAAATAAAGCTGTCTGTAGAGAGTGATGCCTTGGTAATTCCCAGGAGCATAGGCTGCGCCTGGGCCGGTTTACCCTTCTGCTTGATGACTCTTCTATTTTCTTCCTCAAAGATACGTTTATCAACCTGCTCACCGACAAGGAAATCCGTATCCCCCGCATCATCGATTTTTACTTTTTTCATCATCTGCCGGACAATAACTTCTATATGTTTATCATTGATCGCAACACCCTGAAGTCTGTAAACTTTCTGCACCTCATCCACAAGGTAACTCTGCAGCTCGTTGGGACCCAGTATTTCGAGGATGTTATGCGGATTAATCGAACCGTCCATCAGGGCCTCTCCTGCCCTGACCCAGTCACCTTCATGTACACTCAAATGCTTGCCCTTGGGGATAAGATACTCCCTCGTATCCGTTCCTCCTTTGACATTCACTACTCTCTGGCCCTTATGGAAGCCTTTAAACTCCACAACCCCGTCTATCTCACTCACAATAGCCTGTTCCTTGGGTTTTCTCGCCTCAAAAAGCTCAGCTACTCTTGGAAGACCGCCGGTTATATCTTTTGTCTTTGTTGTCTCCCTCGGGATCTTGGCTATAACATCACCCGGGTGAACAATCGCTGTCTTGTCTACGAGAACGTGCGAACCTGACGGCAGGAGGTACCGTGCGAGTGCATTTGTCCCGGGTATCCTCAGCGTGGCCTTGCCATGTTCGTCTTTTATTGAAATCCTCGGCCTCATATGGGCAGGGTATTCTACGATAACTTTATGGGCAAGCCCTGTAACTTCATCCACTTCTTCTTTAACGGATATACCCTCAACAATATCGCCGAGCGCGATCCTTCCTCCTACCTCCGTAATAATCGGCAGTGAATAGGGGTCCCATTCGACAAGCAGCTGGCCTGCATCCACTTTTTGGCCGTTTTTGATTCTCAGCTTCGCGCCGTAAACAACAGAGTATTTTTCTCTCTCTCTGCCCTCTATATCGGTAATGGCAATGTTTCCGTTTCGGTTCATAACGATCAGGGCGCCCCCCCTGTCTTTAACTGTAGAAAGCTCAATGAATTTAACTACGCCGCTGTTCTTTGCCTGTAGAACAGTCTGTTCTACTAATCTCGTAGCCGTACCCCCGATATGGAAGGTCCTCATTGTCAGCTGTGTCCCCGGCTCTCCAATGGACTGTGCCGCCATTATCCCGACTGCATCGCCTAATTCTACAATTCCGCCTCTGCCCAAGTCGCGTCCATAGCATTTTTTACATACACCTAATTTTGATTCACAGGTCAATACCGAACGAATCAAGACCCTGTCAATGCCGGCCCCTGCTATCTTCTCTGCCAGTTCATCTGTTACCTCCTGGTTCTTTGATATGATTATCTCTTTTGAAATCGAATCCTTAATGTCTTCAGCAACAATCCTGCCGTAAATCCTTTCCTCAAGGGGTTCGATTATCTCACCGCCTTCGAGAAGGCTTGTCACGGTAATGCCGGCATGTGTTCCGCAGTCCTCTTCTCTTATAATGACATCCTGAGCAACATCAACGAGCCTTCTTGTAAGATACCCCGAATTCGCCGTTTTTAAAGCTGTATCCGCCAGGCCCTTTCTTGCGCCGTGCGTTGAAATAAAATATTGAAGGGGGGTCAGACCTTCTCTGAAATTCGCGGTAATCGGGGTCTCTATAATTTCCCCTGAAGGTTTTGCCATAAGGCCTCTCATCCCGGCAAGCTGCCTCAGCTGGGCCGCCGAGCCCCTGGCCCCTGAATCAGCCATCATAAAGATATTATTAAATGACCGTCTTTCCTTCAATTCCTCATCAGACAACTGCTTGATATCTTCTACTCCTTCAGAGCCAAGTTCTTTCATCATTTCATCGGCTATTCTCTCCGTAACCTCGGCCCAAATATCTATGACTTTATTATACCGCTCTCCGTTTGTGATAAGACCGTCCGCATACTGCTTCTGAACATCAAGCACTTCCTGTTCAGCCCCTTTTATTAATTCCGGCTTTTTGCTGGGTATATGCATATCATCTATGCATATTGAGTTCCCCGACAAGGTTGCGCTTGCAAATCCAAGTTTTTCAATATCATCAAGAAAGACAACGGTTTCCTTTCTGCCGATCCTCTTATAGCAATACTCAACAATCTTCCCCACTTCCTTCTTGGTCATTTCCTTGTTGATCATTGAAAATGCAATGCCTTTCGGCAATATTTCACCAAGGATAATACGCCCGGCAGTGGTATCAACAAAAGACCCGTCCATCCTTACTTTAATTGGAGCGTGTTGATCAAGTATGCCGGCATCAAAAGCCATTCTGACTTCGTCAGGACCATATAATACCTTGCCTGCTCCTTTAGCATCTTTTTTATATTTTGTAAGATAATAAATGCCCAGGACCATATCCTGAGTAGGCGTTACAATAGGCTTACCGCTTGCAGGACTTAAGATATTATTAATAGACATCATCAGGGTCCTTGCCTCTACCTGGGCCTCTATGGAAAGCGGGACATGCACTGCCATCTGGTCGCCGTCAAAGTCCGCATTAAATGCCGTGCAGACGAGAGGATGGAGTCTTATGGCCTTACCCTCCACGAGTTTAGGATCAAAGGCCTGCATGCCGAGACGATGGAGGGTCGGCGCGCGGTTTAAGAGTACAGGATGCTCTCTGATGACCTCATCCAGACAATCCCATATTATATCTTCTCCCCGTTCAACTATTTTCTTTGCCGCCTTTATAGTGGTCACATAACCCTTTTCCTCAAGCTTGCTGAATATATAGGGTTTAAACAACTCAAGCGCCATGGTTTTGGGCAGACCGCATTGATGCAGTTTAAGCTCCGGTCCAACGACAATAACTGAACGGCCTGAATAATCCACTCTCTTGCCAAGAAGATTTTGCCTGAAACGCCCCTGTTTACCTTTTATCATATCACTCAAGGACTTAAGCGGCCTCTTTGTTGCGGCCTTCAGAACACGGCTTCTCCTGCCGTTGTCAAACAGCGCATCAACTGCCTCCTGGAGCATCCTTTTTTCATTGCGTATAATTACGCTCGGGGCATTCAGCTCCATAAGTCTTTTCAGTCTGTTATTTCTGTTTATGACTCTTCTATAGAGATCATTCAGGTCTGAAGTTGCAAATCTGCCGCCCTCAAGAGGGACGAGCGGGCGGAGGTCGGGAGGAAGGACCGGGATAACGTCCATGATCATCCATTCAGGCTTGTTCCCCGACTTTCTGAAGGCCTCTACCACCCTTAATCTCTTTGTGAGTTTCCTCTTTATGCCGATGGAGGAAGATACCTGGATCTTTACCCTTAACTCTTTTGCCAGTTGATCAAGATTAATATTTCTTAAAAGCTCTTTTACCGCCTCAGCGCCTACGCCGGCCTTAAATTTATCTCCAAACTCCTGAACGTTCTTTCTGTATTCTTCGTCAGTCAGCAGCTCCTTTTGTTTTAATTTTGATTCACCGGCGTCAACGACGATATAACTTTCAAAGTAAAGCACCTTTTCAAGCTGGCGCATGGTCATATCAAGCAATGTCCCTATTCTTGAAGGAATGCCTTTTAAAAACCATATGTGGGCAACTGAGGTGGCAAGCTCGATGTGTCCGAGCCTCTCACGCCTTGCCTTTGCCTGTATAACTTCTACTCCGCATTTGTCGCAGACAACCCCTCTGTGTTTCATTCTCTTGTATTTGCCGCATATACATTCCCAGTCCTTAACAGGCCCGAAAATCTTGGCGCAAAAGAGACCGTCTCTTTCCGGTTTGAAAGTGCGGTAGTTTATGGTTTCAGGTTTTTTTACCTCGCCATAAGACCAGGCCCGAATTTTTTCAGGAGAGGCAAGCTTTATTGTTATTGCCTTAAATTCGGTCGGATTCTTCGGCTTCTCAAATATTGAATATATATCTTCCACTAATTTTCTCCCTTGTAAGGTTTTAATGAAAATTTAAAATAAAGTCTATGCCTTTGACTTGCTCGATCCAGTCAATTTACGTTTCTCACCCTCTTCTTTTTCCTCTATCATATCAACATCCAGGCCAAGGCTCTGAAGTTCTTTTATCAGAACATGGAACGACTCCGGAACTCCGGGTTCGAGGTTGGCGTCTCCTTTGACAATAGCCTCATATACCCTTGCCCTGCCGACGACATCATCGCTTTTAACTGTGAGAAATTCCTGCAGCGTGTAAGCAGCGCCGTAAGCCTCAAGCGCCCAGACCTCCATCTCACCGAGTCTCTGGCCGCCGAATTGGGCTTTACCGCCTAAAGGTTGCTGCGTAACAAGCGAGTACGGCCCTATAGAGCGGGCATGTATTTTATCATCCACAAGATGATGAAGCTTCATAATATACATACTACCCACTGTAATGGGTTTCTGGAAAGGCAGGCCCGTCTTGCCGTCATAAAGGGTAATCTGTCCGCTTGTAGGTAGTTTTGCCTCCGCGAGAAGCTCTTTAATTTCCTTTTCGCTCGCGCCCTCAAATACAGGCGTTGAAACATAAATATCAAGTTCCTTCGCAGCCCAGCCCAGATGGGTTTCAAGTATCTGTCCGACATTCATTCGGGATGGGACGCCAAGGGGATTCAAAATTACATCAACAGGAGTCCCATCAGGCAGATAAGGCATATTCTCTTCGGGAACTACAATTGAAATAACACCTTTGTTACCGTGTCTGCCAGCCATCTTGTCGCCAACCTGTATCTTCCTTTTCATGGAAACATATACTTTCACGATTTTGAGCACCCCGGGCGGCAGTTCATCTCCCTTTTTAAACTGTTCTAATTTATTGTTAAAATCACCTTCAAGCTGCCTGACATGTTTTCCTGTTTCGTCATCAAGAAGTTTAATCGCTTCTGCCTTCTGGCTATTTACAATATTTATCTTGCGAAGCGCCTTGTCCGGTATCTGCGCGAGGATTTCCTGCGTAAGCACTTTCCCGCCTCCACATAACACCCCGTTTATACCGGAGATCTTTACATCTTCTGAAGCTTTCTCGTTAGAGAGCAACTTTCTTATTTTCGTATAACTGCTTTCTTTTAGAATTCTTACCTCATCTTCAACGTTCCGCTGTAAATAAGCTATCTTGTCTTCCTGAATGCTTTTAGTTCTTTTATCCTTTACAGTTCCCTTTCTCGTAAATACTTTAACATCCAGTACTGTTCCTTCAATTCCAGGCGGCACATAGAGACAGTTTTCCCTTACTTCTTCGGCCTTTTCCCCAAATATCGCCCTGAGCAGTTTCTCCTCCGGGGTAAGCTGGGTCTCGCTCTTGGGAGTAACCTTACCTACAAGGATATCTCCCGGCTTTATTTGAGCCCCGATCCTGATGATTCCGCTTTCATCCAGATCCTTTAAGGCTTCCTCCCCAATATTGGGTATGTCTCTTGTTATATCTTCAGGCCCGAGTTTGGTCTCCCGGGCTTCTATCATGAACTCTTCAATATGTATCGAAGTGAATACATCGTCTTTCACGAGGCGTTCGCTGAGGATAATAGCGTCCTCAAAGTTATATCCTCCCCACGGCATAAAAGCAACGAGGACATTTTTGCCCAATGCCAGTTCGCCCATGTCGGTTGCGGGACCGTCGGCAATTACCTGCCCCTTTTTGACTTTGTAGCCTGTCTTGACAATAGGCTTCTGGTTCATGCATGTTGCCTGATTTGAGCGGCAAAACTTAATCAGGTTATATATGTCCGCTCCGCCGTCATTACATTTGACCACAATTCTTGATGCATCAACAGCTTCCACGACGCCGTCCCGCTTTGCAGCGATTATAACTCCGGAGTCCCTGGCTGCTACTGCTTCTATCCCGGTACCTACTCTCGGTGCATTTGTATGCAGTAAGGGGACCGCCTGTCTCTGCATGTTTGAACCCATTAACGCCCTGTTGGCGTCATCATTTTCCAGGAATGGAATAAGAGATGCAGATATACTTACTATCTGTTTTGGTGAAACATCCATATACTGGACTTCATCCGGGGTAACCAGTCTGAAGTCACCACCGACCCTTACGGAGACAGTTTCGCTTGTTAGGTTGCCTTTATTGTCTAAAGGTGACGTCGCCTGCGCTATGACATAATTCTCTCCATCAATTGCGGAAAGATACTCTATTCCTGCTGTCGCCCTTCCGTTTTTGACCTTTCTGTACGGCGACTCGATAAATCCAAAGTCATTCACCCTTGCGTACGAAGCTAAAGATGTGATTAAACCGATATTCGGTCCTTCCGGTGTCTCTACAGGACAGATACGGCCGTAGTGCGTAGGGTGTACGTCTCTCACTTCAAACCCCGCCCTTTCTCTTGTTAAACCTCCTGGACCAAGTGCGCTCAATCTCCTCTTATGAGTTATCTCTGACATGGGATTTGTCTGGTCCATAAACTGGCTTAACTGACTTGAACCGAAAAATTCTTTTATTACCGCGATAACGGGTTTTGCATTAATAATGTCATGAGGCATTGCAGTCTCAAGCTCTGTAAGCGTCATCTTTTCTTTAATGGCCCGCTCCATTCTTACCAGACCGATCCTGAACTGGTTCTCAAGGAGCTCGCCGACTGCCCTTATCCTCCTGTTGCCGAGGTGGTCGATATCATCGACTTCACCCTTGCCCGCTCTTAAATCAAAAAGATATCGAAGGATTTCTATAATGTCCCTGTCAGTTAAAACTCTCGTTTCCAGGGGAATGTCAAGACCTAACCGCTTATTAAGCTTGAGCCTTCCCACTACGGAAAGATCATATCTTTTGGGATCAAAAAACAACCCTTCAAAGAGAGCTTTCGCATCGGCTATTGATGGAGGCTCACCGGGTCTGAGTTTTTTATAAATCTCAATCAATGCCTCGTCCGTGTTATTTACTTTATCAAGCAGAAGGGTATCTCTTAATGAAGGAAGATAACGTATGCCGTCTATAAAAAGCAGACGAAGAGAAGGGATTTTCATGGGCAATATTTTATCCACTATATCTTCAGTAAGCTTCTCATTGCTTTCCAGTATAATCTCGCCGGTCTCCGGGTCAATAATGTCGGACAATGTGACCCTTTCAATCAACTCTTCTCTGGCCATTGGTATTTCCTTGATCCTTGCCGTCTCCATTTTCTTGAAGGCGGATTTGGTAATCCTTCCGCCTTCCTTGACCAGCAATTCTTTTGATTCAGGATCATTTATATTCTTAAATGCCCTCAGGCCTACAAGCACACCGGTCACGTTTCGTGATGGAATACCGTTTTTAATTTTTATTTCTTCAATCGGATAATATGTCTGGAGAATCTGTTCTTCCGTATAGCCAAGTGCTTTAAGTATGATTGTGGCATGAAGTTTCTTCCTGCGGTCAATTCGCACGTAAAGCGTATCTTTGGTATCAAACTCAAAGTCAAACCATGAACCTCTTGCAGGTATTATCCGGGCTGAAAAGATGACCTTCCCTCCAGCCTGTGACTTGCCTTTATCGTGGCTGAACAATATACCGGGAGAGCGATGAAGCTGACTGACAACAACCCTCTCAACACCGTTGATGACAAAAGTGCCTGTTTCAGTCATTAACGGGAGCTCGCCTAAATAGACCTCCTGCTCCCTGGACTCTTTCAGTCTCTTTTGTCCTGAGTCGCCTTTTTCCCACAAATTCAGCTTGACCCTTACCTTAACAGGAGCAGCATAATTAATGCCCTTATCGAGGCACTCCCTGACATCGTACTTCGGGGTTGCAATTATGTACTCAATAAACTCAATGGAGGCTGTCTCATTGTAATCAACGATAGGGAATACACTGCTGAATGCCCCGTGCAATCCCCTGTCTTCTCTCTGGTGCGGCGGCGTTTTTTCCTGCAGGAAACGTTCAAATGAACGCTTTTGAATTTCGATAAGATTTGGAATAGCAAGAATCTCGGGTATCTTCCCAAAATTTTTTCTTACCCTTAAACCTTCTGCCATAATTCTCCTTTACTGAAGGATTCCAGGACTGAGGATTCAAGTGATTAAGATATAATTCACATCTTTAACTCGAACCCTTGACTCCTCGGCCCCTTGAACCCTATTTTTATTTATTTCAATTCTACTGTTGCGCCCTGTTCTTCAAGCTTTGCTTTGATTGACTCTGCCTCTTCCTTTGATACCCCGGTTTTTACCGGTTTTGGAGCGCTGTCAACAAGTTCTTTAGCTTCTTTAAGCCCAAGACTTGTAAGCTCTCTTACAGCCTTGATCACCTGGATCTTTTTGTCGCCGACCGCTGACAGAACAACATCAAAACTTGTTTTTTCTTCTACTGCGGCAGGGGCTGCGCCGCCGGGGGCTGCAGCAACAACTGCTACAGGTGCAGCTGCGGTAACACCATATCTCTTTTCAAACTCTTTTATGAATTCCGACATATCCAGGATCGTCATTTTATCAATAAATTCAAAAACCTGATCTTTTGTAACAGACATCTTTTCCTCCTTAGGTTAACAATGGTCCACGCATTTCGGGACCATCTTTAATTTTCATTTTTTTTATTCTTTAATGCTTCCATTGCATACATAAATTGAGTCAGGGTTGAATTCAGCAGACCCGCCAGCTTGCTTAAAGGCGACTGCATTGCGCCGACAAGCATGGCCAGCAAAACTTCTCTCGGCGGAAGTTCCGATATAGCCTTGATTTGTTCAGGGGTACAAATGCTGCCTTCGACAACCCCGCCTTTTATCTCAAGCTTATTATTAGACTTACTGAATTCAAGAACTTTTTTGACTACAAGTACGGGATCATCATAGCCGACTGCGATACCTATCGGGCCGGAAAAAATATCTTTCGCGACTTCAACAGGCGTTCCCTCTGCCGCCCTTTTAGCAAGAGTATTTTTTACCACCTTGTATTCAACAGCAGCTGATCTCAGAGAATTACGCAAACCGGTTATCTCTTCAACATTAAGACCGCGGTAGTCCGTAAAGACAATCCCCTTTGCTTTTCCAAATTTGTCTTGAAGCTCTGATATAATGCGAGTTTTTTCTTCTTTCTTCAGGTTATTCACCTCCTTTTTATATCAGAGACTCCGGAGGATTATAGAATTTAGAATTATGAGTTTAGAGTTATGAATTAAGAAAATTTTCTTTTTCATAACTCCTGACTCTTTACTCATTACTCTGTTTTCTTCGGTCTATGCAGGCCTGTGCAACTTTCAGTCTCGTTTAAGCAATCCCCTTTTTAGCGGGTTGCGCCTGCAGTCTCTGACTTATTTATTTTTAAGTTTTCAGTTGTCAGTTTTTAGATTAAAAACCAACAACTGATATCCAACAATTCCAAATCCTTTTTTATGCCGAAGCAATGCTGGAAACATTTACAGGAACACCGACTCCCATAGTAGATGAAATTGAAATCTTTTTCATATATTTCCCTTTGCTTGACGACGGCTTTGCTTTCTCAATTGAGCTTATAACGGTTTTTGCATTATCAATAAGTTTATCACCATCAAATGATACCTTACCTATGGACACATGAACTACACCTGCCTTCTCCGTCCTGTAATCGGCTTTACCCGCTGTTATATCCTTGACAGCTTTTGCAACGTCAAATGTGACCGTTCCCGACTTTGGATTCGGCATAAGTCCCCTTGGTCCAAGGACCTTCCCGAGTTTTCCAACCAACCCCATAAGATCAGGGGTTGCGACTACCTTGTCAAAATCCAGCCAGCCGCCCTGAATTTTTTCCACAAGGTCCTCAGCGCCTACAAATTCAGCTCCGGCAGCCCTGGCTTCCATGGCTTTTTCTCCTTTGACAAATACAAGCACCCTGATTTTCTTTCCAAGCCCGTGGGGCAATACTACGCTTCCTCTTACCATCTGTTCCGACTTTTTTGGATCAACCCCAAGATTGATCGCTAAATCAACTGTTTCATCAAACTTTGTATGCACAAGCTCCTTAACCAGAGCTACCGCTTCTTTTATGTCATACTGTTTTGTCCTATCTATTTTCTCTTTGGCATTCGTATGTTTCTTACTCATTTAAACCCCCATCTTAATTCTTAATTATTACTTCTCACTTCTTATTTCTAACTTCTTACTTAAATTATATCCACACCCATGCTTCTTGCCGTACCTTTGATAATCTCCATAGCATTTTTAATGTCAAACGCATTAAGGTCAGGCATTTTAGTACTGGCAATTTCTCTCACCTGATCCATTGTAATTTTGCCGACTTTATCTTTATTTGGAGTGCCTGAGCCTTTAACGATGCCTGCCGCTTTCTTAATCAACTCTGAAGCAGGCGGTGACTTTAAGATAAATGAGAAGGACCTGTCCTTGTAAATCGTGATAACACATGGAATAATCGTATCTCCCAGAGATTGTGTTTGGGCATTAAAGGTTTTACAAAAATCCATGATATTAATTCCATGGGGACCCAATGCAGGCCCAATAGGCGGAGCTGGATTTGCCTTTCCTGCAGGAATCTGAATTTTTACCATTGCCATTATTTCTTTTGCCATTTATACCTCCAAACAAAAATCAAAAATTAAAGATCAAGAATAATAATTATAGAATTTTTTTTGAAAATTATCCTTTTCCCTTGATTTTGATTTTTTATTTTTAATTTCTTAAGTTTTTTCTACCTGAAAAAAGTTACATTCAACCGGGGTTTGTCTGCCGAATATAGTTACCATTACCCGCAATTTGTCATGGTCCTTGTCTATTTCATCAACAAATCCGTTAAAATTCGCAAATGCTCCGTCCAGTATTCTGACGCTGTCACCTCTGTCAAACTGTGTTTTAACCTGAGTTGCAGGGCCCTTTTCAATCTGCTGAATAATTACATCTATTTCTTCCTGCTGTACCGGCGTGGGTTTATCACCTCCGACAAACCCCGTTACCCTCGGGGTACTGCTGACAAGATGCCACGTATCATCGTCAAGTTCCATTTCCATAAGAATATATCCAGGATAAAATTTTTTCGTGCTTTCTTTTTTCTTCCCCGATTTTATCTCTACAACCTTTTCTGTAGGAATTAAAATTTGGGAAATTTTATCGCTGAGTCCTCTCCTCTGGGCATTGTCCTCGATTGATATTTTAACTTTTTCCTCAAAACCTGAATACGTATGTACTACATACCATTGTTTTATCATAATTTCTCCTACTTGACTACCATGCCGATCAATTTGGAAAGAACCAGGTCAATCAATCCTAAAAATACTGCTACTATTATTACCAGCACAACCACAACTTTAGTAGAGCCTATCACTTCTTCCCTTGATGGGAAAACTACTTTTTTTAACTCAACCTTTACTTCCCTGAAAAAATTTTTTATTTTTTCAAACACTTGGTTGCCTCTCTTTTGTACAGCATAATTTCATTTCACAGCCAGTAACAACTTTAAAACTCCTCTCAAAATCAATAATGGCAGGCCAGGAGGGATTCGAACCCCCAACCCTCGGATTTGGAGTCCGACGCTCTAGCCGTTAGAGCTACTGGCCTTTCCAAAATAAAAAATAAAAATGCAAAATGTAAAATTAAGGTCATATAATTTAATTTATTTCTTCCTTAATTTTGATTTTTGATATTTTATTTTTGATCTTTATCTTACGCCTTTGTCTCTTTATGCTCAACATGCTTTCTGCAATGCCTGCAGTATTTTTTAAGAACGAGTTTTTCCGTAGTATTCTTTTTATTCTTTGTAGTCGAATAATTTTTATTTTTACAACTCGCACATTGTAAAAGTATTATATCCTGCATTTATTTTTCATCCTCCATGTCCGTTATCCGTGTCCGTTATTTCTTCTTTTTTCACGGTCACGTTGAACGGACACGCTTCACATTTCTTTATTCTATAA
>CAYMUX010000105.1:0-11918 GCA_964393845.1 uncultured Nitrospiraceae bacterium
AAACGTTTTAAAAGGGACAGCCGGGTTTTTTTCAGATTGGCTTCAGGAAGGGACTTTATTACGTGACCCGGAACCGGCATTCTACTGCTATGGGGTCAGTTATAAGTTAAGCGGAAAGTTTAAAAAGACCAGAGGGTTTCTCGGGGCGGTAAAGATCGAGGACTTTGGCTCGGGTAAAATTCATCCTCATGAAATGACCTACTCAAAGCCAAAGTCGGACAGGCTTAATATCCTCCGCTATTGTAATGCCAATACAAGTCCTATTTTCTCTTTATACAGCAGCAGGGAAAAGATCACATCTGCGGTCCTTGAGGATATTGTCAAAGAGACGCCTGTTATTGAATCAGAGAACGGGGACGGTTTTATACATCGCCTGTGGCGGATCAGCGACAGCGCTTCTATCGAGAAAATAATAAAGGAAATGTCGGACAGGGATGTCTTTATCGCCGACGGCCATCACCGCTATGAAACATCTCTTGCGTTCAGGAAGGAGATGGAAAGTAAAGGGCTTAATAAAACAGGGGAAGAGCCGTTTAATTACGTGCTCATGTTCCTTTCTAATATGGAAGATGAAGGTTTGTCATTATTGCCTACGCACCGCATAGTTGAAGTAGACTCGGATATACACATAAAAGAAACTCTGGAGAAATATTTTGATCTGCAAAAAATAAGTTCGGAAGGCCTATCCGAAGAAAAGGCGAGACGTCAAATGTTTCAGGCAATAGAGGGCAACCTCCATTCATTCGGGATGTTTCTTACAAATACAGGGTCCTATTACACGCTGTCAATTAATGGGTCAGATATAGAGATGGACCTGCCTGATTGCCTAAAAACCATTGATGTGTCAGTTCTTCATAAATTTGTATTTGAAAAACTCCTGAAAATAGAACATTACGAATATGAAATGGACCCGGTGACTTCAGTGCATAGGGCCAAAACGGGTTCATTTGAGGCTGTTTTTTTCCTGAATCCTACAAAAATACATGACCTCAAGGAAGTAGCTCTCGCCGGACACAGAATGCCCCCCAAATCCACATATTTCTATCCCAAGCTCCTGACCGGCATGGTCATTTATAAATTTTAGTTTATGAGTAGATGCTCTTCTCTAAATTAATTACAAAGCGCTATTATGTTCACACGTCTAAAACAAATCCTTATTATATGGCTGATAAAAAAAGTTCAAAGATACGGGCCGCACAAGGTGCGTGTTTCAGGCAAGACATATAAGGTTTCGGAGAACGTATTTAACCCTAAATACTATTATACAAGCGAGTTCATGGCGAAACATATCAAGGTAACACCCGGAGATACAGTGCTGGATATGGGAACAGGATCCGGTATTCAGGCAATTACCGCAGGCCATACAGCATCGAAGGTCATCGCGGTGGATATCAATCCCGAAGCTGTCATGTTAGCCGGAAAAAATATCAGGGATAATGGAGTGGAAAATATTGTTTCAGTCATAGAAGGAGATCTTTTTTCCTCCTTAAGCCCTCAGCAGAAGTTTAGCGTCATCCTGTTTACCCCGCCATATCTGGATGGAACACCGAAAAGTTATTTCGACAATTCCTTATTTGATCCCAATAAAGAATTAGTAAGGAGATTCTTCAAAGAGGCAAAAGAGTATCTCAATCCGGATGGGTATATTCAAATGATTTATTCATCTATAGCCGGGGCTGAGGAGACTATTTCAATCGCCGGGCAATTTGGGTGGAAGCATAGTATAATAGCCAGAGAAAAAACCTTTACGGAAGAATTCTTAATCTATAAATTGACCTTGAATTAAATTGGCGTACCATCTCCAATAATTTACTAAGGAGTTATTGATGAAGATCGGGATAATATCGGATTCGCATGATCATCCTGGTAATATTTCCAGGAGCATCCGGATTTTCAAGGACAGAGACGTTGCCTATATCCTGCACCTTGGTGACTATGTAAATCCTAATTCAGTCAGAGCTTTTGAGGGAGTAAAGCTTGTCGGGATTTTCGGAAACAATGATGGGGATAAATTCAGGCTTATAACTGCATTTAATGAGATTGCCGGAGAGATAAAGGGTGAATTTTTCGAGTTCGAGGAAGACGGATTAAAGTTCGCATGCTATCATGGAACTGAACTGCCGATAAAAGATGCATTGACCGGCTGCGGAAAATACGATGTGTTCCTTTATGGACATACCCATCAATGTGAGAATACCAGGATCGGAAAGACGTTGGTTCTTAATCCCGGATCATCACATGGCTTTGGAGATAAGGCAACAATTATGATCTTTGACACGCAAACCGGACAAGCAGAATTAATTGCCTTATAAAAAAACAATTTATATACGTTTAATTCTGGAAATGTTTACATGACACGTTATATTAATATTTAGTGTAAAATTTTATTACTTTTCAAAATTGACAAAGTCTTCAATCATTTGAAATAATATTATCTGCGCTATGGCGCAACCTCTTGAATATCTCAATAGCATTTAACAGGGTTAGAGATTGATCAAATTCATAGCCACCAACAAAAGGTTTAATAATAACCACGTTCTCAAAAACATCAACCTTGAAATCGCCAAAGGCGAGGTTATTGTCATATGCGGACCGAGCGGAGCCGGTAAAAGCACTCTTTTGAGGACAATCAACAAACTTGAACCTATAGACGATGGAGAAATTATTGTTGACGGCATGTATCTTTCTGACCCTAAAACCGACTTAACCACGCTCAGAGCTGATATAGGCATGGTCTTTCAGCACTTCAATCTATATCCAAATAAAACGGCAATTAAAAACATTACCCTTGCTCCTATCAAGGTCAGGAGATTAAGCAAAGACAAGGCAACAGAAAAGGCGCTTAAATTACTTGAAAAGGTCGGGTTAAGCCACAAACATAATGCATTCCCTTCACAACTATCAGGCGGCGAACAACAGCGCGTCGCCATAGCAAGGAGCCTTGCTATGGAGCCGAAGATAATGCTTTTTGATGAGCCGACCTCAGCTCTCGATCCTGAGCTCATCAATGAAGTCCTCGATGTCATGATCTCACTGGCCAAAGAGGGGATGACAATGGTAGTTGTCACGCATGAAATAGGCTTTGCCCAGAAAGTTGCCGACAGGGTCGTGTTCATGGCCGATGGTGAGATTATTGAAATAGGGACCCCGCCTGATATATTTGTAAATCCCCGGCATCCGAGAACAAGACATTTCATGAGCAGCGTATTTCATATCCCTGTCTTTGACGAATCACAAGACGATGAATAGACTTTTTTAATTAACGACCTTTGTTGTAGAAGAGATTCGATAAGTTACAGAATATAAAGAAAGAAGATGGTGGGCTGTCGCGGATTTGAACCACGGACACGAGGATTTTCAGTCCTCTGCTCTACCGACTGAGCTAACAGCCCATGCAGGGAATGATAACTCATATTTTTTTTCATTGTCAAGATTTTGAGTAAATTATTAAATAAAAAACAGTTAAAAAAACAGGCACAAAGGTAACCCCTCAGTTACGGGTGTATTGGATAATTCCCCTCTTTGAAAAAGAGGGGTTAGGGGAGATTTTATTGAATGATTTTAGAGTCATATAAAAATCCCCCCTCGCCCCCCTTTGCTAAAGGGGGGAATTTGCACCCGTAACTGAAGGGTTACTAACTGATTACGATTTATATGGCAAAAAAAACAGATATATTATTTGCCCTGGCATCGGGTATTCTGCTCGTTCTTGGATTCCCGCAATTTAATCTTTATCCACTTGCCTGGGTAGCCATTGTCCCGCTTTTTGCTGCCATTCGTGACAAAAATACGAAGTCTGCTTTTTACCTCGGATTACTGGCCGGTCTTATTTACTTTCTGGGAACAATATACTGGGTATATCATTCCATGTACTTCTACGGCGGTGTGCCTCTGATATTAAGTATCCTGCTTCTTATACTGCTCAGTCTTTCCCAGGCGCTTTATGTCGGTACATTCGCAATGCTTTTCAATTTTCTTTCAAAACGTTCGTCAATCCCGGCCCTCTTTATCGCTCCCGTATTATGGGTCACAATTGAATATATCCGTACCTACACAATTTTCAACTTTCCCTGGTCCATTCTTGGATATTCGCAGTATAAATTTCTGCCCCTTATCCAGATTTCCGATATCACCGGAGTATACGGCATTTCTTTTCTTGTTGCTGCCTTTAACGGCGCCATATATGATGCAGCTGTTCTCTGGCCGAAGAAGTCAGACGAAAAGCCTCTTGCTGCCCGATGGCCTCATGCCCTGAGCATTATGATTTTTATAATCATCCTTATTACATCCCTGCTCTACGGAATGGGAAAGTTAAAGGAGACTGATAATGGGAGAAAAATAAGAGTCAGTGTTATACAGGGCAACATCGAACAGGGCAAAAAGTGGGATTCCAGGTTCCAGGCAGAAGTTATTGATAAATATAAACGGCTGAGCATTAAAGCGTCATCTGAAAATCCTGACATCATTGTCTGGCCTGAATCGGCCCTTCCCTTTGTCTTTGGATATCATAAAGCCCTTACCGAAGAGCTTGTTGCATTTCAAAAACAACTCAACAGATATCTGCTGTTCGGGAGTGTCATGTCCAAAGTTAACAAAACCGGCGACAATCAACTTTCAAACAGCGCTGTCCTGCTTTCTCCTGACGGCACCATAAAATCGGTGTATGACAAGATACATCTCGTGCCTTATGGAGAGTATGTTCCTCTCAGGAATCTTTTCCCCTTTGTCGGAAAATTGGTTACTGCTGTCGGAGATTTTATTATGGGGGAAGATATTACGGTCATGGAAACTCCCGCTGCAAAGATCGGCCCTCTAATTTGTTATGAGATTATTTTCCCCGGGCTTGTAAGGCAGTTTGTCGATAAAGGCGCTAATGTATTGGTAACAATAACAAACGACGCCTGGTTCGGCCATACCGCCGCCGCTTACCAGCATTTCTCAATGGCGGTGTTCAGGGCTGTTGAAAACAGGGTCCCTGTAGCAAGGTCGGCAAATACAGGGATTTCAGGCTTTTTTGACAGCAGAGGAAGGATCATTAATAAAAGCAATCTTTTCGTTGAGACAGTTTTGACTCAGGAAATATCAGTTGGCGATAAAAAAAGTTTTTATACGAAGCACGGCGACATATTCGCCTGGTTTTGCATAATCAGCTCTGTATTGATGATCTTAAATAAGATCCTTATTGAAAGAAGAAAATAATTTTAGCCTCATTATTTACAAATTCATTCAGGCTCGCGTTTTGAAAAAATGTGTGAAAGGGGTCATGTGTATCTTCCCTGAAATAGATGCCATACATCTTGTCTCTGTCGTCATTAAATATTGCCTGACGCTGGTTGTCTCGAACTATTATATGATAAAAAGCCCCGTGAAATTGTATGCGCGGTGGTCTTGCTATGGTGGCTAAATATTAGCAGCTTTATTTGCATGTTTATAAGACCCCATACAAACACATATATGTATATTCATTGGGGAATGAGCCATACATACACCCCGGTTTCTTCTTCCGGGAATAATTAGCATAATTTCAGAAAACAGAACTCTTTGCACTTCGACCTTGAATGTGGGATTGGTTTTAAAATAGAAAACAAAAAATTGTTTTCAAAAACGAATTTTTCTTTGTTGAGCAATATCGGTTTTTTTTAGTTTTTACCTTTTTTGTTCATAACCTATTATTTTAAAATCATTTCTTTTGTCTGTTGGTACTTATATAATTACTTGGCAAGTAATTTGCGTCATAATTGGAAAAATCTATTCAAGGAGGAATTTATGCGTAAGCTACTTACAGTCTTTATGATGTTTCCACTGTTCATGGCATTTGTCACCTTTAATGTTTTTGCGAAAGATAGGCAATACACTATTGGCATAACCACAATAATTGAGCACCCTGCCTTAAATGACGTTGTGAGGGGCTTCAAAGAAGCCTTGTCTGATAAAGGATATAAAGAAGGAATTAATGTCAATTTTGATTACCGAAATGCTCAGGGGAGCATGGAAAATGCAGTTCAGATAGCAGCAGGTTTCGTTGGCAATAAAGCAGACTTAATTCTTGCAGTCGGAACACCAGTGGCAAAAGCTGTTGCGGAGCAGACCAATAGTATTCCTGTTGTTATCGCGGCAATCACAGATCCTTTGGGGGCTGGCTTGGTCAAGGACGTTAAGCATCCTGGGGGTAATATTACTGGCACATCCGATATGGTACCTGTAGAAAAACAATTCAACTTTATAAAAAGACTCATTCCTAAGACAAAAAAAATCGGCGTTGTTTATAATCCTGGCGAACCAAATTCGGTGATCATTATAGGCAAGGCACGAGAGGCGGCAAAGAAGTTGGGGCTGATATTGGTTGAGGCAAACGCGAATAAAACGAGTGAGGTAAGAGCGGCGGCGGCATCTCTCGTAGGTAAAATCGATGTGATGTATCTTACGACCGACAACACCACGGCAGCCGCTATAGACGTCATAAATGATATATGTAATGAAAACCGGATACCGTTTGTAAGCTCTGAAAAAGCATCCCTGAAGGCGGGGACACTGGCTTTTATAGGCATAAACTATTACGAGCGGGGCGTAGAAGCCGGGAATATAGCTGTCCGTATATTGAAGGGCGAGAAGCCCGGTAATATTCCTATCTCCTATCCTGCAAAGTTTGAAATTGCCATTAATAAAAAAGTGGCAGATAAACTTGGGATTGCAGTACCCATGGATATTCTAAAAACCGCAGAGGTTATTGAATAATAGAAAATAGAAGGGGATAGATATGAGTTCTTATGCATTCTGGACAGCTATCTGGCAAGGGCTTCTCTCTGCTATAATGGCGATCGGGGTTTTTGTGTCGTTCCGGGTCATAAGGTTCCCGGACCTGACCTGCGACGGTACATATCCTCTTGGAGCGGCTGTGGTAAGCGTACTTATCCTTCAGGGGATAAACCCGTATGTCGCTACCATGGTTGCGCTTTTTGCCGGTTGCTCGGCAGGAATGCTCACAGGGGTACTGAATACAAGATTCAAGATACCGGCCATAGTTTCAAGTATTCTTGTGATGACCGGGCTGTACTCCATAAACCTCCTCATAATGCAAAAGCCCATATTGAGCCTTAGAAAGGAAGACACCATTTTTGCCCCGATATATAGCCTTCAATCTGACGGCCCCGTCTCTATGGCCGGATTTGATGTAAGTCTCCTATTAATACCTGCCTGTTTCCTAGCTATTATTGGTCTACTCAAATTTCTTCTCGATTGGCTCCTGTCAACAAACTTTGGCGTTGCCTTAAGGATTACCGGTTCAAATCCCCGTTTAGCAAGCTCTTTTTCGATAAACCCCAATATGATGACCTTGACAGGGTTGGCCATAGGCAATGGTCTTATCGCACTTTCAGGGGCGTTATTTGCGCAGGCTCAGAGGTTCAGCGATGTCAACCTTGGGTTCGGGATGGTCGTTATAGGGCTTGCCTCCGTATTCATAGCAGAAGGGATTGAGACCCAGTTTTTTAATAAGGCGGCTATCCCCATAGCAACAGCTCTTGTTGTCATAGGGTCTATCATTTATAAACTTGCCGTGGCAATGGCTTATGAAGCGGGGCTCAGGGCAGAGTATTTCAATCTATTGACATCAGGAATAGTTTTCCTCTCTTTGCTCATACCTTCTATCAGGAGAGAGATAGGGCAGCTTATAAGGAGATGATGGATAACAGCATTATTGAACTGAGGAATCTCAGCCTGACCTTTAAGAACGGCAACGGCGCGGAGATGAAGGCCCTCGACAGGGTTAATCTTAAGATTAAAGAGGGTGAATTCATAACCGTGGTTGGAAGAAACGGTGCGGGCAAGAGCAGCCTTCTACGGGCCATTGCCGAATATGCCCCAACGGGGGGGCAAATATTTTATAATGGTATGGAAATATCGGGGATGTCCCATTACAAAAGGGCAAGTTTCATAAGATATGTTGCCCAGAATACATCCGATATTGTTGCCGACTCCATCAGCCTTGAGGAGCAGTTTTCTCAGGCTATGAATATGGGGGGATGGTTATCCCTGCGGAAAGCCATAACCCATAAGGTCAGGACTAAGGTCAAAGAGGAACTCGGAAAACTCGGCATGGGGCTTGAAAACAGGTTATCTGAAAATATAGGCAATCTCTCAGGTGGCGAAAGACAGGCCGTTGCTCTCCTGATGGCTACAGCTTCCAAGCCCGGCATTCTGCTTCTCGATGAGCACACAGCCGCACTGGATTTCAAGAACAGCGCAACCATAGAGGAGATTACGGAGCGGCTGATCAGGGAAACTTCTCTGACTACACTGTGGGTAACGCATAATCTGGAGCAGGCGGTTAAATATGGGGGAAGGATTCTGATTATCAGTAACGGAAATATTGTTTTCGATATACAAGGTACAGAAAAAAAACAAATATCAAAAGATAAATTAGCTTCCTTAATTAATAAGTGCGGTACATAATATGGACGCAGTCCCGAATAATAAACAACAAAGCTCGCTACAAACACTCTTTTTAGAAATCAGAAAGCAGATACTCAGAAGTATTTCCTTAAATCTACCAAAAGGAAGTTTAGCATTAGGACCCGTGCTTTTTTTTATTGAAGATTGCGAACAACGATGCCTTTACAATTGGTCAAATGTGACATGGGAAGAATTGAAGCTTGGAAATTTATTAAAGGGAGTGTTAAGAGACATAAAGGATGTTTCCAATTATTGTTCAAAAAATATTCCACATGAATTAGCTAAAAAGACTTTTGTGGATATACATACTGAATGTAAAGAATTTTTAAACGTTGAAATAGATGAGGACTTTGATAACTGGCCGGTTTTTATAAATAAATATTCGCAATTTGAAAAGTTTATCGATACCTGCGAGCATTCGTTTATCCACATACCAAAAATTAGTATTGAAGCCATCGAAAGACTTGATATATCCCAAATTGATGTTGAACGATTACCTCACGTTTTAAGGGAGATATACGAAATAAATGAGGGACGTTTTTTTGCATTGGATGAATTAAAACTTGCAATAAGCGGGTCTGATGATGAGCAATTTAATTTAATAGGTACTTTTATATCAAAACATCCCAAGTATAACGATATTTCTTCTGGAGCAAATAAAGCAATAAACAGATGGAATCAATTTAGAGAGAAAATTAAAACTTTTGACAAAACAAATTTAGAGCGTGCAAATAAAAATTACGAAAACTTAATGAATACTGCAATTGAAATATTCTGTGATTTACCTCAAGAAGTACCAAGTAGCGATTCCTTGGCCGAATTAAGAAAAATAAACACCGAAATGCACCTTAAACGAAGCGACAAAACTGCTATCAGACTATCCGATCTCGTATATCATCCTTTACAGGCAACTTATGAAATCAAAGAACTTAAAGAGAAATACAAGCTATATTATATAACGCACTTTTTTGAAAGATTATTCTATATCGTCTCGAAACAAACAACAAAAACATCGTTAATAAAAAACATTATCATACTACCGATAAAATTCTTTGATGCGCAGGTTATCGGGCAAATCATAATTATTTCCCCTGAACCGATACCGAGGCAATTGGTCATAAATTCTATAGAAGCTTTTTTGCCGAAAATACGAGAAGCGGCAACGATGGATTTTGAGACAAGGATATTTTCACATGCTGTTAATGATTCTAAAATAACACCTAAAGAAATACTGGATGAAACAAAATATCTCTTTGCGAATTTAAAGATGTTATTGGCTTATAACGCCATGGCTTTGCTTAAATATAATCATGGAACCAACTCATGGGCACTACTGAAAAAGACGCCTATAGATGTTACCGTGAATGACAATAAGTTTGTTAGCTGGGTTGGGAAGAAAATAATAGAAATTGGAGAAAACAAGTGTTTTGTTTTCTCGATAAATGAGCGAGAAATGAAAAGCCTCTTTGGTGTTAAAGGGGAACCAGAATCATGCTTTATCGGTATGTTGGAATCTACATGGGATAAGCATGCAGTCGTGCTCTTTTTCAGCGAGCATGTAGATTTAATGAGAAGTTCAGCGTCAGAAATTTACCTATCCATCACTCGAGTCCTCGAAAAAATATCGCTTGTAAAGGAAAGACAACTTGTTGATAGTGACAAAATAGCGATTGTACATAATGCCTCAAAAGAGTTAGGAAAAATAAAAGTGAAACTGGTCGATTTAAGAGAAAATTTAAAAAATGACCTAATGAATAGTGAACACGTAAAGCGAGCTCTATTTTTATTGAATAACTATTTATCAGAAGTTGACGCTATTACCAGAAATAACTTCAATGAGTATAAGGACCAAGAATATGAATATGACCTTGCTGCTCAAATAGGAAGCCTTGTAGAAAGCATTATTCATGAATCTCCATATATAAGAAACTATTACAAATTAATGTCGTTACAAAAAACACGTGCAAAAATTATTGATATTAAATCGGGAGTTGGGGAGGCTATCTATGTTACTTTAAACAAAAGAGCATTATATTTTTTGTTAGATAATTTAATTAAAAACGCAATTGACCATAGTAACTGGATTTTTTTAAAAACCCTTCCAGATCTTCCCCCTCTTGTGGTGATTGAATGTGAAAAAAAGGATAACTTCGCAATAATAAAAATAGCAAATATTCCAGACAATGATAATTTAAAATTCAATTCATCTGAAGTATTCTATAGTCCACTGGCTACACCACATCTAAGATTAATTGGTGCAATTTTTGAAGTAGCATCTAGGAGTAAAGATATATGTTATAAAGAATATATTTATGATAATTTTACATATGTCTGTGTTGAATTAAAAATCACGTTATGAGGGGGCTTTATTACTGTGGGGGATAATATCATAAAAATTAACGTCGCTGTAATAGATGATAGTATTGATTCTGAGCTAGAAAAAATGTATAAGAACCTAGTAAGTATTACTATTAATATTATTAATAAGGATGGAATTGAGTTTTGTGGGAAGACGTATCAGTTTAAAACTGACACGTTTCATGCAACAAAAGATTGGGAAAGAGGCAAAGCCATTTTAAAAGATGAACGGATACATTTGGTGTTACTTGATATTTTTGATTCAACTAGCAGAACAACAAAAGGATTTGAAATAAGCGATTTTATCAGAAGCAACAACCTTCTGACAGAAATAATATTTGTGTCAGGTGAGGTTTATAGGAACGTCGATAGTTTTTCATTAGAACAAAATCGCACAAGAAATAAAGTTATAGGGTTCATACCTGCAAAAATTTTAAGTGATGCAGCTGATCTAAGTAGTTTTAAAACCGACAATAATGTGTTTTTATTCATTAAGGATATATTTACTTTTGCTCTTGAAAAGATAATTATAAATATAAGTGAATTAAAGCAAAAGGAAAATCTAAGAGGAGAGTTAACGAAAAGGTGCAGCATAGAGAACGTAATAGGGAATTCGGACAGGATGCAGGAGGTCTTTGAGGCGGTTCACCGTGTCGCGCCTTCAAAGGCAACAGTGCTTTTACGGGGCGAGAGCGGCACAGGGAAAGAGCTCATCGCAAAGGCGATATATTATATGAGCCCACGAAGCAAGGGGCCTTTTATTAAATTCAACTGCGCCTCCATTCCCGAGGGGCTTCTCGAATCAGAACTCTTTGGTCATGAAAAAGGCGCCTTTACAGGGGCGATATCAACGAGAAGCGGAAAGTTCGAGCTTGCCAATAAGGGGACATTGTTTCTTGACGAGATCGGAGACCTCCCGTTAACTCTCCAGCCGAAGATACTGCGCGTGCTTCAGGAAAGGGAGTTTGAGCGAGTGGGCGGACAGAAGGCCATAAAGGTTGATGTCAGGATAATTACCGCAACAAGCCAGGATCTTGAAGGCATGGTATCAAAGGGCAGATTCAGGAAAGACCTCTACTTCAGGCTTAACGTAATACCTATTCTTCTTC
>CAYMUX010000106.1:0-11569 GCA_964393845.1 uncultured Nitrospiraceae bacterium
GTGATGATTGATTTTGCCCGGAAGATCTTTGCGACAAAGATAGACAACATCATTTTCAGTAATCCGACACGCAGATAACCCTTTGTTGAAAAATGAATTACATCTTTCTTCCGGCCATGGCGCAGCAACGTCATAAGATAATCGAGGTTGCTCCCTGTGTTGCTGAATCTTTTATCTTCGGAAGGGTACTTAGAGATATTTATGACTGAGCACTCGTGGCCGTCTTCAACTAATTTATTTAATAATGTTATGTTTTGAAGGTTTTCCTCTTCAAAGGGAGGGGCGTAGTTTCCAATTAATAATATTCTCATTTCGTTCAGGCAAGACTTACGATGACACTGTCTCCGATTTTAATATTATATTTTTCAGAAGCGCTGCCCTGAAATACAAACAGCTCGATATAACCGAAACTATTAATGATAGCAGCCAGGTTGTTGTTTTTATTTTCAGCATAATAACTGACGATCGGTAAATGTTCGTTATTGTAAATTACCCTGAAATTCTCTTTAGATTCAACAGAGGCTAATTTTGGCAGATCATCTTTCATTATATTTGATATGGCATTGCCGAAAATGTCTATAGAAATAATTTCTCCTGTCAGCGTATTATTCGATAAAACAGGTTTGGGGGCAGATATCTTTATATAATCATCAACCGGTTCTCCGAACTTAAATGTGTCTAATCCTTTTGACAGCCAGGCTGCGACAGGCGCAAATACATCCCGCCCATGGAACGTTGCCCCGATGTCCGGAAGAAAGTAGTGTGTTGCAGTTAAGTTGAGGACTTTTAGAAAATTAGGATCAGAGCTTTCATATATTCTGGAAAATACCCCATTATCAGGTCCTATAAAATAGTGGTCTTCTGTAACAACCAATATCGGCCTTCTGCTTCCACCGACTCCAGGGTCAATAACTGCGACGTGGATAGTAGTAGGTGGAAAATATTTATAGCTCATGAAAAGCACCTGTGAGGCTTCAAAAATATTATGCCGCTGAACACTGTGAGTAATGTCAATTATTTTTGCTTTGGGATTTATACCGAGGATTACTCCTTTCATCACTCCGGCGAACGGGTCTTTGAGACCAAAATCCGTTGTTAATGTAATTATAGGTGTTTCTAACATTGAACTGCTCCTATTAGTTCTTTAATTGATTTGATATCTTCTTCTGCCATGTAAGATTCAATCCCGTTTATGATGTCTTCTGTTATCTTCGGATTAATGAAGTTAGCGGTGCCTACAGCGATTGCGCCGGCGCCTGCCAGGATAAATTCAATGGCATCTCCGGCTGAGACTATGCCGCCCATTCCGATAACCGGGATAGAAACTGTTTTATAACACTCCCATACCATTCTGACAGCAACAGGCCTGACTGCAGGACCCGATAAACCTCCGGTGATGTTTGCGAGCCTGGGTTTTCTAGTTCTTATATCAATAGCCATTCCTGTCAGTGTATTAATGACCGATATGGCATCAGCGCCTGCATCCTCTGCTGTCCGGGCCATAAGACTTATATCGGTAACATTCGGGGAAAGTTTAACAATAAGCGTCTTATCCGTTGCCTTCCGGACTTCACTGACAACTTTAAAAGTGACTTTAGGGTCAGTGCCGAAAATGCTCCAGCCGGCCTGTTTGTTGGGACATGATATATTCATCTCCAGTGCATGGATTCCATCGGTCGCACTTAATTTCTCCGCAGCCCGGACATATTCTTCAATTGAATCACCGAAGAAATTAACTATAACCGGCGTGTTGAACTGTCTTAAAAAAGGAAGCTTCTTCTTTATGAAATTATTAATTCCTATATTTTGAAGCCCGATGGCATTGAGCATGCCGGCAGGCGTCTCGACAATGCGGGGAGGGGGATTGCCTTCTTTAGGTTTAAGAGACAGGCCTTTTACGACAATGGCCCCAAGTTTGTTCAGATCGACGAACTCGGCATATTCGTCTCCGTACCCGAATGTGCCGGATGCGGTCATGACGGGATTCTTAAGTCTTAGCTTGCCGATATTAACTTTAAGGTCTACCATATAATTTCTTCAATCGGAAACACAGGTCCTTCTTTACAGACCCTCTTATAGCCTTTGGTTGTTTTCACTACACAGCCGAGACATGTCCCTAGTCCGCAGGCCATGTGCTGTTCAAGAGCGATATATCCCTGCATGTTCTTTTTCATTGCGAGCTCGGACAGGGCTTTTAACATTGGCTCCGGTCCACAAGCATATAAAACGTGATCAGTGACGAGTGACGGGTGACGAGAAAGATACTCTTTTAAGACACTCACTATATTACCCTTTTTCCCCAGCGTTCCGTCATCAGTGGAAATAACAGGATCAATGCCGATAGATTTTAATTTATCAGTGCAAAGCAGCTCCTCTTTTGTTCTTGCTCCGTAAAACAGGATTGGATTACCTTTTTGAATTCCCCCCTTTTGTAAAGGGGGGTGAGGGGGGATTAAAGCCTCGGCAAGGGCAAAAATCGGGGCAATACCAAGCCCTCCAGCCACCAGTATGATATTTTCAGATTTTTTTTTAACGGGGAAGCCGTTGCCAAGCGGGCCGAGAATTTCCAGAATATCTCCAGGCCTTTTTCTGCTAAGGATGGCTGTCCCTTTACCTGCGACTCTATATAGTAATTGGAAGTCTCCATTGAGCAGGCGATGAACACTGATCGGGCGTTTAAGCAATGGATCCAGTCCATTGTCAACGCCGAGCATGAAGAAGTTGCCGGGCTTCGGCTTTTTGATTTTCTCCAGGGGGTGGAGAGTTAAGAGATAGTGGTTTTTTATAAGTTGCTTATTATCTATTACAGATGCCTTAAATAGTCTATTCAAAGCTTATCTCTAATACTTCATATTCAATAGTTCTCGCAGGGGCTTTCACTATCACCG
The DNA here is from genome assembly GCA_964393845.1 of uncultured Nitrospiraceae bacterium. Classification (GTDB taxonomy): domain Bacteria; phylum Nitrospirota; class Thermodesulfovibrionia; order UBA6902; family UBA6902; genus UBA6902. Next base: position 2,889 of record CAYMUX010000106.1, read on the forward strand.
AGTCTCCTTCCTCTTTGCCTATAAGAGATCTTGCCATGGGAGAATGTATTGATAACTTACCAGCCTTGATATCAGCCTCGTCAGGACCGACCAGCTGATAAGTTTTTTCCTCATCAGTATCGACGTCAATAACTTTTACTGTCGCGCCGAATGCGATCTTGTCCTGAGATATACTGGAAGGATCGATTACATTTGCACGTGCGATTTTGCTCTGGAGCTCCTGAATGCGTCCTACTAAAAAAGACTGTCTTTCTTTGGCGGCATGATATTCGGCATTTTCAGATAAATCACCATGTGCGCGGGCCTCTGCAATCGCTTTAACATTTTGGGGACGTTCTACTTTCAACAGGTTATCGAGTTCGTCCTTGAGTTTTTGATACCCCTGGGGGGTCATAGGTTCTTTTTGCATAAGTTTTCTCCAGAAGGAATTTTAACAACCGGTGTTAGTGAAAGTAAACCCTGGGAATCCCCTGATCTATATACTAACCTTATGATACTCCTGCAGGGACTTGATATTTAACTGCTTCTTAAGCATTACTTCAATGGCTTTAATCGTGGCCCGTGCACCGGCGACTGTTGTTGTAAAGGGGACGTTATATTGGAGTGCGGCTTCTCTTATCGAAAATGAGTCTTTTTGCGCCTTGGCCCCGGTAACGGTATTAATTACAAAAGCAATATCTTTGTTTTTTATTAAGTCGACACAGTGAGGCCTGCCCTCCGTAACCTTATTGACTGTCTCTGCCTTAAGCCCTAATTGGTTGAGATAAAACGCGGTGCCTCTGGTTGCACATATTGAGAATCCAAGCGATAGAAGCTTGCCCGCGATAGCAGGCAGGGCAGGTTTGTCTTTATCCTTTACGCTGATGAATACCTTGCCTCTAAGAGGCATAGGATTTTTCGCGGCTGCCTGGGATTTTGCATAGGCCCTGCCAAAATCTTTATCTATTCCCATTACCTCTCCGGTTGACTTCATCTCAGGTCCCAGGATAGTATCAACTCCTTCAAAACGGTCAAAGGGGAATACGGCTTCCTTGACCGTGAAATGGGTGATTTCTATTTCCGATGTCAGACCCAGCTCTTCCAGAGTCTTTCCAACCATAACCTTGGCAGCCATCTTTGCGAGTGGGACCCCTATGGATTTGCTCACGTAAGGGATAGTGCGTGATGCTCGGGGATTTACTTCCAGAATATATTTTTCATTGTCTTTAACGGCAAACTGTATATTCATGAGTCCGATAACTTTCAACTCTTTTGCAAGGGCCTTGGTCTGCACTTTGATCTGCTCTATAATTTCTGATGATAAAGAGTAGGGGGGCAATGAGCACGCGGAGTCCCCTGAGTGGATGCCGGCTTCTTCAATATGCTCCATGATCCCGCCTACAACCACACTGTTGCCGTCCGAGATGGCATCCACGTCGATTTCGATTGCGTCCTCAAGATAATCGTCTATAAGCACCGGGTGTTCGGGTGATGCGGTAACAGCCCTTTTCATATAGTCATTGAGGCTTTTTTCATCATACACAATCTCCATGGCCCGTCCGCCAAGCACATAAGAGGGTCTGACCATGACCGGGTAACCAATTTTTCCGGCAATTATTATTGCTTCGTCAACAGACATGGCCGTATCGCTTTCAGCCTGTTTGAGATCCAGCTTGTGAAGGATTTGCTTGAACCTTTTTCTGTCTTCGGCCATGTCGATTGAGTCAGGGGAGGTGCCGAGAATCCTCACACCTTCTCTTTCAAGCGGCACAGCGAGCTTGAGCGGGGTCTGTCCGCCGAATTGAACAATTACGCCTATCGGTTTTTCAGTATTAATTATATTAAGTGTATCTTCCAAGGTCAGCGGTTCAAAGTATAACCTGTCTGCCGTATCGTAATCAGTGCTGACGGTTTCAGGGTTGCAGTTTACCATTATCGTTTCATATCCAAGTTCTTTTAATGCAAAGACCGCGTGAACACAGCAGTAGTCAAATTCAATGCCCTGTCCGATCCTGTTCGGCCCGCTTCCGAGAATTATGACCTTTTTCCTGTCGGTGGGGTTTGCCTCGCACTCTACAGAAGCTTGTAAGCTCGCAAGCTCGTAAGTCTGTAAGTTTTTTGCTTCCGCACTTTCGCTCTTTCGCACTTCCACGCTATAGAAAGGTTTTTCATACGTTGAATATAAATATGGAGTATAGGCTTTGAATTCGGCTGCGCAGGTATCCACCATTTTATATACAGCCCTCAGTCCGATACGGCTTCGCATGTCCCTGATAGACTTTTCATCCGTATCAAGCAACTGGGACAGTCTTTTGTCTGAGAAGCCGTACTCTTTTGCGGCCTTTAACATATCAATTGTAATTGGCTCCTGCGCACTTTTATGTTTTGATTTTGCGGCAGCATCCCTGATGTCAGCTTCCATGTCTATTATCTGCTTGATGTTGTACAGAAACCACGGATCAATCTTTGTCAGGGCATGCAGCTCCTGAATGCTTTCGCCCAGCCTTAAGGCATGCGCAATATACCAGATGCGGTCCCAGGAGGGGACCTTTATCTTCTCTCTGATTTCAATGATGCCGGCCTCAACCGGCTCAAAACCGTAGCTGTCTATTTCAAGGCTTCGGATCACTTTTTGAAGTGACTCTTTAAAGGTCCTTGCTATGGACATGGCCTCACCGACTGACTTCATCTGAGTGGTAAGGGTAGGGTCGGCCTCGGGAAATTTCTCAAAGGCGAACCGCGGGTACTTCACGACGACATAGTCGATTGTGGGCTCAAATGATGCCGGCGTTTCTTTCGTAATGTCGTTTGGTATTTCATCAAGTGTCAGACCCACGGCAAGCTTGGCCGCGATCTTGGCAATCGGGAAACCCGTTGCTTTGGATGCAAGGGCCGAGCTCCTGGAAACCCTCGGGTTCATTTCTATTACAATCATTTCGCCGTTTTTGGGATTAACTGCAAACTGAACATTTGATCCGCCTGTGTCAACCCCTATCTCCTGCATTACCGCGATGGCGGCGTCCCGCATTATTTGATATTCCTTATCAGTCAGGGTCTGCGCAGGCGCTACTGTTATTGAATCACCGGTATGGACACCCATCGGATCGAAGTTCTCTATGGAACAGATGATGACAACATTGTCCTTGTTGTCACGCATCACCTCGAGCTCGTATTCTTTCCATCCGAGCACGGATTCTTCCACAAGGACCTGATTGACCGGGCTCAGCTTCAGGGCCTTTTTCAGGCTTTCCCGGTATTCATCCATATTGTATGCGATGCCGCCGCCTGTGCCTCCCATCGTGAATGAAGGCCTCAATATAAGAGGGAAACTGAGGACATCTGCGACCTTCAGGCCTTCTTTCATTGAATTGACATGGGCGCTCTTCGGGGTTTTTAAACCTATTTTTGCCATAGCCTGTTTAAACAGCTCCCTGTCCTCGGCTTTTTTAATCGCGGGGAGTTTGGCGCCTATCAGCTCTACGTTGTATTTATCAAGTACCCCTCTTTCGGAAAGCTCCACTGCAAGATTTAAGGCGGTCTGCCCGCCCATGGTCGGCAGCAACGCGTCAGGGCGCTCTTTCTCAATTATCATTTCCAGGACTTCGTTGGTAAGCGGTTCGATGTATGTCACATCGGCCGTTTCAGGGTCAGTCATGATAGTCGCGGGATTGGAGTTGACGAGTATTACCTTGTATCCTTCTTCGCGCAAGGCCTTGCAGGCCTGCGTTCCTGAGTAATCGAATTCACACGCCTGTCCGATTATGATTGGCCCGGAGCCGATCAGTAAGATGCTTTTAATGTCCGTTCTTTTAGGCATTCGGTTTTCCTTTATAAAATACTTCTACGCTATATTTCCTAAAAAATTTCTGATTTCCCTCACCGGCATTTCCGGCTCCCCGTCAATTTTGCCCCCGTTTATCCTGGCTGCGTAAAGCATTCTTTCCGAGCCGTCTTTCAACTTCAGTGAAAGGGTAATAAATTCTTCTGTCTCGCTCAACCCCGGTATTGCGCTTCCATGCTGTGCTGAAATTTTCTGAACAAAATTTATTCCATCAACGTTTTCGGGAACAAACTTCCTGCTCCCAAGCTCAACTGACTTTATATTCGCAAAGGGTATCTTCTCACTCTTTTTTGCCGGCAGCCCTGACCGTGTCATGTATACTGTTTTGTCTGTCTTATCAAATACGACCTCCAGATATCTTTCTTTGAAGATGAACTTGTCGGCCCCGACAAAGGAAGCAACAAATATAATGATAAGCATGGCATAACGGACAACCGGCGACCTGCCGCTTATTATATCGGTCATCATATATGAAGCAATGCATGCCGCGGATGCGAATAACATTGACGAAAACTCTCTCGTATAAACACCGGGATGCAATACGCTCGTCTTCTCCGCTTTAAAAGAAGACGTCTTGAAAAATAGTTTATTGCCTTCAATTTCAAGTTGATAATTTTTAGTCAGCACTTTTCTATCATTTCCCTGAATCTTTTAAAAATATATCCCGAATCATTCGGTCCCGGCCCTGCTTCAGGATGATGCTGGACTGATATTATGGGCAGGTCCTTATGACGCATGCCTTCTTCTGTCCCGTCATAAAGATTTTTGTGAGTGAGCTCGACCTGTCCATGCAGGCTATTTATATCAACACAATAATTATGGTTTTGAGAGGTAATTTCAACCTCCCCTGTGGACAAGTCCATTACAGGATGGTTTCCCCCGTGATGGCCGAATTTGAGTTTATATGTCATGCCTCCCAAAGCCAATCCTAATATCTGATGACCGAGACAGATGCCGAGTATCGGCTTCTTACCGAAGAGTTTTTTGGCTGCTTCAATGGCGTATGTAACGGTCTGTGGATCTCCCGGCCCGTTGCTCAATACTATTCCATCAGTATCCATATTAAGCGCTTCTTCAGCAGGTGTTTGTGCCGGTATAACCGTAACATCAAATCCTGCATTGACAAGGTGACGCAGTATGTTCATCTTTACTCCGAAGTCGTAGACAACGACTTTAATCTTACCCCCCCCTTTAGTAAAGGGGGGTGAGGGGGGATTAGTTTTTTCTGAAGTATCCAGCCTCCAGAGCGGCTCTGTCCATTTGTAGGGTTCTTTTGTTGTCACTTCTTTAACCAGGTCAAAGGCCGATATGCCCGGATGGTTTCTTACTTTCGAAAGCAGGCTTTCAGGGTTTAAGTCTGTTGTTGAAATTATGCCTATCTGTACGCCGTTGTCTCTTATATGCCTGGTCAGCGCCCTTGTATCAATACTGTCAATGCCGACTTTATTGTTTTCATTCAGGTATTGACCAAGGTTTTTTTGAGAACGCCAGTTGCTTGGAAAATCAAAAAATTCCTTTGCGATAAATCCTTCAACATTTGGAGCTCCGGATTCGATGTCCTCAGAATTTACTCCATAGTTTCCTATCTGGGAATAAGTCATTGCTACTATCTGTCCCTTGTAAGAAGGGTCAGTGAGAATTTCCTGATAACCGGTCATGGAGGTGTTAAAGACGACTTCGCCGATTGTCTCTCCTTCGGCCCCAAAACTCTGTCCTTCAAAGACAGTTCCGTCAGCAAGGACTAAAAGCGCTTTTGTTTTATTTGTTTTCATAATTCCATTCAAAGACCTTACCCATTGCTATGGTTTTCTCAACCGTCCCTTTAAGAGTCCACTTATTAAATGGAGAATTTTTACCCTTTGATAAAAACGTGGATGAGTCAACTTTGAACGTCTTCTCTGTATTTATTATTGCTATATCAGCATCACTATGTACGGATAAACTCCCCTTGCTGATCCTCATTATATTAGAGGGAGTCATGCTCATTTTGGCGATAAGTTGCTTTAAGTCCAGTATTCCCTGATCAACAAGCTGCAATCCAAGTGCGAAGGCTGTTTCCAGGCCTGATATTCCAAAGGCAGCTGCATCGAATTCCTTGTTTTTATCATCTATATGATGCGGGGCATGGTCCGTTGCGATGACATCAATTGTACCATCTTTTAATCCTTCTTTAATAGCCTGTACATCAGAGGCAGTTCTGATGGGAGGATTTACTTTTAAATTCGTGTCATAACTGATGATTGCGTCATCGGTCAAAGAAAAGTAATGCGGACATGTCTCCGCTGTAACATTTATGCCGCGCGCTTTTGCATCCCGTATTAATTTTACCGACCCTTCTGTCGACACATGGGCAATATGAAGCCGTCCGCCTGTCAGTTCACAAAGTGATAAGTCCCGTGCCACCATTGTTTCTTCAGCGGCTTTCGGTATTCCTTTTAACCCGACGATAGTTGAAACAAAACCTTCATTCATAACGCCGCCTTCCGACAATGTCAGGTCTTCACAGTGTGATATGACCGGAACGTCAAATATTTTCGAGTATTCCAGGGCCCTCCTCATGATGAGACTGTTTGTTACGGGATGTCCGTCATCGGAAAACGCTATGCAGCCGGCCTTTAGAAGCGCTTCCAGCTCGGTAAGCTCTTCGCTCTTTTGACCTTTGGTAATTGCCCCGATAGGATAGACAGTGCAGGAGCCTTCTTTCAGGGACTTTTCGATAATGAATTCCGTTACGGATATTGTATCGTTGACCGGCTTTGTATTGGGCATGCAGCAGACCGTTGTAAAGCCGCCTTTTACTGCAGCCATAGTGCCTGTCTTTATTGTTTCCTTGTATTCAAAACCCGGTTCCCTGAGATGGGTATGCATGTCGACAAGACCCGGTATGACAATATGACCCGATGCATCAATAATTTTATCTGCGTCAGGGCCTTTACCCTTAGGATACAGCCCCTGTATTTTGCGTCCTTTGATCAAGACGTCATGATAGCCGTCTATATTCTGAGAAGGATCAATCACATGCCCGTTTTTTATCAGGGTATTCATTTCTTTACTCCTGCAAGAAGATATAAAACCGCCATTCTGACTGCAAGACCGTTAGTCACCTGTTCAAGTATTACAGACTGAGGTCCGTCTGCAACTGCGGATTCGATTTCGACCCCTCTGTTCATGGGGCCTGGATGCATGACAATGGCATCGCTTTTTGCCAGTTTGAGTCTCTCGGATGTGAGACCGTAAAGCTTAAAATATTCCTCAAGCGAAGGAAGGAACCCTTTGCTTTGACGCTCGAGCTGAAGTCTTAGAGTCATGAGAACATCGGCATTTTTGATGCCTTCATCGATTGAATGGAACGTCTCCACTCCAAGCTTCTCTATCTCGGCAGGCATAAGTGTGGGGGGACAGATCAATCTCACCTTTGCCCCAAGTTTTGTTAAGGCGTAGATATTGGATTTTGCCACTCTGCTGTGCGCGATATCTCCGATTATTGCCACGGTGAGATCTTTAATGTTCTCTTTGTGGGATTGTATTGTAAACAAATCAAGAAGGGCCTGAGTGGGATGTTCATTGGCGCCGTCGCCGGCATTTATGACAGAAATATCCAGTATATTGCTGAGGAAATGCGGAACGCCGGCTGAAGGATGTCTTATTACGACAAAGTCCGCGCCCAGGGACTGGATCGTCAGGGCAGTGTCTCTTATTGTTTCGCCTTTTAACACGCTGCTTGTTGATACGGAGAAATTCACGAAGTCGGCGCTCAGTCTTTTCGCTGCAAGCGCAAAGGAAGTCTTGGTCCTGGTTGAAGGTTCGAAAAAAAGGCTTACGACGGTTTTGCCTCTAAGGGGAGGGACCTTTTTTATGTCCCTGTGAAGAACGTCTCTGAAACCGGAGGCAGTATCAAGGATATGATAAATTTCTTCTGACGTCAGCTCCTTTATTCCCAGAAGGTGTTTTGATTTAATCATGATGACAACCTGCTATCAGCGCTTAGCCTTAAGCTATCAGACAAATTACTGGTCACTTATTAATACCACCTTGTCTTTATTGTTCTCTTCATCAAGATTCACTTCAACCCGGTCATTAAAAGACGTAGGAATATTTTTCCCGGCGTAATCGGCCCGTATCGGCAGCTCTCTATGCCCTCTGTCTATCAGTACGGCAAGCTGTATATATGCAGGCCTGCCGAAGTCTATAAGGGCATCCATGGCAGCTCTTATGCTTCTTCCCGTAAAAAGAACGTCATCTACGAGGATTACGGTCTTGTCATCAATAGTGCATGGAATTTCGGTACGCTTGACTACCGGCTGTTCTTCTTTTGTGTTAAGGTCATCTCTGTATAATGTGATGTCAAGCTTCCCGACCTGGATTTTTCCGCCTTCGATGGACTCGATCTGGGAAGCAAGTCTCTCGGCAAGGATTACCCCACCTTTTTGTATGCCGACAAGGCAGAGGTTTGACATCCCTTTGTTCTTCTCAATGATCTCATGGGCCATTCTTCTTATGGCCCTGTTGATATCGTTACTGTCCAGAATTTCTTTAGACATAAAAAGCCTTTCTCTGAATATTTCCAATGAGGGAGAAGGAATTTGTGCGGGTATAGAATTGAAGTTTCCTGCAGGATGAGAGGTACAATCTATTTTTCCTTTCCAGCCTCTCCGGACCAGTTTAAAGGTTGCTGTTGATAAAAATCTTAATATAAAAATGACGGCATTGTCAATAGAACGTTAGTCGGGCGGGGAATAATGAAGCGCTCTGAAGCAATGCTTCCGGAAATGCTTTTGATTAAGGCAGAGGTTCTTTCTCATTTCAAGTGGGTAAATTACTAATACGGTCATAAGTAAGGCGACTTGTGTCATCCCCGAAT
>CAYMUX010000107.1:0-11424 GCA_964393845.1 uncultured Nitrospiraceae bacterium
CCCTTCATCCTTTTTATCAAACAGCTTATCCAGGTATTTGTCCGCTGCTTTTTTTATGGCGCGCTTGCCCGCCTTTTTGACATCAACGGTGTAAGATGGCTCTTTAAATGTGCCTGAAATTTTGAGAGGGACCATTCCCCAGCCTTCATCGCTTTTAATATATCCCCCGATATTAGAACCCATGACCTTATCGGTAAGTCGTGGCGAGAGTTTTAAATCAAAGGCAAGATCAAGTGTTTCATTAAGCCCGATATCGCCTTTTGGGTCCATTGAAAGATCGTCTGAGGAAAAAATACTGTCCAGCCTCGCAACGCTATTTCTGACCTTGACTGTCCCGCGTGCCTGCTTCAGGTTTATTGTTTCAAGTTCTTTGATATTAAGAAACCGGGACAGGCCTTTTGTAATATTGGCGCCTGTTATCTTTCCGTCCTTTATGTTGAAGTCAGCATCGGCAGAAAGGTTTCGCTTGATATTCTCCGGCAGCGTGCCTGAGCCGTCCATTCCAAGATTAAAGGTAATAATGCCGAACACCGTGTCCTTTGCCTTCGGGAAAAAGGTATTTACGATCTCATCTGCATGCAGAGAGTCGATATGGCCCGAAAGGTTATATGAATACCCCGGCTTTGAAAGATCAACAAGACTGTTTATATTAAGCGCCCCTTTTCCGGCTTTGGCGGCCAGCTTCGTAATCTCCAGTTTATTGTCTTTGAGCTTGAACTGCATGAAAAAATCGCTCATCATCATATTTTTGTATACTGCGGCATCTATCTTGATTTCACCATTTGCCGTGATCTTGAGGTCCAGAGGCCCAGGCTCTTTTGAGGTCTTACTGGGAACAGCCTGTTTGCTTCCGGCAGGAGCTTTATCCGCAGATTTGTCGGCGGGAATAAGCTGGTCGATGAAGAGCTGTTTTGAATATACATTGAGATTGATATCCTGATCCTTGAAATAATTTCTGACCGAGCCTTTTATTTCCAGGACGTTTTTATTCACTGTACTTCTGACGTCAATATTCATGGTCTTTTCGCTGAATTTTATATTTCCGTCAAGCAATACATTAATCTCGTTATACATAATGCCGAGTTCTTCCATAGTGACAGTGCCGTTTGCTTTTAAAGTGTCAGGTTTCTTAAGCTCGCCATTGAGCTTTACGTCTGCGGCAAGATCACCGGACAGTGAAATGTTTTTTATATCTGCAAACTGAGACGCCGTTTTCTGTATGTCGGCAGTTTTTGTCTTTGGCAATATCAGGGCAATATCGATTTCAGGCGATGTTTTTAGATTATTGATTTTCCCTGTTATGGAAAGCCGTATATCCTGGAAAGCAAGGTCTGCCCTGTCTATGCGGATGTCCTTTGATATAAGGTTTGCATTTACAGCATACTTAAGGCCTACAGTGATATTATTGATTATCTTCTTTTGCGGCTTGTGCAGTATTATCTCATCGGCCTTCATTTTAATTTCCCCCTCGGTAAATATTTCCGAGCCGTCGTAGCTTTTTATGCCGATGTTGATGTCAGCGGAACTCCTGATATCAGGGATTTCTTTCATCATGTCAGTCATTGAGAATCTTGCGTTACTGATTGCAATATTGTTTACCAGTAATGAAACAGGAAGCCCCCCGGCCTCGTCTGATTTTTCTTTGATCTCTTCAGTCTCTTTCTTCTGCCCGATGTCTTCAAAATTAAACTTGCCGTCATTACCTCGCTCGATATGTACTGCAAGAGAAACCAGTCTCAATTCGTCTATAACAACCTGCTTTGAAAGAAGAGGGAGTAATTTGAATTTCAGGACAAACTCCTGACATTTCACAAAGTCGCGAGTTTGATCTGCTTCTTTAATGGAGAAATCATTGAGACCGATGCCCTTAAAAATGCTGATGCTTATGTCGCCGATATGAATCTTCCTGTTTAATGCCTTCTCAGCAGTCGGAACAATAAATCCCTTGACCCTTTCAGGAGTAATGTAGATTTTAATAAATACTATAAATGCAATGATAATAGATGCGATTACAGAAGTTGTAATAAGCAGGATTTTTTTCATATCCCCTCCTTATCAGAAAGGTATCATTTCAAAAATCAATTTGTGCGAGGAAATCGGTCTATGGTATTTATTATTTCACGCTGAACTCATGAATTCCCTGAGACCCCAGATACAGGTCGATATTCATTTCCCTGGGATCTTTTATAAATATGCCGACAGGGACCGGCGCTAAGCGAACTGCACTGTCTTTATCTTTCCCGAAGTATCCGGCTACAATGCCCAGTAATTTTGTTCCTTCAGCCCTGTCAAGGGTTTCTGTTTTATCTTCATTCGGCAGGATAATGAATCTCTTGGACTCTATCACGCTGGAATCAAAGCGTTTGCAGCCTTTTAGCCCGGGCAAATCCTCATCTTTATCGCTCAACTGATTAAAAGTGTCCTGCTCGCTTAATTGATAAATACACAGCAGGAGGGCCTGGGACTGTCCCTCATGAAGATTTAAATCGGGAACGCTTCTGACATGAAGCGTGATTGCGTCCCCCTCATACAGATATTTAGCAGGTGATGCGCATGAAATGACAAGCAGGGTTATAGAAATAATAACTATTTTCACGACACTTTTATTCATTAGATGCCCCTTGTTATTTTAAAAAAATGTTAATAAATGTTTTAATGGACTCAGTATAACATAAGTTCCTTGACTTGTTAATTGCCTGCGCTATAATTAAAGCATGATCCCATACAATGAAATTCACGGTGAATCGGGGGGATATAGATGACAGGTGAAATAATCTGGGAAGAAAGTCTCAGCAATGCCGTAAAGCTGGCAAGAGATGAAGACAAACTTGTGCTGGCCGCTTTTTTTAGTCCGGCCTGCGAAGCATGTATCAGAATGAAAAAGTGTACGTTGATTACGGAAAGCGTTAAGGAATATATAAAGAAATATTTTGTCCCCCTTAAATATGAATCCGGCAGGGATGCAGACCAGTTCCTAAGGTTTGGAGTATCGGCAAAACCTGCATTCCTTGTGCTTGATTCAGAGGGCAACGAAGTATTCAGGAAGATAGGTTATTTTGATCCTGATTTATTTATTGGAAAGCTCGAAAAGGCAAGAAAAAAGGCCGCTCACCGGGCAGCTAAAAAATGAATCATAGCGGAAATCCGCCCTGTCCATGACAGACAGGGCGGAAAGAGCGGTTTTTCAAACACACAGTAAAAATTTACAGTATAAAAATTAGAACTTAACCTTCGGGGCCTCTTTTTCGCCTTCAGGAATTTCATAATATTCCGCGTTTGACACACCTGCAAAGCCGGCAAAGAACCTGCCGAAGAAGGTCCTTATATATGTGTTTAACATCTGTACTGCTTCGTTGTATCTCTTCCTCTCGACCGCGATCCTGTTTTCCGTGCCCTCAAGACTGTCCTGGAGTTTCAGAAACGATTCGTTCGCTTTCAGATCGGGATACGTTTCCTTTAACACAAGCAATCTGGAAAGTACACCTTCAAGCTGGTTGGAAGCCTGCACTTTATCTTTCACTGTATTTGCCTGAAAATATTTGGTCCTTGCGTTTGCAATATTCTCAAAGAGCTCCTTTTCATGACCGGCATACCCCTTGACGGTTTCAACAAGATTAGGTATCAGGTCATATCTTCTCTTTAACTGGTTCTCAACCTGTGCCCATGAGGCCTTTACATTTTCATCCATGACAATGACATTGTCATAGCCTTTACGCAACCAGCTGAAAGTCATTAAGCCAATCACCAGAATAATGCCTACAACTATGAGAGCTATTTTTAAACCTTTTGACATATTGAATTCCTCCTTTGAAAAAGTGTTAATCGTTGTTTGTTATTCTAAAGTCATTCCATGAATTAACAGCTTAAATTACCATCCCCCGGATGAGCCTCCCCCGCCGAATCCGCCTCCGCCACCGCCCCCAAAGCTGCCTCCTCCACCGAAGCCTCCGCCTCCGCTCCAGCCGCTTCTTCTGCCTCCGCCTAACATGTTTGCCATGAATAATAATAATAAAAGTCTGGGGTGTTTAATGAATAAATAGATCAGTCCAATAAAGAAGAGTACGCTGAAGATAATGCCCAGCAGTGTCGGCTTTTTGCGTCCCATACCCCCGTACGGAGAGGTTGAGCTGTTTCTCAGCTTCGGCATCCCGGCTATTTCAACACCGGCATCATCGGCAATTGTGTTTATTACGGCTAATGCAGCCGCTGCAATACCGTTGGAATAATCGCCTTTCTGGAAGTAGGGCACAAGATACTGTCTCCCGATACTGCCCGCAAGACTGTCGGGAAGAACGCCCTCAAGACCGTAGCCTGTCTCGAACCTGTATTTCTTGTCCTGAAGCGAGACAAGAAGCAGCGCCCCATTGTCCTTGTCTTTTTGACCAAGCTTCCATTTTTTATGCGCTATCTCGATGGATAAATCCTCAATGGATTGGCCTTCAAGACTCGTGATCGTGAGTATAATCATCTGTGCCGTTGTTTTTTGTTCAAGCTCCAGCAGATATCTGTTAAGGCCGGCCTCTATATTGTCATCTATAATACCGGCAAGGTCCACTACATGATTGGAGGGTCTGTCGGGAATTGCAATCTCAGCAGATGAAGTAACCGCAAATAAACAAAGACACGCTACGATTAATAAAACTATATACTTATTCTTTAATCTCATCTACCATCTTTCCTAACTTTTCCGTGGCCGCGTAATAATCTTCAAATATTGTATTAAGTTCCTCAACAGAGGGCTTGATCTTGTCACGCTTTTCTTTAAGCACTTTGGCAAAGACATCGGCATTGATATTCACTGCCCCGGACAGCGCTGTAATCACATCACCCTGTTTCACCGGCGGCTCTTTGCCGAAGAGGACAATAAGCGCGCGGAAAAGGGGGATATATCCTGTAATTGATTTTGCAAACCGCTCAGTCAGCATTTTCCTGTCCCCCAGGGAGGAGAGGTACCCCTGTCTCAGCCAGATGAGTTTGGTCTTGAGCTCCCTTTCGCACTGATGTCTCAGGTTCTTCCTGCTGATTTCAATGTCTTTAAAGATATCTTCTCCGAACACAGTGGAATGGACGAGTTTGAAATTCAGAAATTCCACGGGGAAGACGTCACGGGATGAATTGATGTAATCGTGGGTCATGATCAACGGCGCGGCCACCCGGTCCTTCCCGTACTTCTTGCCCAACGGCGCTAATATTTTAAGGAACGTCATATCCATCTCTTTCAGGACGAATATGGAATTTACGTCAGACACTTTCTCGTCATAATCATCCGTAATTGCGGTGCCCGTGACATAGATTGAATGTATCCTGTCCTGGTATATTCCCAATATTTCATCCAGAAACGGTTTTATCCTTTTTGCAGCTGCCGGCTGCAAAGAATGCAGAGTAAGATCAGGCATTTCTTTAATTCCTCCTGATTTAAGGTTGTTATTTAGAAATATGCTGATATAATTTAACTAGTTAATAAAATAACAGGCTCAAACAAGACATATGGTATCAGAAATATGTTTCTAAGGCAACAACAGCATTTGTTAATATTAACTTTAATGTTGCATAAATCCGGCAGTTATAAGAAAGATAAAAGGAGTGGGAAATGAAAACTTTAAAGACAATGCTTCTTTTTTTAACACTTTTGACGATCGCTATCGGATGTTCAACTTCCGGTGAAAAGGCTTCCGGTATTTTCAAGAAAGAAGTCCAGGGAGAGATAGTTCATGATGCATTTACAGTAGGTCCGTCCGGTTCACATGAAGAGTGCATTGAGCTGCGTCCGGGGATGGTTTTTGATTATGAATTTGATGCCTCTGACTTTATAAACTTTAATATTCACTATCATGCAGTTGACGATATTCATTATCCTGTGAACAAAAAAGGCGTAAGGTTTGGAAAAGGTACGATTGATCCCGGCACGCATAATTATTATACCAAAGAGCAGGAATACTATTGCTTGATGTGGGACAATGTCAATGATGAGCCAGTCAGGATATCATTTACGTGCGTTCTCAGAGGAGAATGAGAAGACATCCTTAGTCAGAAGAATTCCTCGCAGCTCTGCTGCAGAGTAGTTCATCAAAAAAGATACCCCACGTTTTTGATATTAAGATATAATTAAATCTATGGCGCTGCCTGAGTTTCCTCATTTCATGGAGATAGACTTATCTTTCAAGGGTATTATCAAGGACCATTTGTCCGGATATCCGTTGGAAGCCTCTGAATATACTTTTACCAACCTGTTTGCCTTCAGGGATTTATACAATTTTAAGCTGTCGCAGTTAAAGGACAATCTGATAATTTTGAAGGGTACGAAACCGGTATCACTTTTCTGCCCCGTAGGTAATACAGAGATTATAAATGTACTGGATGAATTGTTTGATTATTTAAAAAAATATCCGGGTGAACCTTGTATCGAGAGGATACCGGAGAGTTTTGTAACGGCGCATTTGATAAGTAATGAAAGGTTTATAGTGGAGGAGGAGCGAAACCATTTTGATTATGTATATGACCTCAAGGAACTTGTAGAACTGAAAGGCAGGAAATTCCATGACAAGAAAAATAAGGCAAATAAATTCAGGCATTCTTATAAATATAAATATGCCGCCCTTACACCTGACCTGATCGGGGAGTGCCTTGAATTTGAGCGCCACTGGTGTGAGGTGAGGGAATGTGAAAAGTATTACAGCCTGAATAAGGAGCGGTGCGCAATACTGGAGATGCTGAATAATTTTGAATCACTGAACTTAAGGGGCGGTATAATAAGGGTTGAAAATAAAATAGCAGCGCTGACACTGGGAGAAAAGTTTTTACCGGATACCTTTGTTATACATATTGAAAAGGCGCATACCGGCATGCCGGGGCTTTATCAGGTGATTAACCAGGAGTTCCTGATGCATGAGGCGAATGACTGCAGGTATGTAAACCGTGAACAGGATTTGGGAATTGAGGGTCTGAGAAACGCAAAGATGTCTTATAATCCCGTGAAGTTCATTAAAAAATACAGGGTACATGAGAGAAGAGAGGGGCAATGAATGAAATCAGAAGTATACCTTAGCAGACTAAAAAAGGGGCAGAGCCAGGCAGATTGTTTTAATACTCTGATAAATGGAATCGAAATATATTTGTCGGATTTCAGAAAGGGATCTTTTGTGGGCATCAAGATGACGGTTGGGGACGAGAAAAGCACGGGCTATATAAAACCTGAAGTGGTAAGCATCCTGGTTAAGCAGCTTAAGGCACAGGGGGCGAAGCCTTTTGTCTTTGATACTAATGTAATTTATCCGGGGCAGAGACAGAATTCGGTGGACCATCTTAACCTTGCATACCGCAAGGGATTTACACCCGGCAATCTTGGCTGTCCCTATATAATTGCCGACAGTGTATTCGGGACCGATTCGAAGGTTGTTAAGGTCGATCAAAATAATATAAAAGAAATAAAGGTACCCTCTCTTATCACGGTCTTGGAAGATTTAATAGTATTGTCCCACATAACCGGTCATATTATGTCCGGGTTTGCCGGTTCCATGAAGAATGTGGCTATGGGTATGGCATCACGCGCCGGCAAACAGATTCAGCATTCTTCACTTAAGCCTTTCATCAATATTGGAAATTGTTCTCTCTGCGGCTGCTGTATAGAACACTGTCCTGTTTCAGCTATTTCGGAAGCCAGTGGAAAGGCCTTTATCAATTCAAAACTATGTATCGGATGCTGCGAATGCATCTCTGCATGTAAACTTGATGCCGTTAATATTAACTGGCGTGAAGATACAAATATCTATGTCGAGAGAATGGCTGAATACGCATGCGGCATCCTGTCCATGATCAAGAGGAAGGTGTTTATAAATTTTGCATTTGACGTAACACAGGAATGTGATTGTATTGCAGGAGACGACCACAGGATAATTAATGATACAGGGGTTTTTGCTTCAAAAGATGTTTTAGCGGTGGATAAGGCATGTTATGATTTACTGACGCCGGACAGAGATATCTTTTCCAGGGGCGGTAAAATAAAAGCACATTTGCACGAGTTTGAATATGCCCGGAAAATCGGGCTCGGGAGTCTGGATTATGAGTTGATTGAGCTGCACTGATTTAGCGCTCGTAGAATACAAATTCCACTCATCTGTTTTTTGCCCTGCTTTCAGGAGCGCTGTTTGGTGCGAATAATCGGATTTTATCGGTTTGATTAATTTATCTTTACCGTTTATGTAATTTTGTGGTATATTGATTAGCAAATCATATTACATTATTTTTTGGCAGGAGGAATTTATATAATGGCAAACGAAGTTGACAGGGAACTCTCGGAGAAATATTGTCCCCGTTTTGGTCAAATTGCAGTTGAAAAAGGGTATGTTACTCCCGAACAGGTCAAGCAGGCAATATCCGAGCAGATCGATGATGATCTTAAAAACAGGCGCCACAGACTTATAGGAAGAATCTTTCTGGATAATGGATGGATGACTCCTCAACAGATAGAAATTGTCCTAAATGAACTCTTTAAAAGAGAAAAAGACAAAGAATAGGCCTCACAGCGCGACAAATCGTAAAAGCTCCCCCTTCTTGAAACCACAAGCATGTTCAGGGTATTTTCTATGTAAGGCTGTACACCACTGTAGTGTTAACTCAGTAATTTTCTGCCAATACCTCGTAGTAAGCCTGCGGGTGTTGGCATGCCGGACATTCCGGAGGGGCCTCAGGGCCTTCATGTATGTAGCCGCAGTTTCGGCAGTGCCATTTTTTACCAGAACTTTTTTTGAACACAGCCCCGTCCCTGATATTGGCTGATAATTTCCTGTAACGTGACTCATGAAATTTTTCGACCTTTGCGATTTGCCTGAAAGATTTCGCTATTTCAGCAAAGCCTTCACTTTCGGCAATTTTTTCAAAATCAGCATAGAGTGTTGTCCACTCAAGATTTTCTCCGGCAGCAGAATTGTCCAGATTTTCCCTTATGCTTCCGATTATGCCGGCCGGATAGGCCGCCGTTATTTCCACATCTCCGCCTTCAAGGTATTTAAAAAAAACCTTGGCGTGTTCTTTTTCGTTTTCAGCTGTCTCAAGGAAAAAAGCTGCGATCTGTTCGTAACCTTCCTTTTTTGCAACGCCGGCAAAGTAAGTGTACCTGTTTCTCGCCTGTGATTCACCCGCAAACGCCTTTAAAAGATTTTGTTCGGTCTTCGTCCCTTTGATTGATTTTGCCATATTAACCTCCTAACCGGATATTTTTTCCATTGGTTCGCCGCAGCATACCAGCTCGCCGCCTCCTGCTTTAGTTACCGTAACTTCGTTTCCACAGATATTACACCTGTAATTTTCGCCAACCTTTTCAACTCCCATTTCACACCTCCTTTCTTTAAACATTTTACCAGTTGACAATAATTAATCAAGTGTTAAAATAAAACATAACTTACCATGATATTATGGGTAATGCAACTATTTATTGAAAGGAGGAGAAACTATGGGGTGTGGTACATGCGGAACTAAGAAGACAAAAAAGACTTCAGACTCGAAGTGTGCTCCAAAAAAAACCAAGAAGAGCACAAAGG
Source organism: uncultured Nitrospiraceae bacterium (assembly GCA_964393845.1). Taxonomy (GTDB): domain Bacteria; phylum Nitrospirota; class Thermodesulfovibrionia; order UBA6902; family UBA6902; genus UBA6902. The sequence goes on from CAYMUX010000107.1 coordinate 9,537, forward strand.
CAAAGAAGTAATGAATCTAAAAAGGGCTGACCTTGAAGGTCAGCCCTTTTTTAAGGAGTTTAAACTATGGCTGGCAAAAAAGTATTCTATACGCAAAAGGCCCCGGAGCCGAAAGGCCCGTACTCTCAGGCAGTAATTCATGACGGATTATTGTATATATCAGGGCAGGTGCCGGTTGATCATGTGACAGGCGAACTGATCCGGGGGACAATTGAAGAGGAGACGGAAGCAGTATTGAATAATATAAAGATCATCACTGAAGAGGCAGGGGCGGACATGGACTGTGTGTTAAAGGTCACGTGTTATCTTGCCGACATTCATGATTTTCCGAGATTTAATGAAGTCTATGAAAAATATTTTCCGCAGTATCCCCCGGCAAGGACTTTTTTGCAGGCTGCAAAGCTTCCGTTGGATGTCCAGATTGAAATGGATGCAATAGTTGCATTGCCTGCCAGAAAACCTAGATATTCACGGCCTCCGGGCAGCAGGCAGCCACAGAGCAGAGACCAGCAGAATAATAAAAAATAATGGGAAGCGCCAGAACAATCGCAATAACAATGGGCGACCCCGGGGGTATCGGGCCTGAAGTAATTGTCAAGGCAATGTTTTGCGCTGAAATCCGGGACTACTGCAGGCCGGTAGTTATTGGTAATGCCGACGTTTTAAGTGAAGCTGTCAGGCTTTCAGGTCTTCCTGTACAAATCAGATCAATTGACAGTATATGCGATTTGAAACCGGAAGCCGGGATTCTTGAAGTGCTTGACATTAAGTCCCGTTCACCTTTTAAAAAAAATATCCCCTCCAAAAGCGCAGGCAGGGCATTTGTTAAATATATAAAAAAAGCAGTCGAACTTGCATTGAAAAAGGAAGTCGATGCTATCGTCACTGCCCCCATATCAAAGGAATCACTCAAAATGGCAGGGTATACATGGCCCGGACATACTGAACTTTTAGCCGAGCTGACAAACACTAAAAACTTTGCCATGATGTTTATAAGCGATAAGTTGAAGGTGATTCTTTGTACAATTCATATTCCTTTAAAAGATGTCCCAAAAAAAATTAATGAAAAACTTGTTTTTAAAACAATACAGCTTGCCGAATGCGGGACAAAAATGCTTGGAATCAAAAACCCGCGTATTGCAGTGGCAGGACTTAATCCGCATGCAGGGGAATCAGGCATTATGGGTAAAGAGGAGATGAGGTCGATAATCCCTGCAGTTCAAAAAGCACAATCTGCGGGGCTTTCCGTTTCAGGACCATATCCTCCGGATGTCGTATTTCACAAGGCATATAACGGCGCATTTGATATAATCGTCTGCATGTACCACGACCAGGGGCTGGTCCCCTTTAAAATGCTTGCCTTTGATACAGGGGTGAATGTCACTGTCGGGCTTCCGATTGTAAGGACCTCTCCTGACCACGGGACCGCGTTTGACATTGCATGGAAAAACATGGCGGACCCATCCAGCATGCTTGAGGCAATCAAGCTTGCATCAAAGATACGACTGTAGGGGCATATTGCAATATCCCCCGACGAGGAAATTATGGATATTATTCTCGCTTCACGAAACATAAAAAAGATTGAAGAACTGAAAGATATAATTCAGGCCTGTGGTTTTTCAGGAAAGGACGCTTCAGTGAATATCCACACACCGGATGAGTTCCCTCAGTGTGAAGAAGTTGAGGAGGACGGGGCCACATTTGAAGCCAATGCCGTTAAAAAGGCCGCGTATATTTTTGAATGTTCCGGGATGACGGCTGTAGCAGATGACTCAGGGCTGGTGGTGGATGCACTTGACGGAGCGCCAGGTGTATTTTCCGCCAGGTATGCAGGGGAAGTCACCGATGACTGGGCCAACCTTGAGAAGCTATTAGAAGAAATGCAAGG
>CAYMUX010000108.1:0-11367 GCA_964393845.1 uncultured Nitrospiraceae bacterium
GAAGAAGACAGGGTCATTACGGCGCGGGAAGCCGCTTTGTTGCAGTCGTTTCCGAGGAGTTACAAGTTCCCGGTGAATATTCCTAAATACGTGTTGGCTTTGCTGATAGGCAATGCTCTTCCGCCGAAGTTCAGTTATATTCAGTCACGAAACATCAAAAGGCATTTGGACCAATACCTTGGTTGATATTTTCTCAAGAAATAAAAGAATCGAGATAATGTCAAAAATTCGGGGGAAGGAAACCAGCAGTGAAATAATCGTCAGAAAATTTCTTTTTTCTAAAGGCTTTCGTTTCAGAAAAAACGTAAAGACCCTACCCGGCACGCCGGATATTGTTTTACCCAAGTTCAATACGGTAGTTTTTATTCACGGTTGCTTTTGGCATGGGCATAAGAACTGTATAAAGGCGCAACTGCCGGAGACAAGAAAACAGTTTTGGGAAAAGAAAATAACCGGTAATGTCAATCGTGACAGAAAGAATATCCGGCAATTAAAGAAAGCCGGATGGGACGTTATCGTGCTTTGGCAATGTCGTCTGGGGAAGAAACAATCGGGAAAATGGCAGAATACATTAATTGAAAAACTTAATTGAAGCAGTAAGTTGGAAACAACAGGAAAAACTAAATAAATGAAAAGACCCTTCGGCCAGCATTTCCTCTTTGACCCCAATATCCTTAAAAAGATAATCGCTTGCAGTGGTGTAACGCGGGAAGACGTTGTTGTTGAGATAGGTCCCGGGCTTGGAACGTTAACGAGATTTCTATCATTGTATGCAAAGAAAGTAGTCGCGATTGAGATCGACAAAAGGCTAATCGTCAAACTTCACAAAATAGTTTCAACGAATACCAATGTAGAAATAATACAAGCCGATGCATTGAAATTCCCGTATGATTCGATTGACGGCAAATTCAAGGTAGTGGCGAACATCCCCTATTACATAACCACGCCGCTTTTGTTCAGGCTGCTTGAATTCAAAGAGAAGCTCACCGGTATGACATTGCTGATGCAGAAAGAAGTGGCAAAGAGGATTGCTGCTTCTCATGGGAGCAAAAATTACGGCGTGCTCTCGATTTCAGCGCAGTTTTACACAAAGCCTGAATTAAAATTTACGGTATCAAGGAAGGCCTTTGTGCCGCCTCCTGCGGTCGACTCCGCGGTTGTGCATTTTGAAGTATATCCTTCAGCTCGTTTTAGGGTAAGTGATGAAGCATTATTCAAAAAAGTAGTCAAAACCGCCTTTTCCCAGCGGAGAAAAACCATCCTCAACAGCCTGAAAAAACTGGACGGCATAACAGACGCCCTGCCGGATGCAGGTATTGATCCGGGATTGAGGCCTGAGACCTTAAGTATAGAGGATTTCGTCAGGCTGTCAAATGCGCTTAAGGGCATCCATGAATCTGCCGAAAAATAATCTGCATAAATATTTCTCTTTTATTGGTACTGGAAATAAAATTAATTTCAACAGAAATAAGATGAAAAGTTCGTTATTGTCCGGTATATCCGGTGCAGCCATTATTATATTAAGCATCCTTGCATTCGGTAATAACGTCAAAGCGTCCGAGTATGTGCCCGGAGAAATCCTTGTCAAATATAAGGACCTGACGAGAACATCTTCAATTAGCAGTCTTCACTCACGCGTCGGTTCAGTAAGGAAAAAAGAGTTTACAAAAATCAGGGTCGAGCATGTAAAACTCCCTTCCCATATGAGCGTGGAAGAAGCTGTTGAATACTACAAGCTGGATCCGAACGTGGAATATGCAGAGCCGAATTATATCGTGCATATGGACGCCTCGCCTCCTGTTAATCCTCCGCCTAATGATACGGATTATAGCAATCTCTGGGGGCTTAATAATACGGGGCAATCAGGGGGAACTGACGATGCGGATATCGATGCGCCTGAAGCGTGGGACACAACTACAGGGTCGGACAGCGTTATAATTGCAGTGATCGATACAGGTGTTGCTTATAACCACCCTGATTTGACCGGCAATATCTGGACAAACGCGACTGAGATCGGGGCCGCTTGCACTGACGGCGATGATGATAACGGTAACGGGATTATAGATGATTGTGGTGAATGCGGCGACGGAATTGATAATGACGGTAATGGATATACAGACGATTGCAGGGGATGGGACTTCTTCGCTAATGACAATGACCCGACTGATTACAATTATGATTATAATAGCACTGATAAGAACATAGGACATGGGACGCATGTAGCAGGCACTATCGCGGCATACGGAAATAACAGTACAGGAATTACAGGGGTAATGTGGCGGGCCAAGATTATGCCGCTGAGGTTTCTCGGCATGGAAGGATCAGGGTTAATATCTGACGCCATAGAAGCCATTCTCTATGCTAATGCCAAGGGCGCTCATGTAATAAATAACAGCTGGGGCGGCGCGGGTCCCAGCCAGACCCTTAAAGCCGCTATTGATGCCTCAAGCGCGGTAATTGTATGCGCGGCCGGCAATGATGGCACAAGTAATGACGCAATCCCCCATTACCCGGCAAGCTATGACAGCGCCAACATCATCTCAGTAGCAGCTACCGACCAAAACGACGGCCTTGCCGGCTTCTCAAATTATGGCATAGCATCAGTCGACGTTGCAGCGCCTGGAGTGAACACTTACAGCGCTAATCCTCTATACAGCCTTGGGACTTCCGTTGACGTATATCCTGTGGGCAGTGTACAAAATTTTAATTCTACTGCAGTAGGGAGTCTTCCCACCAACTGGTCAACAGGAGGCACTAATTCTACATGGGCGGTCAACAATTTTCTTTCGAACAGCGGCGCTAACAGCCTTGAGGACAGTCCGGGAACAGTAGCAGTTAACTATGTTAACAGCACCTCTTCATGGGCAGGTTATATCTTGCCGATAACAGCCGTCAAGGACAATATATATATACTCGGCTTCACATGGAAAGGCTCGCTGGAACAGAACTTTGATTATCTTGATATTAATTATTCCTTAAACGGGACCGCTTGGAGCCGGGTTGATTACAGAACTGTCGCTCCAGTCTCTTTTACATCAGATACATCGGACAAGTTGACGACAATTGCAGACCTGTACGACGAGTTCTATTTTGGCTTCGGGTTAAGCTCCGATAGTTCTATTACATATGATGGAGTTTATATTGATGATGTTCAACTTACCAGAAGGCCCCTTACTATAAGCAGTCACAATTATAGATACTTGAGCGGAACATCCATGGCCGCGCCGCATGTCTCGGGGGTTGCAGGTCTTATAAAGGCAAAGGTCCCCGCACTTACGAATCTTGAGATTAAAAACGCAATATTAAACAGTGTTGAGATCAAGAGTTCGCTTGAATGTAAAGTTGCTACGGCCGGGAGAATAAATGCGTATAATGCGTTACTGTCAGCGCAGGGCGACCCGGCAGGCTTAACTGCAGGGACGCCGCGTTCATGCGTTTCCCCTCCCGGGTCGAATGGTGGTGGTGGTGGCGGCGGAGGAGGCGGCAGAAAGTGTTTTATAGCTACCGCAGCTTACGGGAGCATAATGCATCCGTACGTCATAGAGCTGCGGGATTTCAGAGATAATCATCTTCTGACCAACTCATTTGGAAGGGCGTTCGTCGATTTTTATTATGAATACTCTCCCCCGATTGCGGATGTTATAAGAGACCACGAATATCTGAGATTCATCACAAGGATTATACTGACCCCCGCGGTTATGTTTGTTGTCTTTCCTTTTACGTCATCAATCGTATTTGCTTCACTGATTATTACTTTAATGCTTGTACTGAAAAGAAAATGGAAGGATTGAAGGAATTAACTCCCTTTCAATGCCTTCCTAATGCGAATGAGGCGGGTAATCATCATGACTATGCTCATTAATAAGATGATGCTGTTCGCCTGATGTATGTACCGCGTCTATGTGAATTGTTACATTCGACAGATACCGGAGGGAGTGCAAAAGCTGATGACGTACTTCCATGGCAATGTCATGGCCTTTTTCAACAGTGAGGTCGGGAGTCACCGCTACATTTACTTCCGCATGAAGCCTGTGGCCGATCCATCTCACGCGCACTTCCGTAATGTCCTGAACTCCCGGCGCATGTTTGACGGCATGTCTGATCTCATTAACAATCTCCGGATCAACACCGTCAAGCACTCGGGTGAAGACGGCCTTCCCTGAATCCCATACAATACGGAGTATAGCCGCGCTGATTAGAAAACCCACGACAGGATCAGCAAGGGGATAGCCGAGCCAGACTCCTGTCGCGCCCAGGAGCACTGCCAGACTTGTTAAGCCGTCTACCCGCGCGTGATGACCGTCTGCGATCAGGGCGGCGCTTCCTATTTCTTTGCCGACCTTAATGCGGAATACCGCAACAGCTTCGTTGCCGAGGAAGCCCACTATCGATGCAATGGCTACCGCCCACAGATATTCCACTTTTTGGGGATGCATCAGGCGATCAATTGATTGATACCCTGCAACAACTGCGCTGAATAAAATGGTCAGCACTATGGCAACTCCGGCAAGGTCTTCAACGCGTCCGTACCCGTATGTAAACCGCTTTGATGGTTTTCTCCTTGCAAGAGTAAAAGCGAACCACAGCGGAATAGCAGTCGCCGCATCACCGATATTATGAATTGTGTCTGCAAGAAGAGCAACACTGCCGGTGATCAGGACAATAATAACCTGGAACAGAGCCGTGGCAGAGAGTCCAACGAACGACCATTTGACAGCCCAAATTCCCCGCTGAGTTGTAAAGATGGAGGGATCAACAACACCATGCACATGACCGTGTGCGTCATGTGCGTGGTCGTGTTCATGATGGTGATTATCTTTGTGTGCATGTCTTTTATTCATTACTTTTACCCCCGGATTCAGTGTAATCAATATTGCAACGCATGTTCATAAAAAGAAGTGGCATCGCCAATAAAACAAGAAGGATCCCCTGCCCCATTATAAGAGAACTAACTCCCGCAACGGTTATAAGATAAAACGAGGTGACAAGCGTGCCGATAATGCTCCCGAATGTAGAAAGCGCATAGAGCGTCCCGATTGTTTTCCCCGATGTATGGAGGCTGCAGATCATTAGCTTTGCCGTATAGGGGCTTACGATACCGAGAAAAACAGAGGGGACCAGAAAGAGAATTGCAGATGCCAGCAGGGGGCTTGACCTTACTCCCATGTCCTTCATGAATATCCAATCCGACACCGGGCCGCTGTATAAAGGAAATGTCAGAAGAAGGACGCCCGGGGCAATAATTATAAGACCGAGCTTTCTTGATGACGGCCTTATATCGGCAATCCTGCCTCCCAGATAATATCCGGCAGACAGCCCTGTCAGGAAAACACTTATCAGGCTTCCCCACACGAAAACAGAATTGCCGAAATTAGGGGCCAGTATCCTGCTGCCCAATATCTCAAAAGACATGACCACTGCGCCGCATGTAAAGACAATTAAATAAATCATTGTGCTTGCCTCCTCATTTTGCCTCTGAGTCCTGATATTTGTAGAGATTCACCGGGGCGAAATCATCAGTGAGAATATCTGCGCCGGACCATTCGTATACCATCGAATATTCAAATCTTGTCGCTGTTTCGGCCAGATCAATATCGAATTTCCTGAGAGACTGAAGCTTTTTCGCCGCTGCTTCTATGCCGTCTTTGTCTTTCAGGTCAATGCGTTTCGTGACCACGAAGATGAAGTTGCCCGATTTCTTCCCTTTGAATATATACAGATAAGGGAATACTTTCTTATAGGTCATGATCATTGAGTCGAAAAACTTATTTCTTTTGGGAGACAGGATGTTTGAGACGACAACGCCGTTATCCTTTAATCTGCTTTTCACTTCCCGGAGGAATTCAACCGTTGTCAGATGAAAAGGGATATAGTCGCTCTGGTAAGCGTCAAGAAAGATGATGTCATATTTCTTTTTGGAGCGTTTGATAAACTGCCTTGCATCCCCGGAGTGGACCTTCAGTTTTTCATTCTCTTTAAAATAGAAATATTCCTTTGCAACCGGCATAATATCGGGATCGATTTCTACTACGTCTATGTTTGTTCCCGGATAATAGCGGTCCAGATATCGCGGCATTACCCCGATCCCAAGTCCGGCAAAGAGCGCGTCTTCAGGCGCATTCTCCAGAAAAGCGAGAGAGATGAAAGACATTTGAGTATATTCAAAGAGCAGCTTCTCAGGGGCATCCAGAGATATTCCGCCCTGTATCAGCCCTTTTTTGTTGTTATGGAGATTTCTTTCATGTTTGGCCGAGTCTTCAGTGACAGCAATATACTGATAGAGGGAATTTTTCTCCCTCAGCAGTTTCTCCGCAGGCTCAAGGGCAAATACGTTTAAAGGTAAAAGCAGAAAGCAAAGAACAGTTAAATAAAATTTATTCAGCATGCAGTAACTCCTTGAAAATTAATTCGGTAAAATCAGATGGGAAAAGATCAACAGACCGGAGGCGATACCCCTGAAAAGACCCTGGTGAAATTACTTTCAGGTGTGAGTTCATTAAAAGAATGGATAGTATGAAATGTTTTATTGTAAGTTAAAGCAGGACTCGCAGTGACGTGGGCCGCTGTCTTCTTCAGTTTATCCTGAAATTGACCTGCTACGCCGGCCCCGCTAAAATCCTCTTTAAGGTGCAGGTGAAAGCCGTTATGTTTATGACTGTACATATCGTACTTTTCAAAACCGTCATAATGCTCACTGCCGGTAACATGATACTCTGAATGATGGTCATGGGCGTGATAATAAGGCATCAGAAAAGAAACCATCAGAAAGAGAACAGCGATTGTCAGTTTAGAGATTTTGTTCAAAGCCATGTCCTATAGTAACGGCAATAAATAACTTAAGTTAAAATATGATATTTCCTTTATATTACAGCTAATTAAATGCTTAAGATGTATTTTAATTTAATGCCGTTACTATAGTTTATACTATTTATCATTGCGAGTGAAAGCCAATCTTTTATATGCGCTTGCCATTCTCGTCATAGAGTTCCCATCGCCTGCCTTGCCGCCCTGATGCCTTCTTCCACTGCGCCGAGCCAGTGCTGGTGGCCGTTCAACTCTGAATGGCCAAAGGCAATTCGTCCGAAACGTTTTCTGATGACCGAGCTCGGTGCAGGCTGTCCGTCCCTGCCGAAGTAAAACCCGGGCTGCGGATTCACATACGCATGGCCCCACCGGTTCAGGATGATGCCTGCTATGTCCTTTTCAGTGTCGAATCCAGCCTTGCCGAAAAGTCTTGTCATCTGTTCTGTTATCTTCTTTTCGTAATCAGCATAGCTCGTTGAAAGCAGTTCAGTACGTCCTTTTACTCCCTGCTCGTGAATAGGTAATCCCGGATAATAAAAAGGCACATAAAAAGTTATGATGGCCGGTTTATCAGGGTCAAGTGGAGGCTGGTAGCCGCCGACAATCATCGGCTGTCTTATGTTGCAGCTGAATCCGAAACCGCCGAACCACCTGCATGAAGTCAATCCGAGTTTATACATAAACCTCCAGTTCGTGACAGCGACATTAACGACCAACATCGGTGAGCGATAAAATTGTTTGTAAGCCTCTTTATGTTCTTCAGGAAGATTTTTCACTATCCGGCGGGTGACCCAACTGCCGTTGGCCATCACAACACTGCGTGCCTTTAAACGATAAACCTTTCCGCCCTTCACGTAGGACGCCCACACGAATTCCGATTTATCGGGTTCAGAGTTATGTTCAATACGCACTGCCAATGCGCCAAGCCGCATGCTGACGCTATTGGAGGGACGATCCAGCGCCTCAAAGTTGATTTTTTGATTATGTATATCTTCAAAAGATTTATTCCCGGAAATGGAGTCAGGTATGAGGGCTTTTGTAAAAAAGCGTACGAATCCGTCATTTCCTCCGGGGAATGAATGCCAGTCGCTCTTTTCCGACCTTGCCCTTTTAGTAAACCCGGCCGGGAATCCCTGAAAGCCCGGCATAGCGACCTGATAAGCTCCGAAGGCCGAAATTGCGTCAGAACCCAACCCTATGCTGCTTGCAAGAACCGGATCGACAAATCGTGTAATTTCTGGATCCAGACCCATCACTTTTTCGAGATAATCTTTATACGTCATGGTATCGAGCCATCGGTTGAAATCTTCCCCTTTGTAATTTCTTTTTTTGCTGTTTCTCCATGCGCCAAAATCCTTCTTCACGTTTTCTGAGAACGGAGTGTCTTTAAAATTACTGCCCCATATATCAACCGCCCATTTTGGATCGGCAGTGTTTTCAAAGAAATAACCGTTACTGGAGAAATCATCGTACCACAGCATAAATCCGTAATTCGTCCGGTCAAAGTAAAGCTTTTTATCTGTAGGAGTCAATGTCTGATATTTGAATCTTTGCGGTATCCCCAGTTCGGAATAAATATCATAGCCGGAAGTTTCAGGGTCATCAAGGACAACAAAGGAATTTGCCCCCTGAGGGCCGATCAGTCTCTGACCATTTACGATAAACTCATTGCGTTTCGATTCCCCGCCGAAGACAGGATGGTTTTCAATGATGAGACACTTTTGTCCCCTGTTCTTTGATTTCTTGAAATGAAAGGCCGCGCCGAGACCGCTCATGCCTCCTCCGATTATCACAAGGTCAAAGATTTCACCTGTGTCGGCAGCATCAGGAGGGACCACATCATATTGGCCGTCCCGCATTGAATGAGCATAACGAAGGACACTTTCGGTATTGCCGTGTGAAGCAGCATAATCACCAACTCCGCCATCCCCGTCCCAGGAATTTGTTTGTGCAAGCAAACGAATCGGAGCAGGCAGTTGCAAGAGGGCCGCACCAGCGCCGATCAAAGCTGCGTTGAGGAAATCTCTTCTGGTTATTCCTTTGCCCATTTCATTCATAATCCAATTTTAAACTCTTTTTTGTCCCGCGATGCGGGGCTCTTTTACATTTGTAATAAAAACCGGGAGCGACAAAAACAGAATCCCGGCCATGATCCAGAATGAATACAGATAATCAAACCGCGCTATTAAAATCCCGGCAAGGATAGGCCCCGCTGCATGTCCGATATCGAATATCGTCCCGAATGTCCCCATAGCAGTTCCAAAGTGTTTTTCCTTGCATATATCAGCCACAAGCGCGGCTGAAGATGAAGTCACAAACGCCTCCCCGAAACCAAAGAATATTGCGGCAAGCATCAGGAGATAGAAATCCTTCAAAAGCGGGATTAATCCGAAAGACACTGCGCACAAAATCATTCCTGCCACGATTAACGGCTTCCTCCCGTACCTGTCTGATGTCTTTCCCATAACGGGTTTGGACAGTATTGTTGTAAGCACCTGTACTCCCCAGAGAAGACCTGCCTGTAACTCATTAAGCCCCACGACCGTCACTGCATAGATCGGGAGAAATGCCTCCAATGCGCCTACTGTCATGTTCTGCAAGCCTTCCATATTCGATGTAATTAGAATTCTCTTGTCGCTGATCACCTCTTTTATTCCTGAAACAAATCTCAGTGTAGCCTCTTTTAATCTCATCCCTTTTTCTGCCAGCTTATCTCCCCTTAAAACTGAAATCGCCATGATCAGTGAAAGCGCTCCCGCAATGCCGCTTGCGAGATATGCATAGTGAAATTCAGTGATGGATGGTGAAGCAGCGCCGGGCGCGCTGTGGAGAATGAAGCCGCCGAGCGGAGCGCCGAGCAGATTGCCCATTATTGTTATGGAGGAAAACCATGAGAGCATCTCGCCCTTTTTCGCGCCGGCAATGTCGGCAACAACCGCCATTGAAACAGGCCCGTAGACAGCGGTCGCAAGGCCGTGTATAAACCTGATGATAATTAGCAGCGTGTAATCCTTTACCAGCAGATACGTAAACGGCATGAAGGCGAAAAAGAGAAGACCGATCAGCATGGTCCTCTTTCTGCCTATAACATCGGACAAGGCGCCTGATGGAAGTTTAAAGAATATGCCTGTTACGGTTGATATTCCGACAGCGAACCCGATTGCCTCAGGCCCTGCTCCGAGATATAGCGCAAACAGGGGAAGCACTGGGCTTCTTGCAAGCGCATAGGACAACCTTGCAAAAAAGCCTACCGTGCATAGAGATGTAAATGGCGAAAGAAATTTTGTCATAAAAGTTAGCCTCTAACCAGTCAGTGACTGTTGATTATTAATTCCCCCCTTTGGAAAAGGGGGGCGAGGGGGGATTTTTAAATCATTCTATCGGCTTTCGGCGCAGTCCTTGCAGACGCAGCCATTAAATTTATTACCATCTCAGCAACTTCTTTCATAGTGACCTCCTTCACTTACTAAACGTATCTTTTGTTTCATAGTATTCTCCAAGACCCTCCTTGTATAGAACATTACATATGTTGCCTCTCCTGTCAAGCGTCCTGACAGCGAACTTACATTGTCCTCACCTCACAACGGCTAAAACAGGGGTGCACTTGTTGCAACTATTTAAACCTGATAATATTAGGAAAGAAGGGAACACCGTCCGGCATGCAGAAATATATATCTTCAATTATAGTAACGGCATTAAATTAAAATACATCTTAAGCATTTAATTAGCTGTAATATAAAGGAAATATCATATTTTAACTTAAGTTATTTATTGCCGTTACTATAGGTGGAAAATAATATTAATCAGCATCGGATTAGGAATACTTTTCTGGATAGGTGATTCCTTCATAGATGTTTTTATATTTTTTGAAGGCACCCTTGCATCGCAAATATTCACCCCCGGCCCCTATGAAATCTATGTGCGATTGCTTAACATGAGCATCCTTCTTTTGTTTGGTTTTATTTCACAACACCTGATCAGCAGATACTTGCAAGCAAGTGAATCGCTCAGGGAAAGCGAGAAACGCTACCGCAATCTGTTTGAAAATGCCCACGATATGATTCAAAGTATTGCCCCGGACGGACATTTTATATTCGTTAATCCGGCGTGGTTAAAGACAATGGGCTATGAATGGGAAGAATTACAATCCCTTACCATATTCGATATCTTACACCCGGATCATAAGGCCCGCTGTTCAGCGATTTTTCAAAAAGTGATGTCAGGGGAATCTCTGGATAATATCGAGGGGTCATTTGTGGCCAAAGACGGACGACCCGTTAATGTTGTAGGGAATGCGAGTGTGCGGTCAGTCAATGGAAGGGTAATCGCCTGTGACGGGATATTCCGCAATGTAACCGAGCACAAAAGAATGGAAGAGGAGCTATTCGAGAGAACTCATAACTGGGAAGACACTTATAATAAAATTACGGATATGATCACCGTCCAAGACAAGGACTTCTATATCCTACCGGCAAATAAGGCAGCTGAAACGATACCCGGGTTCCCCATTCTAAATGTCCCACCGTAAAAATGCTCAGACTACCACCATGAAACGGGACGACC
>CAYMUX010000109.1:0-11184 GCA_964393845.1 uncultured Nitrospiraceae bacterium
CAATATAAAAAATCATCCGGGGCGTGGCGCTGCCACCCGTAACTGAATGGTTACTTCATGCCCAAGAATTTGCTTGCATTAATTTTACCGAATAATATAATATGATCTAATGCCGCAGGTATTAGAAGAGACAGTACAGTCTCAGATAGAATTAAAGGACGCTGACGTATCTCTGCAAGACTCTGAAATCGTTTCCGAGTCATTAAACGGTATTCACTTCAAATTGCCTGTCTTTGAGGGGCCGCTTGATCTTCTTCTTCACTTAATAAAAGAGAGCAAGATAGACATCTACGATATCCCTATAGTCGAAATCACCAGGCAGTATCTCGGATACATCGAACTCCTGAAAGAACTTGACCTTGAAATTGCCGGTGAGTTCCTTGTAATGGCTGCAACTCTTATACATATAAAATCAAGGATGCTTCTGCCGCCTGATGAGGAAGAAAAAGAGGCGCCCTCAGAAGACCCGAGGTCCGAACTTGTTCGGAGGCTTCTTGAATATCAGACGTACAAAGAATCTTCCCTGCAGTTAAGAAAAAGAGAGGAAATCTGGAAGGACATTTTCAGAAGAAGTGCCCCTGATAAAAACGATCTTGAGTTTGAACCGGAGCCATTACTCTTTGACGCAAATGTCTTTGATCTAATCTCCGCTTTTAAAAAGCTCCTGGAAAAAGCTCCTGAGCAGGCCGTTGAAATTACAAGAGAAAGCCTGACGATGGCAGATAGAATAAATTTTATTATTGAACGTATTGATAAAGAAAAAGGGGTACGGTTTGAAGATCTTTTTGAAGAAGGTTTTACCAGAATCACCCTTATTGTGACGTTTCTTGCCCTGCTTGAGATTATCAGGCTCGGCCTCGCAAAAATATATCAGGAAAAAGCCTTCGGGTTAATCTGGATCCTGAATCCGGAAAAAGAGGCTGCCATATCATCGGCAGAAGCTGCACAGGAAGAAGTTACGCAGACAGCAGCGACTGAGCCCTCTGAGGTTTCAGCTTAAACTTCAGCATCCCCCTCTTTTATTTCTTTTATCGCTTCTTCAACGGCTTCCCTTACATGGTCGTTCTCATCGTTATGAGCATCCTCAAGAAATGGCAGCGCATCTTCATGTCCTATAATACCGAGCAAATAAGCGGCATCACCGCGAATAGTGGCGTTTGCATCCCTCAACAGCTTTGCAATTCCTGGAATGGCCAGCAGAACATTATCAATATCCTCTGTCTTAAGGGTCTCAACAAGGGCCGTTGTCCCGATCCTGACTCCCATCCTTTCATCGCCGAGCATATCACCGATAAAGGGATAGTAACTTTTATCGTGTTTAAACATGTCAACGATATTTTCAAGAAAGCCGTTTTCCATATGGTCGGCAATCATTTTTATCATTGATTCGGTCTCTTGATGATTTTCCATTTAGCTGGTCTATTTGATGCCTGATCAGAGGATAATTTACTCTACAATAATCCCGCCCCTGCCTTTGACGACTTCCCCGATAATCCAGTAAGGATGCTTTGCCCTTTTCATTGTCCGGTCGAATTTTTTTATGCCCTCAGGCGGGAGCGCTATAAGCAAACCTCCCGAAGTCTGGGGATCAGACAGGACCAACTTGTCACCATCACTTATATTTTCAGAAAAGGTTGTGCTCCTGCTGCAATATTCCAGATTATTTCTGGCCCCCTTCGGCACTGAGCCTGCTGCTGCGAGACCTTTCACTTTATTCATCACAGGGATTCTTTCTCCATGAATTGCCAGGCTGATTTTAGAGCCCTTAGCCATATTCAACGCATGGCCGAGCAAACCAAATCCGGTAATATCTGTCGCGGCCCTTGCTCCTGCAGAAACAGCGGCCTTTGATGCGGTTTTATTCAGCAAAAGCATTGAATCAATCGCTTCATTTAAATACGCTTGCTTGACCTTGCCTTTTTTCACCGCTGAAGTAATGATGCCTGTGCCGAGTCTTTTGGTCAGTACCAGAATATCTCCTGCCTTTGCACCTCCGGCTTTTAAGAGGCTATTCTTATCGACTACTCCGGATACTGCAAAGCCCAACTTAAACTCATTATCTTCAATGCTGTGCCCTCCTATCAGGCACGCTCCTGCCTCGTGAAGCTTGTCAACCCCGCCCTTAAGAAGCCTCTTTATAACGTCAGGCCCGAAATCGCACGTAGCAAATCCGAGGATTGCAAGCGCCGTAAGAGGCGTGCCGCCCATTGCAAAGACATCGCTTACTGAATTGGCAGCACAAATGGCGCCGAATGTGTATGGGTCGTCAACTATAGGCGTGATAATATCAACGGTTTCAACCATAAGAGTGTTCTTATAACGGAATACTCCCGCATCATCCCCGAGTCCTACTACAACTCCACGGTTTTTACACTTGTATACATCTGTTAATATTTCAGATAGATCCGCCGGACCTAACTTTGCAGCTCAACCACCGGCCTTTACCTTCTGTGTAAGTCTTATTTCTTTCATAACTGTATATGATACTGAAAAGATTTTGGCATGTCAAAATAAAGAAGCTCTAAAACGGACTTTGACTTTTGAGACGGAATTTCTGTATTTTACAATGTTATGATTGATTTGCATACGCATACGCTTTTCAGCGATGGAGAGCTGCTTCCGTCCGAGCTTGTCCGAAGGGCATATACTGCCGGTTATAAGGCAATAGCGCTGACTGATCATATGGATATGTCAAATATTGATTTCATCATACCGAGGATTGTTGACGCAGCCTGTGAGCTTAGTGAATATTCTCAAATAACAATTATTCCCGGAGCTGAAATAACACATGTCCCCCCGGCGCTTATTGAAAGACTTGTTGTGAAAGCAAGGAATCTCGGAGCAAAAATAGTTGTTGTCCACGGCGAAACAATAGCAGAGCCTGTAATACCGGGGACTAACAGATCAGCTATCGAAGCCGGTGCGGATATCCTGTCCCATCCGGGGCTTATCAGCATTGAAGATGCGGCGCTCGCAAAAAAAAATGGGGTCGCACTTGAGATTACGTCAAGAAGGGGACACAGCCTGTCAAACGGTCACGTTGCCAGGATCGCCCTGTTAACTGGCGCAGCAATGGTAATAAATACCGATTCACATGCACCGGAGGATTTGATCAGCCGCGAACGTGCAGAAATTATTTTGCGTGCCGCCGGTATTCCGGATGAAAATATTGATACGATTTTTGCAAATTCTCAAAAACTTGTAGATAGGGCCGGGAGGAATTAGATGCCTAAAATAATAAAGAAAAGACCTGCCAGAAAGAAACCAGTTCAGGAAAACGAGGTAAAAAGCGCTGCGTTACAGGCGCTGGATAAAATAAAGGCGAGACAGAAGCAAGTAATAGTAGCCGCCTCTGTAGTAATTGCTATTGTTGTTTTGTATGCAGCATTTGCGATTTATTCATCTTCCCTGAGCAGCAAGGCATATTCGCTTGAGAAGGAAGCCTACAAATATTATTATGGTGAAATACCGGATAAATCCATGTCTGATGAGGACAAATGGAAAAAGTCCCTCGAACTTAATAAGAAATCCGTTGACGTAAAAGTGACTCCTTCAGCGCTTTTTTATGTCGGGAATTGTTATTACAATCTTAAAGATTATAACAATGCAATAAAAGAATACAGCAGGTTTTCTGATAAATTCAGCAGCAATAAAGCAATCCTCCCGCTTGTGTATCAGAAACTTGCTTCTGCCTATTTCATGACAAATCAAAATGATAAAGCGCTTAATACCCTTGGCAAGCTTGCCGGAGTTGATGACGGTATTTTCAAAGACACTGCTTTGGTTCTTGAAGCCAGATATTATGAAGGTGCAGGAGAAAAAGAAAAGGCCCTGGCAAAGTACAGAGAAATCGTCTCTGGTTTTCCCGTCTCTGTATGGAGCGCTGAAGCCAACTCAAAAGTCGCGTCTGAAGAAACGGAAAAAGCTGCATCATCGGATAAGTCGCCTGATGAGACTAAGAAAACATCAGACATACCTGGTCCCGAACAGAAAAAAGTCGACAACACAGCGAAACAGCCTAAAGAAGCTGCAGCAAAGTAAACCTGGTTAGGTATTATTATATTTTTTGACATCAAGTTTTAACCTTTTGAGGTTATCGATATCGTATCCCGAAAAAAGATGCGAAAAAACAGAATTGTTTGTAAGAAGAGGGTCAATATTATCAGATATAATTCCCCGCGTTATGAGTTCATCCCAGCACAAAGTGCCGGGGAGCGGTGAGAATTCCGTCAGGTTAATTCTTATTCCAAGCTTTTTTATAAATTCCACTCCTTCTTCCACTTCCTTGAGCCCCTGTCCGGGAAGGCCGTACATAAGATAAACGCCGACCTGTTCTTTTGTAAAGCCATGTCTTTTTAAATTCTGTACCGCCAATCTGAAAATATCTGTAGAAACTTTCCCCCCTGTTTGAGCCTGTCTCTCGCTATTTATAGTTTCAAGACTGAGTCTCAATGTTGAAAATCCTGATCGTTTCATCAGGTATGCAAGCTCGTCATCAATAAACCTGGCATGAACACCGTTTGGACAATGAAACCTTACTATAAGACCGGATTTAATAATTTCTCTCAGAACAACCTTCAGGTGAGTATCAGCATTAATGAGAAGGGCGTCATCGTAAAAGGCGAAGTCCCTGACGCCCATATTGTATAGTTCTTTAATGTCATTAACAACGTCAGACGTCTCCCGCTGAACAAACCCGTTGAAAAGAGAAAATGACGCACAATAAGTGCATCTATACGGGCAGCCTGAGCTGGTCATAATAGGTGCAAACGGATAGTCTTCATAAAATCCAAGATGATAATATGGCATGGACGTATTTATTTGTTTTATATTGCACCCGCAATTCTCTATCACAGTTTCTATTTTTTCACCTGAAAATCCCCCGACATTGCCCTTAAATATACGATCTGCGCCGGAATTCTCCGAAGCATGCCTGTGATAAAGGGTCGCATATATTCCGCCAAGTATTACAGGGGTATCGGGTGACAGCGACTTAATAATCTCTATTGTTTTCTGAACACCGGGATACCAATAAGACATTATCGATGTTACAAATACTATGTCAAAGGGGAGCCGGCTTTGTAATTTCTCTTTGAATACGTCAATGGATATCCCATACCGTGCATAGTTTCTGGGTATGGACTTCAGCGCTTCCGGTTTATCAACAATCTGACGCGGATATTTACCTGCACCGTATTTTCTTTTTGTTTCGAAAACATCCGTACAGTCAATAAAACTCAGGTCAACATCAAACCGGCTCAGGTATTCGGCAACCTTGAGAAGTCCCAATGGCCTTGACCACAGATTTACAGCAGCAAAATCATAAATCCATGGATTTATGAGAAGAAATTTTGGCTTCATTGTGAATTATTCATTGATCAGCGGTTAAGATGCCAGCCCTGTCTTTCTTGCCGCTCCGGCTACTGCCTGTGCTACTGCAGATACAACTTTTTTATCGAAGATGCTCGGAATGATGTAATCTTCATGCAGCTCATCATCTCCTATTGTGTAAGCAATAGCTTCTGCCGCGGCAAATTTTACCTGCTCATTTACACCATGCGCCTTAACATCCAGCAGGCCCCTAAAAATCCCCGGAAAGCTGAGCATGTTGTTAATTTGATTAGGATAGTCCGACCTGCCGGTAGCAAGTACCTTCACCAAGGGAAGAGCTTCCTCGGGGGCAATCTCGGGCTCGGGATTCGCAAGGGCAAAAACTACAGGATTTTTTGACATCTTCCTTACATCGTCCGTTGATATGATATTAGGGCCTGAAAGGCCGATGAAGACATTCGCCCCTTTCAAGGCATTAGAAATGCTTCCCTTTATTTTTCCCGGATTGGTCTTTTTTGCAAGGAGTTTTTTGTATTTGTCCATATGTTCTTTTCTGCCGGCATAAATGGCGCCTGTTCTATCACAGACAATAATATCTTTAACGCCATAAGCCGCAAGCATTAAGGCCGTTGCAGCGCCTGCAGCCCCGGCTCCGGAGATAACTGCCTTCAGCTTTTTAATATCTTTCCTGAATAGACGCGAGACATTTATGAGCGCTGCGAGGACAACTACGGCTGTCCCGTGCTGGTCATCGTGAATAACCGGAACATCAAGAGACTGTCTTAATCTCTGCTCTATTTCAAAACACCTCGGAGCTGAAATATCTTCCAGGTTTATCCCCCCAAAAGCAGGAGCAATGTTCCGGACTGTCTGAATGATCTCTTCTGTGTTTATTGTATTAAGCGCAATAGGAAAGGCATTAATCCCTGCAAACTCCTTGAATATCATTGCCTTGCCTTCCATAACCGGCATTGCCGCCAGCGGTCCGATGTCTCCAAGACCAAGCACGGCAGTCCCATCGGTAACAATTGCTACCGAATTCCCCTTTATTGTATAACGATAAGCATGTTCCCTGTGGCCCTGAATATCCCTGCAGATCCTTGCGACACCTGGAGTGTATACTTTTGAAAGCTCGCTGTTGTCCCTGATCGGCATTCTGCTCTTAATCTCTATTTTGCCCCCCTCATGCGCGGTGAAAGTCCGGTCCATTACCCGTCGGACCTTTATTCCAGGTATTTTGTGGATAGACCTGACAATTTCCTTTTCGTGATTTTCATCGCGCGCATTGACAGTGACGTCCCTGATTATTTTCCCTTTTTCAACTCTTACCAAATCGATAGATCCAAGATCGCCGCCTGATTTACTGATCGCATCTGCTATCTGTGCAAACATACCGATGCGATTCTCTATTTCTATCCTGATTGTTATGCTGTAACTCGGGCTTGGAACGTGGGTCATAGCTTATATTTCCCTTTTATTCCGGATGTTATCCTTATTTTTTTAATGCGATCTTCCCTATCTTTTGAGAGAAAACTCGAATCAGGCAGACTGTGCTTCTATTCGGTACACTATATGGCGGTTCTTCAAAAATGCCCCGTATAAACTTCATGAAACGAGTTAAATGTCTGCCCCTGCAATATAGTACCACTGATAATTTAGAAGTTTCAGCAAAATAGAAATATGAGCAGATCATGTTATGCTCGTTCTATTCCACTTAAGGCATGCCCTATTCCAAATTAACAGATAAAATACTACATTAAGAAGTGAAAATAGAAGAGTTATGTCGACACCCACAACCCGGCTAAAACCTAATCCTTTTCCATCTGTTCCAAAAAATATAATAAGGTTCAAATTGCTCATAATTATTATATAAAGTGAAATCATTAAATGCTCTCTGTTAAGAAAAACCAATATGACAGCGAGAATAGTGGTAACAAATAAATGGTTCTCGTGAGCTCCGGTATTAAAGATAAAGTAAGCCAGGAAGCCTACCAGGGAATAATAAATCAAATTCTCAAAACTTTTTTCCTTTTTGAAAAATGCCAGAAAAGCGGCTGCATAAGAGAAGAAAAACAAGAGCTTTGGAAGCAGCACTAATTTTAATGACGCTGTCATGATATAACGGGCTTCTCCTTCAATAAGGGGGCCAACTTTATCAGGAAAGAATACTTGCAGAAAGTATGTCATAATCCAGCCAAAATTCAACGCGTTTCCGCTTAAATATGGTTCGGTTACGGCCGATGCAAGTGATTTCAGGAAAGGCATTCCAAATAACGAAAAAGTAGTAATCACAATTATAATCATGGGCGACAATACATTGATTACTATTCCCCTATAATCAATTTCTTTCCATTCTGCTGTTTTTTTAATGTTCAGTATGTAAAGAAGAATAAAGGGGGCTATGATAATAGGCTGCCATTTTATGAGACAGGAAACAGAGTAAAAGATGGTAAACGCGGTCATTTTTCGTTCTTTGAGAGACCATAATGACAAGATCAGAGTTGGTACAAAATATATGTCAATGAATACCAGCATTACGCTGTTTAATAATAATGAAAAATGAAAAATTGCGGTAATGAAAAAATCCCTGGTCCATATCCAAAATATGAACGAACTCAAAAAAAGAAAAAGGGTGAGAGAGAGCTTGAGAGCAGTAAAGTAATCAGTTGAAAACAGATGGGACATTTTCGCGGTACTAAATGAAATAAGTGAAGCAAATGGCGGATAGGGCTCCTGAACTGACTCTATACCTAAAGGAGTCCTTTCCGGGGACTCGAAACTCATGAATGGTCCATGGGCATCGACGGACTCAATCCATTTCAACCAAAACCTTACATCACCTTGACCGGGTGAATGAAAATAACTTAGTGTAATGAGGATAAGTAAAACGATTAAGACAACGCGTTGAACATAGTTAGTATCTATTTGAAATTCTCCGTTTTTGCCCATCTTTATTTTTTTAATTTTTTGTCAAGCAAAAGACTATGTTTTTTTCATCCATATCTCATAAAAACCATATGTCTTTTTATATTCATAATTAGAAGAAATATAATTATCAAGTATTTCTACTTTCGAATCAATCCTGGATAAATTTGGCTCATTCCGAAATCTTGTCAATAGAAGAACCAATCTGGGAGGCCTGTTTTTAAATTCATTAACCATTTCTTCCTGCACTTCTGATCTAGTATTAAATCCTGTTTCAAGCACATAGTATCTTGAAGCACTATCTCGCTCTGAAAGAAAGTAAATTATGGGCTCGTTAAAATTAAACTTATTATGATTTTTTACACCAACATATATGTAGTCATTTTTCAAGGTGTTTTTCTTTATATATGCTACCGTATCCCGAATATCTTCTCTTACATGCCAGTATTTAACCCGCTCAAAATCAGGACTGACGTTCTTCACGATATAACCATTTGTGGTTGATAGAAGTCTTGCGATAACTGACATAGGATTAGATAACGTAATACCAAAAAAGATAATAAACAGCACAAAAACGATACGGGAAGACCAAGGTTTAAGTGAGAGTCTTTTTATTAAAATATCGAGTAAAACCGGGGCCAGTAAAATGCCGGTTAGGGCAACCGGTATCAGATGTACCATATCTGATCGCCATCTTGCTTGATTAAAA
Organism: uncultured Nitrospiraceae bacterium; assembly: GCA_964393845.1. Taxonomy (GTDB): domain Bacteria; phylum Nitrospirota; class Thermodesulfovibrionia; order UBA6902; family UBA6902; genus UBA6902. The sequence goes on from CAYMUX010000109.1 coordinate 8,966, forward strand.
AGTGATATACCAATGAGGGAAAAAAGAAGTATAGCATAAGCTGTCATATCATCTTTTTTGCGTATTATAAACAATATAGAGGAAACGGCGCCGGTCAGTAAAACTAATGGAAACACATAAAATGGCAGATTCCATCTTGATAAAGAAGGATAAGGGAATCCTTGATGCTCAGCCATAGACAATGGCAACAGAATCAAATCATTATATAAATATCCTAAAGCATTATTCATGAAATAATAGATAATTACAGGAAAGCCTGCCAGGACTCCACTCGCAATAAATAAAACTAAAGGGGTCCATGATTGTACTCCCAGTATTTTTCTTGATATCAGAACAATAGTTATAGCAATAGCAGCATATCCACCCAGATCATGTCGAAAAAGAATAGCCAGTACAATGAGTAAAGCGCTTAAGATAACATAATAATTATTTTGCTCCTTTATATGAAACAGTAAAAAATAGACGCTAATAAATATACAGAGCATGGATGGATAGACCGGATATGCCGGGAAACTGCTGTGCTGCAGCCAGATTAGGGACATTATCCAGCCGAATAATGCAGGTCCATTTGAAGCTAAAAATCTGATAATCAAGAATATAGATAGAGAAAGAAATGTTTTTATTATTAGGTCATAAACTCTTTCAGTCATGACGGTTACGCCAAAAACCTTAAAAAGAGCAGCAAGCATACTAGTCTGCCCAAGGGAATATTCTGAAGAAAAATCTATATGCGGAATTTGCCCGTTCAGTATTTTCTCCGCGCCGACCAGTACAAAGGCTTCATCGAGCGGACCTAAAGCCAAATTGATTATCGGGAAGTAATAAATTGCAGTAATTATGGCCAGAATAATTAAAAGAATATTTTTTTTCATAGGTTTGGTTTCTTGAAATATGTATATTTTACACTACGGTCCCAACGTTTAGATTATGAATAATTATAACATACGGAATATATTAGCATTTAAAGGAAATATAATTATTATCGATACTCTAAAAAAGTGTTGTTCTTTTGTTAAATGGCCTTAAAAAGCAGTTTGATTATCTGGATATAATTGTGGCTCTGATTATTCACGAGGATGATTATATATAGATTTATCCCAGAATCAGCGATAGCAATAAAGATCTAATGCGTAGCGATAGAGGAAAGGAAGGGTAAGTCTTTGATAAAAAAAGCTGAAAAGCCAACAGGATCCTGGTAAGATAGTGGCGTATCTGAATAAGAATTACTTACAAGGAGAGCGAATGGATTTTCAGATATAGTAACGGCATTAAATTAAAATACATCTTAAGCATTTAATTAGCTGTAATATAAAGGAAATATCATATTTTAACTTAAGTTATTTATTGCCGTTACTATAGCATATCCAGACGAAGAGATAACCCCTTGGGGCGGAATGGCGCTGATGAAGAAGATGATGGAATATGCAAAAACAGAAGACATGTTGCAATCCTTGGGACTGCCGCAACCTGGATCTAACCGTGGCTACAGACCTGAGCAGATAGTGAAGAGTTTTTGGGTAAGCATATGGTGTGGCGCAAACCGATTCATGCACACAGAGGTAACAAGACAAGACGAGGTAATCCGGAAGATATTTGGGTGGAAGCGGATGTGCGGACAGGATGTATACAAGAGGTATTTCGAGAAATTCACACAGGGTATGAATCAGGGAATATTTACGGGGATGTACCGATGGTTTTTCAATCAACTGAGATTTGACAACTACACTCTTGATTTAGACTCCACAGTAGTGACTCGATATGGGCAGCAGGAGGGAGTAAAGACTGGTTACAACCCCAAGAAACCGGGGAGGGGATCGCATCACCCGCTGCTTGCGTTTGTATCTGATTGTCGAATGGTGGCAAACATGTGGCTGCGCAGCGGCAATACGCATACGGCGAGCAATTTGTTTTCATTTCTTGAGGATACGATGCAGAAGCTGCAAGGAAAGAGGGTCGGTCTGTTACGAGCAGACAGCGGGTTTTACGGGGATGATATTTTCAATTACCTTGAGAGGGGAGATCGTACGATTAACTACATAATTGCAGCACGCATGTATAAGCCAGTACAGATGACTATTGCAAGGAATCACCTCTGGCTTAAGGTAGGCAACGGTGTAGAGATTGCTGATACTGAATATCGAGGTCTTACCTGGAAGAGGAACCGGAGGATGATAATAGTTCGTCAAATGATAAAGGAACGTCCTAAAGCAAGTGGTAAG
>CAYMUX010000110.1:0-11178 GCA_964393845.1 uncultured Nitrospiraceae bacterium
CTGTTTCAATAGACAATGCAGCGGGGTGTGCTCTCCCTGGACAGAGAATTTTTGACTATGACCATTTCAGGTGGGAGTCGGATTATTTTATAGAAAGGTTTATCAAGACGTTCCGGAATTTAAGGATTGCTGATTCCCGTGTATTGCGGGAAGAGCTTGATCATCTTGCCCGTAACGCGGACTCTTTCCCGAAAACAATAGTCCATCGGGACTTTCAATCGCAGAACATCATGGTCAATGAGAGGCATGAAATCAGGGTAATAGATTTTCAGGGCGCAAGGCTCGGTCCGCCGGCTTATGACATTGCATCACTCCTTTGGGACCCTTATTATCGTCTTGAAGATAATTTAAGGGAAGGTCTCCTGAATTATTATATTGATAAGATGAAAGCTCAGTCCAAAGGGAAATTCGATGAAGATATTTTTATGGAGTCGCTTGCTATATGCAGGCTTCAGAGACACATGCAGGCGCTTGGAGCGTATGGCTTTCTGTCTGCTGTTAAGGGCAAGAAATACTTCTTGAAATATATACCCGAAGGGTTAAGATTATTGAAAGAAGATATATCTCTTTCAAAGGATGAATATCCTGACTTATATGAACTAATTATGGGATTATAGTTGATTTTTGCTCTATGTAAATAACGCAGGTATGATATAATTTTCTTTAATGGCAGACATCAATTTACTGATTAAACGTTTTCTATTTTTAACACCGGCTGCCCTTTTCTTAATTATGGCCGGCTGCAGCTCATTGCTTCCCAGTGTAAAAGAAGAAACAAAAACAGATTTGTGGGACACTTTTGATGAGGCAAAAATTGCTATCGAAAAGATAATCCCTTACGAGACAACAGTTGATGAGTTACAAAAGCTTGGGATCGATCCTGAGTCAACCCCTAATTTTAAAATTCTGACCCATCTGGATATTATTCAGCGCTTTATGATTAATCCCTCTATCAAAAAGGAGGACCTTGATAAAGGAATACAGGACTGTATCGATGCAAAAACGCATTGCAGGTCCTATGAAATTCGCATTAGGAATATTACAAGTAAAAGGTATGGGAATGTTCTACTGGATCTTTTCAATTTCAAGAGAAGTACAAACGAATCCGGATGGGAGTTCGAGGCGCTGATAGTTACGGTGAATGGCACTGTGGTGCATAAGCTTTGGGGAGGGCGCCCCGTAATAGAGGAGAACAGGGTGGTCAAAAATCCGCTTGGGCCTTTGCAGGACCCGTCAGGCTTAGTAAGGGACAGGGCATTAGGGGAAGTTAATAGTTTAAAGCCATAAGAAGTTATATTTTCTACCAGGACGGAATCCTTTCAGGCCTTTCCGGGACACTTGTGGTTTGCTTATGAATGAGACAAAAGGTTTCTGTAAATTTCTAAATTCTGTGTAATGCCCTGTTAAACAATCCTTCCAATTTCCTGCTTTCTTCAGCAATCTGACTGAGCATCTCAGCTAATTCCTTTTTCCCCAGAGACTCTGCCTTTATCGCCCATTCATTGTAGGTTTTAACATGGGCGTCATTGTGTTCAATCCAATGTTCAAGAAGGTGTTTTAATTTCTCAAGTTCAGTCATTTCATTCCTCCCGTTTTGTCAAAGAATAGTTATTAAAATATTCAATATTGAGAATTGTATATTTATCTTTGTCAGTTATCGGCGCTGAAAAGACAAAGGCAGTTCAAGATTGTTCTCTTTCAGCAGGTCTTCGTTTAGTAAGAGTTCTTTGGCAGGTCCGTCAGCCTTGATCTTTCCATCTCCTATCACAAGACATCTCCTGCACGTTTCCAGTATAAGATCGAGATCGTGAGATGCAATAATTTTTGTATGTTTAAATTCCTTCAGAAGGTTTATAAGCTGTCTGCGTGATTTGGGATCAAGACTTGAAGCAGGTTCATCCATCACAAGTATGTCCGGCTGCATTGCAATAACTGCTGCAATTGTTACTGCCCGTTTCTGTCCCATCGAGAGATGGTGAGGCGGTTTATCTTTAAGGTGTAAACAGCCGACCGTATTTAACGCTTCATTCACCCTCTCAATAACCCTCTCCTCGGTCATTCCGAGATTGAGGGGGCCGAATGCCACATCGTCAAAAACAGTCGGCATAAAAAGCTGGTCGTCAGGATTTTGAAAGACAACGCCGACAGTTTTTCTTGCATGGGAAAGCGTGGATTTATTAAGCTGCAAATCACCGATTCTAATGGTTCCTTTTGCAGGCAGAAGATAGCCGTTCATATGCGAGATAAGCGTGGACTTGCCTGCGCCGTTTGCTCCTACGATCCCGACTGATTCTCCGTGCGTAATCCTGAAGCTTATGCCGGCCAGCGCCTTTGTGCCGTCCGGGTAAGCAAAATGGACATCCCTGAAATCAATAATGTGATGACTCATAGTGCCAGCTCTCCTAACATTTTTGCGATGTCGTACCTTCTGAATATGATGAAAATCGCAATTGATATAACTGCAAACATAATGTCTGTAAATCCGGTTTTGTCCCTCTTCAGCAGCCTTATTTCTCCCTTGAAACCTCTTGAACACATGGAGTGGTATATCCTCTCGGAGCGTTCAACTGTCTTCACAAAGAGCAAACCGATTGTGCCAATGAATATCTTTAAGCCGTATTTTTTCCTTCCGAAGGTCCGCATATTTATCGCGCGAACTATCCTCATGGTCTCCTCGGCAAGCACAAAAAGATACCTGTACAAAAAGAAGAGCTGCACAACAAACACCTTTGGAACAAAGAGTCTCTCAAGCGCGCGGCATACGCCGGGGAACGAAGTTGTTGCAACAAGAAGCAATGCTGCGCTGATTGTGAGAATAAACCTTATCATGATTGAAATGCAGGATACCCACCCGCCTGAAAGTTCAATTCCGTAAAGATTATACATTGCAGCGGTGTCAAAAACAGGATTGAATATTGCGACAAACAGGACAAACGGAGAGACAAAGAGAAGCTTCTTTAAGATAAATCCTGCCGGTATCTCTCCGGCAGCAGACATGAAAACAGGAAAGATAAAGAACGGGATTAATTTTGATAACTCATATTTAGGGAAAGAGACCACCATGAAAATAAAGACAATAGTCGTTACCAGTTTAATGCGCGGATCAAGCCTGTGAACGAATGTATTTTTATAGGCTAATGTATCCAGATAACCAATGTTGAAATACTCTTTATCAAAGTTAAGCATAACCCGTTTTTATTTTAGCCTCTCCCACCAGAACATTCCAACATTGTTTTTATATTTAATCCTTAGATGATCATCTTCGTGGGAAACCATCGCTTTTAATTTTGTCTCCTCATCAGGATAAAGTGCCTTGCCTTTTTTAAATGACCAGTGTTCAAAAACCTCATCCATAGAGTGATAAGAAAGAAAACTCTCTTCCTCGTAACACTTGGTAAATGCCATTGAGTAATCACCATACCGCCATTCAACTTTTATCTCAGGGCCGAGTTCACTGATAATAAATACATGCCGTGGTTTTGCTTTAAATATCCTTTTCACCGATTCCCTGAATCCGATCTTTGTCAGATGAAGACTGTTACACGCCATTATTAGATCGTAATTCTGCATTTCAAGGCATGATACATCCTCCCATCTCCGGTCATCAACTGAAATCCAGTCAATGCCTCTTTTGAAAGCCTCTTCATAAAGAAGACTTCTCATGCCCGTGGACGGCTCAAGGGCGGTCACGCCGCATTCAATCGCACAGAGAGGCAGAGATAAAATACCATTACCTGCTCCGATATCCAGCACCTTCCACCCCGGCTCCACCATAGTGGTCAGAACTTCAATTATCCTGTTATGGTAATTGTTATGCTCCAGCCAAAGTTTGTACCAGGGTGCATAGCCGTCCCAAAACCCAACAGTAGCCGCCTTACGGCAGTACATCTCTTTCATAATTACTCCTTGATCAATGCAATCATGTTTTCTGGCTTTAAGATGTCCTGCGTCTGAGCGCCTTGATGCCGAAACCGAATAGAAAGATCAGGCATAAGACCATCACTGAGCCGATCAAGCCGGAAAGGGATGTGCCCGACTCTACAGCCGGCCATTTATTTTCTTCTGGTGAGGCTGCTCCCTCCTGCTGTTTTTCTACCTGCTTAAAATTGTAATCGGGCAGAAAGGCGGTTTTTTCCTGTATCCCTTTCAGCAGGGGAACTATCCCGCTTTCCTGTTCAGGCAATTCCGGCTTTCCGAAGACCTTTTCGATAGACCACTCAAGTCCGTCTGGATTGGAGGACGCAAACCATGACAGCATACCACCTGTGAGCACGGCGACTACCAATAATCCCGCAAGCACCTTCCTGATAGAAATATCAGCGGAAAGAGCCCGCGCTGACATAACGCTTTCAAGTATTTCAGGCCTTGCAGCCTTGACGAAATTAATCACGCCCGCAGTTACAAACCCCTCGACTATACCGATACCCAGATGAATAGGCTGCATCAAGAGGAGGAATGTGCTGAAGGGAAGTTCACTCCGCCCTGACAGCAGCGTTTCAATGACCACGGAAAAAGCGCCTAATTGCAGAGCAACCACCGCGCTTATCATAGAGGCAATGGCAATTCTTTTGGGATTGCTTCCGGCCTGAACTAACGGTTTGTAGATGAGCGGGTAAATGATAAAGCAGGTATACACCCCGAGATTCCAGATATTGCAGCCTAACGCCAATATTCCGCCGTCGGCAAAGAAAAGGCATTGTACAGTAAGAACTGATGCCATTGTAATAAATGCCGCATATGGGCCGAGGAGTATAGCAAGTATCATCCCTCCACCGAGATGTCCGCTTGAACCCGTGCCGGGGATGGTGAAATTAATCATCTGCGCGGCAAAGATGAATGCTCCAAGCACGCCCATTAAAGGCACTATTTTATCATTGATGTTTTCCTTCAGTTTTTTTGCGCACCAGGCGATAGTTCCTAATGAGCCTGCCCAAAAAGTTGCTCCTACTGCCGGTGAGAGTAAAGCGTCTGCCATATGCATGGTATGTCCCTCCTTTGCTCCGAAAATAGTCTTTAATTCCCCTCTAACAAGAGGGGTCAGGGGTGTGTAAATTATGTTAGCGAGGAATAAACACACCCCTCAATCCCCTCTTAATAGAGGGGACGAAAAAACCTAAAATCTTAATGCCATTCCTGCAAGCAGGGTACGGTCGGTTTCCGGTTTATTGAGTCCGAATTTTACGCCAAAATCCATGTCGATATTTTCTGTCACAGAATAGATTAATCCGCCGAGAATAAAGGCAGGATCAGTAGATGAACCTTTATCGGGATTCTTTTCCATTCCAATGTTCGCAACGAGTTTCAGGTCTTTAACGACTTCCATTTCTGACGCAAGAGACGCATGCCAAATATCTTTTCTTTCATCGCCCTTGTTTTCATTTCTTATGTAGCCGATGTTTGCGTGGAACGCAAACGGCTCAATTTCTTTTGTCGTAATAAAAAACAGGCTGTATGTTATCCTTCCTGCGCCCAATCCTTTTTCATCATCTCCAGTGGGAAGCGTAATACCGGGTTTAAAAGCGAAACTCAAACCGTCCTTCTCAAACAATCTCCACTTGACTTCAAAAGAAATATCCGATATCCCGTCTTCATCAGCAGTCTCTGTTCCGTCTTCTTTCACTTTGCCCCATTGATACGGAAGACCGAAGACGATGTCCGTTGTATCGGTTACTCCGTAAGAGAGTGCTGCTGCCACTTCTCCGCCTGTTTCTTTTACTGTAATGTGTTCTCCGGTGTCTTCATCACTCTCAATTTCCTTGTCGAAACTTGTCTCCCCGTTAATCTCAAGCTGAAACTTCCCTTTGCCCTGCGTGCCTGTGTCGTCGGTGATGAGAGGGTGGGCGGCAAATGAAACAGTGAATAGTGAAAAGTAAATAGTGAACAGCAAAAAGAATGAGAAAACTTTAACCCCCCGAACTTCAAACTTCATATATCCTCCTGTCTATCCGTTAGAATTAGTGTTACTTATATTTAATTAGTGCTACCTAAGAGCAAAAAAAATTTATTTAAGATGCCTGCCTGTCGTTGTCAATGAAAGTTTTCCGTGCTTCACCCCCTTTGTCCCTATCAATTTATCTGCTATCTTCTTTATATCCATTGCCTTTCCCTTTACTGCTATTACCTCGAGGCAGTTGTGTTCGTCAAGATGGACATGCATGGATGATATTATGGATGCATAAAAATGATGCTGAAGATCCGTCAGGGTATCCGCAAGCTCCCTCGTATGATGGGAATAGACAATAGTAATAGTGCCTACAGTCTCCTTATCGCCGCTCTCCCATTCATCTCTTACCAGGCTGTCTCTTATAAGGTCCCTTATAGCTTCGCTTCTGTTAGCATAGCCTTTTCTTGCTATAAGACTGTCAAAGCTCTTTAAAAGAGAAGAGTCCAGAGATATTCCAAACCGCTTAACGCTCATCGTAGCACCTTTTCAATAAAAGTAGCACTACTTTACCAGTGGAGCTCATATCCTGTCAACCCCTTGAATGCAGTTCTGTCAAGTAGTTCTGTAATAATTTAGTGGTCATTTCTGACAATAATGGAATTCATCAAACTGGCTACCTCATTTTTTTCCATCCCACTGCAATAAGTCCGATAAGTACCAAAAATCCTATAAGAAATAAATACGGGATTGGAGCTGACGATGCGCCGGATGCATTCACGTCCTGCATTTCATAGCCCTCTACTTTTTTACCGCTTCCGTCAGGTGCAGATGTTTTTGTCATTGATTTGTCTTTTTGACTCCTGACTCTGGACTCCTGACTCTCGACTCTGGAATTTTGTCTCTTGACGCCGGACTCCGGATTTTGGACTGTTTCCAAGGCCTTCAAAAATCCCTGAACTTGATTTTTCAACCCCGGCACTGACAGGAGGACATTAGCCGTAAAGCTTGTAAGAAAAGGATTATTGCATGTGTGGTCACAACAGGCAAGTCCAACCTCTTTTACTGTCTCTGCATACTCCCTTGCAAGGGTCTCGATGACCTTTTTGTCAGGCTTCCAGTAATCCTTTCTGACTGTCTCAAGCATCCTCGCTACAATGGACTGGTACGCCCACATATTCTTTGACTGCCTGAACATCTCCTTTATGTTTAATCCATTTCTGTCCAGAACATAGGTCTCGTACATCTCATTCCACTTTGCTGAATCCACAGCCTCAGGCACTGTCACCTGCCAGCCCCATAGATGCTCCACTACCTTATCTACAAACCTTGCGCCTGCATATCCTTCCTTCATCATCGCCTTTATCCATTCGGGATTGAGATACCTGCTCCTCATCTCCCTTCCCATGAACTTTTCAAGGGTCTCTTGTTTAGGCTGTTTGGGGTTGGACATATTCGTTACATAAACCTCCGGTGTCTTACCGTCCACAGCACGTATTGCCATTGCAGCTCCGCCAAGATACTGAAAGACGTCATCATTATCCAGTGTTGCATAAACATTACCTGAACGGCTATGAATAGCTATCTTAGTGCCGGATAACGAATTTTTAAACAGAGTTAGACTAATATCTTCTTTACCCTTAACCCCTAACTCCTCACTCCCAACTTTATTTCCCCAGAACCCCTGCCCGAACATGTGGCTCATCCTCATAAAAAAAACATCAATAACCTGCTTCTCGTTGTCCCATGTGTTAGAAAGGGGTATCACATTAGAAAGTCCCGTGCCGTAAGCGCCTGGAGGTTCGGTGAATATCCTCACTGTCGCAAGCCTTTCAGCCTTTTCTTCATCAATGCCTTTATCTATGAGCATCTTCTTTGTCCTCATAACATTTGTTCTAATAGCATTATCTTCTTCATCCTGTTCCTTTGCTAAACTCACAGTCTTATCAAGCAGGTCCATAAGATTGGAAAACAAATCCCTGTAAAGTCCAGATGGGGTCATGGTCACATCTATTCTCGGCCTTCCAAGTTCATTCCTTGGTATTGCCTCAACTCCAATGACCCTTCCACGCTCATCCCATTTTGGCTTTATTCCCATGAGATACATAATCTGGGACTCCATCACCCCTTCATGCCTTATGGTTTCAGTAGCCCATAGAACAAATGTGAGTTTGTCAGGGTAAATGCCGTGCCTTTGTTTATAGTCTTCTATGAGTTCTTTTGCTAACCTTACTCCCATCTCATATGTCCCTTTTGCTGGTACCCTTGTGGGGTCAAAGGAATAAAAGTTTTTGCCGGTAGGCAGCGAATCCGGATTCCTGATAGGGTCATTGCCCTGCCCGGCAGGTATATATCTGCCGGAAAGGGCTGCGATGAAGGAGTCAAGCTCTCTCTGTGCGCCCTCGATTATTCTGCTTTCAAGTTCCGCAATCCGCCTCTGCCTTTCCTCAAGGGTTAAGTCCTTTTCAATGGAGAGTACAGCCTCAGCGGTTGTCCTTCTGTATTTCTCATCAGGCGCCTTTCCAAAGGTGTGCAGGCCGAAAGGCGTCTGTTTTTCTGAGATGTCCTTTATGTAGTCATCCAGTTCTTCAATCTCTTTATTGGTTATCTCTTTGAGTTTCAAATCCGTGAGAATGCCTATTTTCCTTGCCAGACTGTTAATTTCTTCAAGCCTTGTCTGTGCCAATGAAAGGCTTTTGTCTTTTGCCGAATTGTAATCATTAATCAATGCTGCAAGTTCCTTTAATTCCCTGTTCATCCCCGCCTTATCAAAGGGCGGTGTCATATGGTCAATGATTACAGCCATGCCGCGTCTTTTTGCCTGAAGCCCTTCTCCGACATTGTCAACAATATATGGATAGATATTCGGCAAATCCTGTATTAACGCCTCCGGAGGATCTTCATTGGTGAAGCCGACTTCTTTACCCGAAAGCCATTCATGTGTGCCGTGTGTTCCAATATGCGCTATGGCGTCCGCCTGAAATTCATTCTTCAGCCACAGATAAAAGGCGATATACTGATGATGAGGCGCGAGGGTGACGCTGTGATAAAGCTTTTTAACATCCTGCTCCCAGCCCCTGGAAGGCTGAGGGGTGAAGATGATATTTCCGTATTTCACAGCAGGAATGACAATGTATTTTGTACCACTTGCGCCTATCCATGACATAATCTTATTTTCTTCAGGTTTGCCCCAGTCTTTGATAACCGATTTTTTAAAACCTTCAGGCAATTCCTCAAACCATCTTTTGTAGGTATCAATAGGAATAAGGACAGGTTTTCCTGTGCGTGCAAGCCTGTCTATCTCACCGCCAGCCCAATTGCCGATATTTCTTGCATAGCTGTGAATGTCATTTAAAAGTTTTTCTTTACTGATTTCATTATCCCCTGCATTGTAACCCTCAGCCCTGAGCCTGTTGATTATTTCATAAAGACTCTCCGGCAGCACATTTAAATATGACGCACCGATGTTCTGCTTGCCCGGTGGATAGTTGTAATAGATTATGGCAATCCTCTTGTCTTTGTTAGCCTTATCCTGAAGATTTATCCATGCCTTCACCCTGTCAACAAGCCTCTTTATCCTTTCGGGGATGGGGCGTTCTTCTATATACTCAATCCCTGTCTCCTTATCAATCACCTTTTCCTTTGATGCAATGACAATGGGCTGAATAATCCCCGCAAGTTCAGGTACCGCAATCTGCCATGCCCTTTCAAAGATATCAAGACCCGCAGGAGATTTTTCCCATTCATCCTTTGATTGGCTATAAAGGGTAATGGCATTAATTACAGGCACATTCAGCTTGCTGAGCAGAGGCGCGGCGATTTGTGGATTAACCCCCATTTTCATACCCATACCTATGACAATACTTACCCTGCTTTTTCCATTCTCATCAAAGAAAAACCTCTCCATGGCAGCTTCTGAAGGATAACCATAAACAGGGAGAACATTGAAGCCTTCATTCTCAAGGCCCTGAATTACCGCATCAAGGTGTTTTGTCTGTCCTGACTCAACATTGTTTTTGTAGAAAACAACCCCTATCCATGGTTTATTAATCGACTGCAGACCATAGACCTTTCTATACTCTTCAAAATCCTCAAAGATCTTCTTTGTCTTGTATTCGTATATTCCAAGCTCAGGTATTTTAATTGCCTCACTGTAGGAAACATCAAAATTAAAATCCTTTTTCAGTGCATAACGAATCATGTTTTTGATATTTTCTACACCCCCATGGTGATAATATTCCTCTATATTCTCGTCCAATAAAATACCCAGTTTATTAATCTCATCATTATATGACCCGCTTGCCGCCACTGCATACACCTTTCCACCCTTTTTAATTACCTCTTCTATCTCAGTCTTAACAGAATCAACAAGCTGCCTTCCCATTATATTGATTACTACGAGTTTCGATTCCTTGAGATGCATGAGGTCTTTGCTTCGTATGTCTTTAGACGGATATACATAAAACGAGACATCTTTTAGTTCCTCACTCTTTATCTGCTTAATCGCCTCAATGGCAGTTTTTGAATGGGTATCCCCGAGCAGGAGGCTCACCTTAAAAGGCTCTGCATGAGCAGTAGCAATAAAAATCACAGAAAATAGAATTACGAAAGCCCATATGCCTGCGTTTAACTCTAAACTCCCAACTCTAAACTCTGAACTATTCCGGCACATAAATCACCCTCCCGTCTTTTAATTGATATGCTGTTCCGAGCCTTTCGCCTTCACCGCTTAATCGCTTGTCTGTCACTTTTTGTACCTTTATCTCCTTACCCTTTTTTGTGACAATCTCTATCTTTCCGTCAGCACTCTTTTTTGTAATCGTCACCTCTGATTTCGGGTCAAGCAGGTCCAGCATGTTGTAGGCCATGAAGAGGGCGACCATCATGCTCACGATGAAGACTACACTTGCGTCAAAAAGATTCGCAACCCCTGAGATAGGGTCTTCAAGAGGCTGCTCATATTTATCAAACCTTCTACGCCTCTTCATAAATCTCATCTTCATTCTCCTTTGTAGTCTGACTTCTGACCTCTGTCTTCTGTGTTCTAAGCGTTAGCTCAGTGAGATATTCCATTTCCCTCATGTCCGCCCTGACCCATTTCTCCTTTACAATGGATATGAGATACGCAGCAACACCGCAGGCAAGACCGACAACGGTTGTTGTGAATGCCGTGACCATGCTCCCTGCCATTTTCGGCATATCACCCTGAGCAAGGGCGGAAAGGGATATCCCCATCGGGATCAGCGTCCCCATCAATCCGAGGGCTGGCCCAACCCTAATGGTAAACCTGATTTTGT